>CAYJRR010000079.1:0-13849 GCA_964372275.1 uncultured bacterium
CAGGCGCCAAATGTTCCTGAGTTTCGAGGGGAGGAACGATGGGGCGCTCGCGAGTCATGGCGTGGTTGATCGCAATCACGGTGGTGGTCAGCGGGTGCCGCCCAAAACCCGACGAGGGGGACGACGACATCGAGACGCCGACACTCGAGTCGATCGAGGTCACGCCCTCCATGGTCAGTGTCCCCAAGGTGGTCGCGACGCAGCTTCACGCGACGGGTCACTACTCCGACAGCTCGACACAAGACCTCACCGCGGCGGTCGTCTGGAGCTCGTCCGACGCCTCGATCGTGACCGTCGGCGCGGACGGCTTGACCCGGGCGGTCGCCCCGGGAACGGCGACGATCACGGCCGTATTCGAAGCCACCGAGGAGTTCGAGGCCGTCTCCGGAACGGCGACGGTCGAAGTGACGGCGCCGCTGCCGAGCGCCGGCTTTGCCTATGTTCCGAACTACACCACCAACGCGATCTCCACCTACGCCGTGGCCGCCACGAGCGGTCAGCTCGTCTTTCGGGGGATGGAGGACTCCGGATCGAATCCTTCGGCGATCGCGGTCGATCCGTGGGGCCGCTTCGTCTATGCCTCCAACTTCGGTTCGAACGTCCTCTCCGCCTTCGTGGTCGGGACGAGCGGGAGGCTGGGACAGCAGACGCTGGTCGAGGCCGGCACGACTCCGGTGGCGGTCGCCATCGATCCGACGGGCCGTTACCTCTACGCCGCCAACAAGGGTTCCAACGACGTCAGCGCCTTCGCCATAAACCCGGTCACCGGTGCCTTGACCGGCAATGTCAAGGCGACGGCGGGGACGAGGCCGCGGGCGATCGCCGTCGAGCCGTCCGGACGCTTCGTCTACGCCGTGAACGAGGGATCGAACGACGTCGCCCAGTTCGAGATCGATTCGACCGACGGGACGCTCACCGCGTTGGGGACGGTGGCCACCGGAACCACCGGGTCGTCGATCGCCTTCGATCCGATGGGGCGCTTTGCCTACGTCACCAACCAGGGCGCGAACAACGTCTCGGTCTACGCCGTCGATGCGGCGAGCGGCGCGCTCAGCCCCGGAACGGCGGTCGCCGCCGGGACCTCGCCTCGCTCGATCGTGGTCGATTCGTCGGGGCGTTTCGCCTACGCCGCCAACTTCGGCTCCAACAACGTGTCGGTCTTCACCATCGACCCGACGACCGGGGCGCTGACGGCCGGCACGGCGGTGGCGGCCGGAACCGGGACCGCCTTTCTGGCAATCGATCCCAACGCCGACTTCCTCTACGCGACGAACCTGACCTCCAACACCGTCTCCCAGTTCTCGATCAACCCGTCGACGGGCGCGCTGACGCTGGTGCGGACGCTCTACGGACTGAACGGGCCCTACGCCCCGGCGATCTCCCGCCGGGCGGCGGCCAAGAGCTACCTGCCGAAAACGCTCTACGTGGCGAACAACGGGTCGGCGAACGTCTCGGTCTATTCGATCAACGCCACGACCGGGGCGCTCACCGCCGCCGGCACGGCGAGCGCGGGGACCAACCCGTTCCGGGTGGCGATCGATCCGACGGAGCGATTCGCCTACGTCACCAACAACGGCTCGAACAACGTCTCGGCCTTCGTCATCGGGACGGCCGGACAGCTCACCTCGATCGGCGCGGCCGTCGCGGCGGGGACCACGCCCCGCCACATGACCTTCCACCCCACCGGCAGGTTCGCCTACGTGGCCAACCAGGGCACGAACGACGTGTCGGTCTATTCGATCAACCAGACCACCGGCGCCCTTACCGCGATCGCCACCACCGCGGCGGGCACCGGCGCCCGCGGAGCGGCGGTCGACCCGACCGGACGCTTTCTCTACGTGGCGAACAACGGCGCGAACAACGTCTCGGTCTTCACCATCAACCAGACGGCCGGGACGCTCACCGCGGGGACGGCGGTGGCCGCCGGCACGGGGCCCAGTTCGATCGCGGTCGATCCGTCGGGCCGATTCGTCTATGTCTCCAACAGCAACAGCAACAACGTCTCGGTCTTCACCATCAACCAGACGACGGGAGCGCTCACGGCAGGGACGGCGGTGGCCGCTGGCACGGCGCCCAACGACGTCCGGGCCGAGCCGACCGGCCGCTTCCTCTACACGGTCAACGGCACGACCAGCAACGCCTCGGTCTACACCATCAACCAGACCACCGGGGCACTGACCGCGGGTACCGCGGTGGCGACCGGCACGACTCCGATCGGCCTGGCCGCCGACCCCACGGGGAAGTTCCTCTACTCCGCGAACCAGAACACCAACAATGTCTCGGTCTTTTCGATAAACCAGACGACCGGCGCGCTGACCGCGGGTACGGCGATCGCGGGCGGCACCACACCGTTCGGTCCGGCTGTGCTCGGAGGCCTACAGTAGGCGGCGAACGGTTCGCCACCCTGGAGAACGGGCCCCTCGTGGTAGGCTCCGGGGAAATGCGAGCGGCACGCTCGATGCGAGCCAAGAACACTCTTCCGAACGACGACCGGATCGCGATCCCCCCGCTCGGGCGGACTCTCGAGTTCCTGCGGCTCATCTGGAGCGTCGACCACCGCCTTCACAGGGTGTCGAAGAGGATGCAGTCCAGGCTCGGCATCACCGGACCGCAGCGGCTTGCCTTGCGGATCCTGGGACGCGTTCCCGGGGTCACGGCCGGACAGCTGGCCGAGATCCTGCACCTGCATCCGAGCACGCTGACCGGGATCCTGGCGCGCCTCGAGGAGCGCGGGCTGGTGACGCGGAGGACGAGCGCCTACGACCGGCGGCGCGTCTCTCTGGAGCTCACCGAGCGCGGACGCGAGATCGAGAAGCAGAGCGCCGGGACGGTCGAGAACGCCGTGGAGCGGACGTTGGCGGAGTTGGGAGACGCGGAGGCGTCGGCGGCAAGACGGGCGCTGATGCTGCTGGTGCGGGTTCTCGACCGATCGATCCAAATCGGCTGAGTCTCACCTCCCGGCGGCGGCCTTTTCGCGGACCTTTTCGTAGAGCGCGAGGTATCGCTTCGCCGCGCGCGCCCAGGAGAAGTCGGCGGTCATCGCCCGGAAGCACAGGTCCGACCACCGGTTCGCATCCCGCCGCGCGGCGATCGCCCGGTCGACCGCCGCGAGCATCTCATCGGCGTCGTAGCGCTCGAACTTGAAGCCGGTGCCGCGCAGCGGATCGGCGTCGGCGTCGATCACGGTGTCGTCGAGCCCGCCGGTGGCGCGCACCACGGGCGGCGTGCCGTAGCGCATGGAGTAGATCTGGTTCAGACCGCAGGGCTCGTACGCCGACGGCATCAGGAAGAGGTCGGCCCCCGCCTCGATGCGGTGCGCGAGCCCCTCGTCGTAGCCGATCCGGACCGCCAGCCGGTCGGGCCGCTTCCGGGCCCAGGCCCGAAAGCGGTCCTCGTACTTCCATTCGCCCGTTCCGAGGATCACCAGCCTCACGCGGTCGAGCAGGCGATCCAGCGCGGCGTCGATCAGGTCGAACCCTTTCTGGGGAACCAGGCGGCTGACGCATCCGGCGAGCGGATAGTTGTCGCCGCGGGGCAGACCCATCTCCCGCAGCAGCGCGCGCGTGCAGAGGCTCTTCGGCGACGGATTGGCGGCGGTGTAACGGGCCGGCAGGAAGGTATCGGTCTCGGGGTTCCAGGTGTCGTAGTCGGCGCCGTTGAGCACGCCGAACAACTCCTCGCGGCGCCCGGCGAGCACCCCCTCCAGCCCGTACCCGAGCTCCGGGGCCAGGATCTCGCGCGCGTATCGTTCGGAGACGGTGCTCAGCAGGTCGGCGTGGATGAGTCCCAGCTTCAGGTAGTTGGTCCGGCCGTAGAACTCGGCAGACGCCCAGTAGGACTCGTGCGGCAAACCGGTGACCGCGAATTCGGATGCGGGAAAGCTCCCCTGGTAGGCGAGGTTGTGGATCGTGAACAGCGTCCCGGGGACCGCCGTCCCGGGCCTGCGGCCGGCATCGAGGCTCGCCGCGCGCGCGACGCGCAGGTGGGCCGCGACGGGCCCGGTCTGCCAGTCGTTGGCATGGACGACGTCGTACGGACGGCCGTCGGGAGGGGAGAGGGCCATCTCCGCCACCACCCGCGAGAAGAAGGCAAAACGCGCCGCTTCGTCGGGCTGGTCGTAGAGATCGTTCCCCTTGAAGAACCGATCGCACTCGACCAACAGCGCGTTTCCGAACGGCGTCGTCGCGCGCCACAACGTTGCGCGGAACGCCTGGCCGCCGACGGGGATGTCGTAGACGCGGCTGGTACGGGAGAGGCCGTGACGGGTCCGGTCGACCGAACCGTAGAGCGGCGTGACCAGGTCGACCTCCGCGCCGGCCTGCCCCAACGCCTTGGGAAGCGATCCGAGCACGTCCCCAAGTCCCCCCGTCTTGGAGAACGGTACCGCTTCGGTCCCCGCGAGCAGGACGCGCACTACGGCTTCACCTCCCGGAGGAACTGCGCCGCCTCCTCCGGCGGGGTCGGATTGATGTAGAAGCCGCTTCCCCACTCAAAGCCGCCGACGGAGGTCAGCTTGGGAACGATCTCCATGTGCCAGTGAAAGTGAGGAAGGTTTCGCTCCCGCATCGGCGCGGTATGGAGCACGAAGTTGTAGGGCGGGGTGTCGAGCGTCCGTTCGAGCCGCCGGAAGGTCGCTTTCAGGAGGCGCGCCAGCTCGGTGAACTCGGGGCGCTGGCTGTCCTCGAAGTTCGAGGTGTGGTGCCGCGGGAGGATCCAGGTCTCGAACGGGAATCGCGGGGCGTAGGGGCAAAGCGCCACGAAGTTCTCGCTCTGGTCGATGATTCGCGTCTCGTCGGCGAGCTCTTGCGCGAGGACGTCACAGAAGACGCAGCGCTCCTTGTACTCGAAGTACTCTTTCGCGCTCTTGAGCTCCTCGCGCACGGCGCGCGGAACGATCGGTAGAGCGATCAACTGGCAATGGGTATGCTCGAGCGAGGCCCCGGCCGCCTCGCCGTGGTTCTTGAAAATGAGGCAGTACTGCAGCCGGGTGTCGCGCGTCAGGTCGACGATCCGGTCGCGGAAGGCCCAGAGGGCGTCCTCCATTCCGGCATCCGACAGGTCGGCGAAGCTCTTGTCGTGCTCGGGGGTCTCGATGATCACCTCGTGCGCGCCGATCCCGTTCATCCGGTCGAACATCCCGTCCCCTTTTCGATCGAGCTTTCCCTCGATCGCCAGCGCCGGGAATCGGTTCGGAATGACGCGCGTCCGCCAGCCGGGGGCGTTCGGCGCCGTCCCCTCCTGCCGGTAGGCGAGGATCTCGGGCGGCGTCTTGTCCTCGTTGCCGGGACAAAAGGGGCAGAAGCCGGGCTTGGTGTGCGGCCGTTGTGGCTTGAAGTCGCTCGGCCGCTTGGCCCGCTCGGTCGAAATGATCACCCACCGCCCGACGATCGGGTCCTTCCGTAGCTCGGACATGCGAGCGGTTGGTAGCCCTTCGGGCCGGTCCACGTCAAGCGGACCCTCCGATTCGTGGTAAGCAACGGCGCCGTGCTTTCGCGTCTCCTGGTGCGCGCGTTCTCACGCCTCGCGGCGTCGCTCTCGACGCCGGCGTTGATGCGGTTGGGGGCGGCGATCGGACTCCTCTGGTACCGCGTCGTGCCGGTCCGGCGGGGGCACGTGCGCCGGGCGGTGGCGCGGGCCTTTCCGGAGCTCGAGGCCGCTTCGCGGGAACGGATCGTGCGCGGGAGCTTCGTGCACCTCGGCCGATCGTTGCTCGAGGCGATCGCCATCCCGTCCTATCCGGACGCGCGTCTGGCGGCGCTGGTGCGCTTTGAAGGGATCCCCGCCTCGGTGGAGCGCGCGCGGGCCGACGGGAAGGGGACGGTGCTCGTCTCCGGTCACCTGGGGGCGTTCGAGACCTGCATGTCGGCGTTCGGCGTGATCGCCCGCCAGATCCCGCGGATCATCATCGCCCGCCTCCCGACCGTCGGATTTGCGCGAGCAATGCTCGACGCCATCCGCGCGCGCACCGGGATCGAGGTCTATCCGCCGCGTGGCTCCGGCGAGGCGATCGCGCGGCGCCTCGACGGTGGAGCTTGCATGGTCTTTGCCATGGACCAGAACATGGCCCGCCATCGCGGTCTGTTCGTCCCGTTCCTCGGAGAGCTGGCCTGCAGCACGCCGGGCTTCTCGATCCTCTTGCGGCGCTCCCGCTCCCAATGGGTGCCGGGCTTCTGCGAGCGCCTGGACGACGGAACGCACGCGAGCCGCTGGTTCGATCCGGTCCCGGTCTCCGATCATCCGCACCCGCGGGTTGCGACGCTCAACGACACGTTCGCCATGGCGAAGCTCCTCGAAGGCTACGTCCGCCGCCGGCCCGAGCAGTACTTCTGGGTGCACCGCCGCTGGAAGACGCGGCCCGAACCGGGAGACCTGGTCCGAACCGATCGCGGGATCGAGTTTTTTGGCGAGACCGGCCGTGTCGGTGCGCTGCTCGACCGCGACGGGACGACCAACGTCGAGCTCGGCCGCTCGGTGCTCGACCCGTCCGAGATCTCGCTCGTGCCGGGCGCGGCCGAGGGGATCCGGCGCCTCAACGGGGCGGGGATCCCGGTGATCGTGTTGACCAATCAGGCGGCGATCGCCCGCGGCCAGCTCGACGAGGCTGGGCTCGAGGCGATCCACGCCCGGCTGCGAGCGCTGCTTGCCGCGGAAGGTGCGAGAATCGATGCGATCTACTATTGTCCCCATCACCCGACCGACGGCGTCGGTCCCTTGAGACGGGCGTGCGATTGTCGCAAGCCCGCGCCAGGTCTGGGGATCCGCGCGGCGGCCGAGTGGGGGCTGAATCTCCGCCGGTCGCTGTTCGTCGGAGATCGGGAGACCGATGCGGCGTGCGCGAAGGCGCTTGGTATGAGAGCGACACGGGTGACCAACGGATGGGCCGACGGCGGGCGCGACCCGGACGAAGCGAGCGCCGACGAGGTGCAGCCAAGCCTCGTCGCCGCGGTCGACGCCTACCTCAATCGCGTCGTGGGGGCGGAGCGATGACGGCGCGCGCAGCGCTCCTCGGCGGGATCCTCTCTGGCCTGTCGGCCGGCGTGGCGAGTGGAGCCGCGATCGGCCTCGCCGCGCCGCTGGCGGAGCCGGCGATGATCGCCCCACCGACGGCGCGGACGCCGCGGTCGATGGCGACGATCGACGGCGTCGAGGTGACGCCCAGTGCGCCACCGTTCGCGCACGGGGAGACCCTCACCTTCGAGGCGAGCTGGAACCGGATCAACGTCGGACAGGCGACGATGACGGTCGACACCGGCGGCACGTTCGAGGGGCGGCCGGCGATCCACCTGAAGGCGTCGGCGAAGTCGAACCGCGCCTTCTCGCTCTTCTTCAGCATCAAGGACGCCGGCGAGTCGTGGGTCGATCCGGTCGGTCTCTATTCGCTCGGATTCGTCTCCGACCAGAAGGAGGGGAGCATCGACGACCTGCAGCGGTGGGTGATCGACAACGATCGAGGGATCGCCACCCGCCACCGCGTGCGGCAGAAGGGGTCCGAGCCGGCGAAGAAGGGGACGAAGGAGTTCCCGATGACGGCGACCCACGTCCAGGACGCCTTCTCGATGCTCTACTACTTCCGCGCGTTCGACCTGAAGGTCGGCCAGAAGCTGGTGAGCGACGTCTTCGTCTCCCGGAAGGTCTGGACGCTCGAGGTGGAGGCGATCGGCAAGGAACGGGTGAAGACGCCGGCCGGGACGTTCGACTGCCTGAAGGTGAAGCCGCGGGTGACCTTGAACGGCGTCGAGCAGAAGAAGGGCCAGATGACGATCTGGGTGACGGAGGACGCGCGGCGGATGCCGGTCAAGATCCAGTCGGACATCCCGCTGGGGAAGATCAACGCGGTGCTGCACAAGTTCACGGAGGGACAGGTGGCGGAGGCCGCCGTGCCCGCGAAGGAGTGATCGAAGGATGCCGGTCGACGAGAGGCTGCTCAAGATCCTGGTCTGCCCGAAGTGCAAGGGGGCGATCCAGCCGGTGAAGACGGGCGATGGCGGGGAGGGGCTCCGCTGCGATGCCTGCCGTCTGCTCTACCCGGTCAAGGACGACATCCCGGTGATGCTGATCGACGAGGCGACCAAGGTGTGATCCGGCCGGTCGTCGTCGGGCCCTTCCGGGGTCTGGTGCGCGCTCCGGCGACCGACCTTCCGCCCCGCCTCCTGGAGGATCCGGCCGCGGCGCTGGCCGGCGGACGCCTGCTGCGGTCGAAGAAGAACACCGTGGTGGAGATCGCGTCCCCGGAGGGGCCGGGCTGGATCGTGCGCCGCTACCGCCCGCGCGGACTGCATTCGCTGGTACGCAACTCGGTGATGGTGTCGAAGGAGCGGAACGCCTTCACCTTCGCGCTGGAGTACGAGCGCCGGGGCGTGCCGACGGCGCCGGTCCTCGCCATCCTCGAGCGCCGGACGAAGGGGGTCTTCCGCGAGAGCCTGCTCGTCGTGCGCAAGGTGCCGTCGACGACGCTGAAGGAGCGGCTGCACGAGGCGTCCGGGCGCGATCCGGACGGGCCTGCGTCCGGACGCGACGAGCGGGACGTCGGGCCGGAGGCCGAGGCATGGTGGAGGGCCTTCGCGGCTTTCGTGCGGCGGGCCCACGCGGCGGGCGTCTACCACGGCGATCTGAACGCGGCGAACGTGCTGGTGCGCGCGGAGGCGGAACGACCGGGCCCCGACGCGTTCGTGCTGATCGACGTCAACCGGACACGATTTGGGTCCCCCTTCGACGGCGGGCGGGTCGTCGCCGATCTCTCGCGCATCGGCCGCACCGAGGCGGAACGGCGGTTCTTCGTCGGGTGCTACGCCGTGGACGCCGGGGAGCGCCGGCGCCTGGAGGCGGCGGTACTCCGGCGCCGGCGGCTCCACGACCTGCGGAAGCGCCTCAACCGCTCGCTGGGGATCAAGCGGACGCTCGTCGCGCTGAAGCTCAAGTGACGCGGCGGAGCAGCGCGAGCCGCTGCGCATGGAGACCGGGCATCGGGGCGCGGAGCTCGAGGAGCGTGAACCCCGCGGCGGTCGCTTCGCGGAGGAACGACGGCGTGCCGAAGAAGAAGATCTTCGAGCGACGCCGTTTCGGGAGCACCGCGCCGGAGAGCCAGCGCTGCCAGCGGTGGAGGGGCGTGCGTTCGTAGAAGGAGATCAGCACGTGCCCGCGCGTGACGCGCGCCAGCTCCCGGAACATCGCCGCGCGGTCGGCCGGATCGTGGAGGTGGTGCAGCAGCCGCATTGACAGCACGACGTCAAACGACCGGTCGGCGAACGGAAGGAAGCGGATGTCGGCGACGCCGGCGTCGGCCGGCACCCCCCCGATCGCCTGGGCCCGGGCAAGGGCGCGCGCCGCCATCGAATCGGAACGGTCGAAATCGACCAGCCAGGAGGCGATCTCAACGAGCGCGGAGGAGAACCGGCCGAAGCCGCACGGCAGGTCGAGCGCCACCAGGTCCCGCCGGCCGGCGGCGGCGGCCGCCAGGAGCTCGCGCACGATCGCCTGCTCGCGGCGGTCGATCCACTTCTGGTCCCCCCGGTACCGCGTCGCCTCGTACCGCGCGACGTCGGTCGGCGCGAGCCGCTCGGAGATCTTTCGGGCCATCGGGGCGCGTTGTAGCATGTCTTTGCCCCTCGACCGTGCAGGCCCCGTCCGTCGCGAAAAGAGTGGAGATCCTCGGGCGGCGCGCGCTGCGCGCCGTGATTCGCGCCGTGCTCCCGCGGCCGCCCTCCGGCCTGCCGCCGGCGCCGGGCCTGCCGCCGGCGCCGCCCGGCCGGGTAACGAAGGTCCTGGTCGTCCGTCAGGACAGTCGCATCGGGAACCTGGTGATGCTGACACCGATGCTCGACGACGCGCGCCGCGCCTGGCCTGGCGCGCGGATCGACGTCCTGACCTCCGACGCCTACCCGGTCGTCTTCGAGAACCATCCCTCGGTCGACCGCGTCCTCGCCGCCCCCAAGAAGGCGTTCTTGGCGAACCCCCTCCGCTTCGTCTCGTTCGTCCGCCGCCTCCGCGCCGAACGGTACGACCTGGCGATCGACGCCAGTCACGTGCAGACCTTCTCCTTCTCCTCGGCGGCGGCCACCCGGATCTCCGGCGCGCGGGTGACGGTGGGCTATCGGCGCGGGGATGCCGAGCTCTACCTCACCGACCCGATCGAGCCACCGGCGCCGTCGACGCACGAGACGGCGGTCCACCGCCGCCTGGTATGGAGCGTCCGGCGCCTCGCCCACCCGCCGGCCGGCGCCGACGGCGCGGCGACGGGCGACGGACCCGACGACGGTCCGGCCCGCCCGACGTGGCACGTCCGCGCGGACGAGGCGGGCGCGGCGGCCGCGCGGTGGCGGGCGTGGGGGTTCGATCCCTCCGGGTCGGTCGGGATTTTCGTCGGCGCCCGCGGGGACAAGCGCTGGCCGATCGACCGGTTCGCGCGCGTGGCCGCGGCCCTCGCCGCCGGCGTCGGCGGACACGCATGGCGCGTCGTTTTCTTCGGTGGCCCGGCCGAGCGGGGGATGCTGGAGCGACTTACGGCGATCCCCGGGACGAGGATCGCCGAGCCTCTTCCATTGCGGGACTTCGCGGCGACGGTACGGGGGACCGCCGCGATCGTCACCGCCGACTGTGGACCGATGCACGTGGCGGTGGCGGCGGGGGCCCGGACGGTGGCGATCTTCACCGCGTCGGAACCGGAGCGGTACGGCTACGCCCACCTGCCGGACCAGCGGGTCGTCGGCGGTCTCGGCCGGGAGGTGTCGCCGGAGGCGGTGATCGCCGCGCTCGACGATCTCCTCGGGGGGGCGCCGTGAACGGCGGCGGACCGGCGCTGCTGTCGATCGTCAAGATCTCGGACGCCTGGGACGACGCCGCCGAGGCCGACAACCTCTACCGGATGGCGCGGGAACTTCG
This sequence comes from uncultured bacterium, assembly GCA_964372275.1. Classification (GTDB taxonomy): domain Bacteria; phylum CAYJRR01; class CAYJRR01; order CAYJRR01; family CAYJRR01; genus CAYJRR01. The sequence goes on from CAYJRR010000079.1 coordinate 10,879, forward strand.
CGCGCGCGGGCACGCCGTCGTCGTCGCCTGCACCGCGGGGACGCCGCTGGCGCGCCGCGCCGCCGGCGCCGGGATCGAGACGCGGACGCTGCCCGGCCTGCGGCCTCGAGGGAACCCGATCGCCTTCGCGCGCGGGCTCGCCGCGGCGCGCGCGCTCGTTCGCGCGCTCCGTCCGCAGGTCGTCCACGCCTATCGTTCGCCGCCGCACTGGCTCTCCGCGTTCGCCTGCGCGGGGCTCGACGGGACGCGCCTGGTGCGCACCCGCGGGACGATGGTCCCGCCGCGCCGCGGTCCGCTCAACCGCTGGCTTCTGGCCCGGACCGACCTGACGATCGTCACCGCCGAGGCGGTGCGGCGGCAGTACCTGGAGAAGGGGTTCGACGCCTCGCGGCTGGTGACCGTCTACGGCGCGCTGGAGCTCGACCGGTTCGATCCGGCGGCGCACGACGGCCGCGCGGTCCGCGGACGGCTGGGGATCCCCCTCGACGCGCCGGTGGTCGGTCACCTGGCGCGGCTGGCGCCGGTGAAGGGACACCGGCACCTGCTCGACGCGATGCCGGGGCTCCTCCGGTGGAATCCGGAGACCCGCCTGGTGCTCGCCGGTCCGCCGCGCGGCGGGATGGAGGCGACGATCCGGGTCTGGGCGCGGGAGCTCGGAATCGCCGACCGCGTCCTGTTCCTCGGTGCGGTCGAGGACGTTCCGTCGACGCTGTCGGCGTTCGACGTCGGAGTCGTGGCGAGCGTCGGATCGGAGGCGCTCTCGCGCGCGGCGATCGAATACCTGGCGATGGCGATCCCGGTCGTCGCCACCCGGGTCGGAAGCCTTCCCGAGCTCGTCGACGACGGACGCACCGGCCGCCTGGTGCCACCGGGAGATGCCGCCGCGTTGGAGGCGGCGCTGCGTTCGATCCTCCAGGAGGCCGGCCGCCGTCAAGCCTGGAGCGCGGCGGCCCGCGCCGACGCCGTGCGGCGTTTCGGGGCCGCCGCCCAGGCAGAGCGACTGGAATCTCTTTACAGGTCGCTCGTGTATGGTGCCTCGGTCGGAACCGACCGTTCGGCCGGGTAGGGGACGAAGCGCCGGCGCGCCCGCCGCCCCTGTAATGCGCTGCATCAAATCGTACACCTCGGCTCGAAACGACACGATCGGCGCGCCGCGCCGGACGTGATCGGCGTCACATCGATCGCCGTTCTCGTCGTCTTTACGCCGCCATGACGCAGCGCGTCCGTCCTGGCATCGACGGTGCTCTAGCGCGCCCCCCACCGGAACGTTTCAGGGAGGCCGACATGAACCCCGCAGCTCGTTTCGCAGCGATCCTTCTCCTCGGCGGCGCCGCCGCCGGGCTCACCGCCTGCCGCGAACCCGTTGCCGTCGAGCTCGGCGGCCTCGCCCGGCCGTCGTGGTCGGTCGGCGACTCCTGGACGATCGCCTCCAAGACCCTTCGCCAGCAGCACGGCGATTCGGTCTCCGGCGACTGGAGCCACGAGCGCCTGTTCACCTTCATCGTCAACGCCGAAGGGACGATCGACGGCGTGCCGGTCCACCGCGTCGTCGTCGGCGACGTCGAGGCAGGCGACAACTACCTCACCCTCTACTTCCGCCGGGACGACGGCGCGCTGGTCCGCGTCGAGGAGTCGGCGCGCAACCGCCGCGGCGGCGCGAAGACGATCGCCGCGAACCTTTTCGGTCACGACGCATTCCCCGTCGTCGGTGACGACCTGCTGATCGGTCTCGGGTGGCCCGCCTTCCACGGCCGGAGCGGCTCGTTCGCCTACGACGGCGTGCTGGAAGGGATCGGCGGCTTCGGCGGCGAGGTGGAGCAGCAGGTGCGCGACCTCGGGGACGGAATCGAGGTGACGCTGCGCCGCGGCTCGACCGAGCTCACGCAGACCTGGTCCAACGGAGAGCCCTGGTTCTCCACGCAGGTCGTCTCGGGCCGCGCGGCGGCGCGGCTGGTCGAGGTCCGCCGCAAGTCGGCCGACAACGCGGCGACCTCCGTCGAGCCCGTCTTCGCGATCGATACCTCCGAGGAGGGGGCCGATCGCCCGCTGGGCTGGCCCACCTCCGGCGAGGCCCGCTTCGTGCCGTGGGCGAACCCGGGGATCCTCCCCAACGCGTCGGGCGAGGCGAGCGGCGTCTGGTCGGGTCACTGGTGGCCGATGCTGGAGAGCGCGTCGACGACGCTCTACGCCGACAACGGCCCGCTCTCGAAGTACGACGCCTACGTCCAGGCGGCCGGCTCCTCCAATCCGGGCTCGGTGGCGTGGGAGAAGTCGAACCACAAGACGACCGACTCGAAGAACAGCTGGTGGGGGCACTGCAACGGTCTCGCCGCGGCCTCGATCCTCGAGGACGAGCCGAAGGTTCAAGGCCTCGGGAACGGGATCACCTTCACCGTCGGCGACAAGAAGGGGCTCCTCACGGAGATGAACAACGGCGGAGGCCTCGACCTGTGGGTCGGCTCGCGGAACGACTCCGAGGACGACACCACCTCGGCGGCCTTCAAGGACGTCGTCCCCTACGACTTCCACCGCACGCTGGTCGAATGGATCGGCGTCCGCCGCGAGCCGGTGGTGATGGACCTGAACGCCGGACCGCAGGTCTGGAACTACCCCGTCTACCGCTACGAGATGACGAGCGCCCCGGTCGAGGGGGTGGCCCGCAAGATCAAGGTCACCACCAAGATCTGGAAGGTGAACTTCGCCTCCGCGAACTACGTCGGCGTGAACAGTGCGCAGACGACCTACACCTATACGCTCACCGTCGACGCGTCCGGGAACCCGGTGCAGGGTCCGTCGGAATGGACCGGCGGCAGCGTCTCCGACCATCCCGACTTCATCTGGCATCCGAACGGCCGCGGCACGGGCAGTCCGATCCAGTGGTCGCGGGTCCAGGAGATCGTCCAGCTGGGCCTGGCCTCCTCCGACGACCATCCGAACTCGGCCTCGGGCGTCGGCGCGAACGACACGCTCG
>CAYJRR010000079.1:13859-21562 GCA_964372275.1 uncultured bacterium
ACCCCGATCAACGGCGTCTTCGAGACGGCGGGTGACGTCGACTACTTCCGCTTCACGGCGGAACTGTCGGCCGAATACACGATCCTCACCTCGGGACTGTCCGGTGGCGCCGACACCTTCGTCCATCTCCTCGGGACGAACGGCACCACCGAGCTCAAGTCGGACGACGACGGCGGAGTCGAGCAGTACGCGTCCAAGGTCGTCTTCCGCCCGACGGCCGCGGGGACCTACTTCGTCAAGGTCCGCCACTATTCGGCGAGCGGCACCGGCAGCTACAAGATCGCGGTGACCAAGCAGGCGCTGTCCGCGGGCGACGACCATCCGAACACCGCGGCCGCGACCCGTCCGGAGGACACTCTCACGGCGGCCGGCGTGGCGGGCTCGATCGAGCAGGCGGGGGACGTCGACTACTTCCGATTCGATGCCGTGGCGGGGAAGACCTACACCGTCGAGACCTCCAATCTCGCCGGCGGAATGGACACCTACACCTACCTCTACGATGCCGCCGGCGCGGAGAAGAAGAAGGACGACGACTCCGGAGCCGAGCGGTGGTCCTCGAAGATGGTCTGGACCGCCCCCTCGGCCGGCACCTTCTACGTGAAGGTGAAGCACTACGACGCGGCCAAGACCGGCACCTACCGCATCAAGGTGACGTCGAACTGAGGTATCGTCCCTCCGATGCAGGAAGGACAGCGAAGCATCGCCGGTCTACGTCGCCACGTGGACCGGTTCGCCTCGTGCGGGGTGCTGGTCGTCGGCGACGTGATGCTCGACGAGTACATCAGCGGTCCCGTCGACCGCATCTCGCCCGAGGCGCCGGTGGCGGTCATCCACGTCCGGGAGACCGACCACCGGCTGGGCGGCGCGGCGAACGTCACCCACAACGTGCGGACGCTGGGGGCGAAGGCCCGCCTCGCCGGGGTGGTCGGGGACGACGGCTACGGGCGGCTGCTGCGGGATCGGATCCGCGCCCAGGGCGTCGACGGCGGCGCGGTGGTGGTCGACCCCGGCCGACCGACGTCGGTGAAGACGCGGGTGATCGCGCAGAAGCAGCAGATCGTCCGCTACGACCGCGAGTCACGCGCCCCGCTGTCCGACGAGGCGCGCGCGGCGCTGCTCCAGAACGTCCGCACCGTGCTGCCGCGTGCCCAGGCGCTGGTCCTCTCCGACTACGCCAAGGGGTGCCTTTCGCCGGAGCTGATCGGCGAGCTGATCGCGATGGGTCGCGCGGCGAAGCGGCCGGTGCTGGTCGATCCCAAGATCAAGAACTTCGCCGCCTACCGCGGCGCGACGCTGATCACGCCCAACTACAAGGAGGCGTGCGAGGCGGCGTCGCTGGTCGCCGGGATCCACGTCGAGGCGGCCAAGGACCTCGAGCGCGCGGCCGAGCGCCTGCTCGCCACGCTGGAGATCGAATCGCTGGTCGTGACCAAGGGGGAGGAGGGGATGTTCGTATTCGTCCCCGGAAAGGCCCCGTTGCACATCCCCACCGCCGCGCGCGAGGTGTTCGACGTCTCCGGCGCCGGCGATACGGTGGTCGCGACGCTGGCGGTCGCCCTCGCCGTCGGCGCGCCGCTGCCGGAAGCGGCGATGCTCGCCAACCACGCGGCGGGGATCGTGGTGGGGAAGTTCGGGACGGCGGCGGTGACGGCGGAGGAGCTGAAGGCGGCCCTCCCGGCCGACGAAGTGACGGAGACGAGGTCGAGTCGTCGCCGCGCCCGCTGAGCGGGAGAGGAGGACCCGGGTCGGGCGTGCGTCAGCGTCTCGGGAGACGACTCCGGATCGCCGACGCGATCGCGGCGACCTCGGGGACTCCGAGCCCCTTCGCCGACGCGAGGTAGGCGATGCCGAACGCGATCAGAACCGGCGGCGCGCCGGCGATCGGTGTCAATCCGGCGGTGAGGTGTTTCACCGCCATTCCCGCCGCCGATCCGGCCAGCGCCGCGGTGACCAGCCTCGCCGCCAGGCCGGCCGGCAACCCCGCCCCTCCGATCCGGGCGACCACCGCGCGGCGCAACAGCCCCCATTCGAGCCACGCGGCGGCGCTCCCCGCCAGCGCCAGCCCCGCCGCGCCGTGGCGCGGGTCGACCCCGAGCCACGACGGCCCGTGGAAGGCGAAGAGCCATCCGAGCGCGCCCGCCACGGCGACCCGCGTGAGCGCAATGCGGAACGGCGTGCGCGTGTCGCGCAGGGCGTAGAAGGTGGAGGCGTAGAGGCGCCCGGAGGTCGCCGCCAGGAGTCCGACCGACGAAGCCCCGACGATCGCCCACACGCGCCGCACGTCGTCGGGACCGAAGCGCCCGGTTTGGAACAGCAGCGCGGTGATCGAGTCGCCGAGCAGGAGGAAGGCGGCGACCGACGGCACGATCAGGAAGGCCACGCGGCGGAGCGACGAGTCGAGGCGCGCGCGCAGGAGGGCCGGCGCCCCCTCGGCATCGCCGGCGTCGCGGGCCATCTCCGGCAGCTCGGAGGCGGCGATCGACATCCCGAACAGCGAGACCGGAAGGGTGTGGAGCGTCTGGGCGTAGCCCAGGGCGGAGATGGCATTGCCGGGAAGGAAGCTGGCGAGGAACTGATCGACGTAACCGGACACCTGGAGCGCGCCACGGCCGAAGACGACGGGAAGGAAGGTGCGGCGGATCTCCGCGACGTGCGGGGATCCCGTCCCGAGCGACGGACGGAAGCTCCGCAACCGCGCGAAGACCGCCGGCAGTTGAACGGCGAACTGGAGGAGGCTTCCGGCGAGCGCCCCCCAGGCCACGACCGCCGCGAGACGATAGCCGCCCGCGCGCGATCCGAAGACGACGAGCACCGCGATGATCGCCAGGTTCCAGACGACCGGCGCGGCGTAGGAGAGGAAGAAGCGGCGATGGCTGTTGAGGATGCCGAGACACCAGGCCGACAGCACCAGCAGGCCGGTCGCGGGGTAGAAGATCCGGACCAGCGCGACCGTCTCCGCCTGCTTTACCGCCGGGAAGCCGGCCTGGAAGATCGCGACCAGCCACGGCGCCGCCGCCATCCCGACGATCACCACGATCGACAGGACGAGCGCCAGCAGTCCGAAGACCGCCCCCGCCACGCGGTCGGCCTCCTCGTCCTCCTTGCGCGAGAGGAGCTGGGCGTAGACGGGGATGAACGAGGCGGAGAGGACCCCTTCGCCGAGGAGGTTCTGGACCAGGTTGGGGACCTTCTGCGCCGCGCGCCAGACGTCGAGCGCGTCGGAGTTTCCAAAATAATGGGCGAAGACGCGCTCGCGCACGAAGCCGGCGACGCGGCTGGCGAGGATCCCGGTCCCGGCGAGGAGCGCCCCCCATCGGGGGGCGATGCGCGGCGTGGCCGGCGTGGTGAGGTCGACGGGGGCCGTCACGTTTGGACGCTAACGAATGCGGCTTGACAGAACAAGGGCGTACCCGATTGATTGACCGGTCGATCATGCGCGCACGTGGAAACAAACTGGAGGACCGGCGACGTCAACTTCGCGAGGCTGCGACACGGGTCTTCGCCCGGAAAGGATTCCACGAGTCGCGCATCGCCGACATCGCCACCGAAGCGGGCGTGGCCTACGGCCTCGTCTACCACTACTTCAAGAACAAGGAAGAGATCCTCAACGCCATCTTCGAGGAGAACTGGTCGTTCTTCGTGCGCGCCATCGAAGGGCTCCGCGCCGGAGAGGGAACCTTCGCCCAGCGTCTGGACGCCTGCGTCGCGCTGATGCTCGAGTCGTATCGCGTCGCGCCCGACGTGGTGAGCGTGATGGTGGTCGAAGTGGTGCGGAGTCCGAAGGCGCTCGACGAGCACCGGCTCGCGGGATTCCGCCGCAGCTTCACCGCGCTCGCCGAGCTGATCGCGGAGGGGAAGAAGTCGGGGGACGTGCGCAAGGACGTCGACCCGATCCTCGCCTCCATCTGCCTGATCGGGTCGCTGGAGACGATCCTGACCGGCGTGGTGCTGAAGCTCGTCCCGGCCACCCACGACAACATCGAGCGGGTCCGGCGCCAGGTGGTCGAGCTGTTCATGATCGGCCTGTCCCCGAAGGCGCACGCCGCCTGACGGTCGTACGGCCACGAAAGGAGACCCCATGAATCTCGTCCCGTCGCCCGAACAGCAGGCGCTCGCCGAGGCAGGCCTCCGGCTCGGACGCGAGTGCCGCTCGTTGAGCCCCGCGAACGCCGCCGAGTACTGGCGACGCGCCGGCGTGCCGGAGATCCTCCGTCGATCGAACCGGGTGGGTGCGGCGCTCTTCCTCGACGCCTATGCGCGCGAGCGGGGAAGCCTGCGCGCGGTGCGCCAGCACGCCGAGGCGGCGATCGCCACGGCGCCGGCGGCGCTGGAAGGGGCGCTTCTGGCGGGCGGACTCGTCGGTCTGACGCGCGAGGTGATCGAGAACGTGCGGTTGCCGGAGGGGAAGCGCCCGGCCGGTTTCCCGACCGAGAAGGATCCGCACGTCCGGCGCGCGCTGGCCGATGCCTCGGCCTGGGCGACGATCGCACAGACGCTGGCGCTCCGCGCCGCGTGGGCCGCCGACCGTTTCGACGGCGGCCTCGCCGGATCGGGCGCGCCGGACGACGCGGGGGCGAGTGATGCGCCGGCGTCCCGGGAGGAGGTCGCGCAGGCGGCGGCGATGGCGCTGTCGGCGGCGTGCGACGCGGTCCTTTCGTCGTGGGCGGCGCTGTCACGCCTGCTGATCGGCGAGGAGATCTACGCCGCGTTCGAAACCGACCTGTTCCGCGCGGCGACGAAAGCCAAGCCCGGCGCGCAGGACGCGATCGCCGAGTCGGTCATCGGAGGGATCTCGTGATCGACTTCGGCTACACCAAGGAACAACGCGCATTCGCCGACTCGTTCCGCGCCTTCTGCGATCGGGAAGTGGCGCCGCATGCCGACGAGGCCGACAAGAAGGCGGCTTGGCCGGAGAAGAGCGTGCGCGCCCTGGCGCGCTTCGGATACCTCGGACTCCCGATCCCCGGCGCCTACGGCGGGCAGTCGGAGGAGGCCGATCCGGTGGTGCGTTGCCTGGCGCAGGAGATCGTCGCCCGCGCCTGCCCGGCGAGCTTCTTCGTCACCGGCGCGTCGAACGGACTGTTCGCATCGCCGGTGGTCCGCTTCGGGAGCGAGGCGCAGAAGCGGCGCTGGCTTCCCGGCATCGCCTCGGGGGAGATCCTGGGGGCGATGGCCTTGACCGAGCCCCACGCGGGCAGCGACGCCGCGGCGATTCGAACCCGTGCCGAACGGAGAGGCGACCGTTTCGTGATCACCGGGCAGAAGACGTTCATCACCAGCGCGCCGATCGCCGACGTCTTCCTGGTGCACGCGGTGACCGATCCGTCGGCCGGGCCGCTCGGCGTGAGCTCCTTCCTGGTCGAACGGTCGGCCAAGGGGATGACCGTCGGGAAACCGATGGTGAAGATGGGGCTCCGCGGCTCGCCGACCTCCGAGCTGTTCTTCGACGGCTGCGAAGTGCCCGAGGAGAACCTGCTCGGCGGTCTGGGGCAGGGGTTCCTGCTGGCGATGGAGACCCTGGAATGGGGGCGGGTCGGGATCTCCAACTTCTGCATCGGGATCGCCCAGGCCTGCTTCGAGGACTCGCTGGCCTACGCCAAGGAGCGGACCTCGTTCGGCCGACCGCTGGCGAGGTTCGGCGACATCCGCGCGATGCTGGCGACGATGGCGACGTCGATCGAGGCGGCGCGGCGCATGGCGACCCGCGTCGCGTGGACCAAGGAGAAGGTCGGTTCGTGCCCGGCCTGGGCCGCGGCATCCAAGCTCTACGCCAGCGAGATGGCGATGCGAACCGCCCACGACGCGGTGCAGATCCACGGCGGGATGGGGTTCATCGCCGAGACCCGCGTGGAGCGCCTGTTCCGCGACATCCGCATCGCCGAGATCGGCGAGGGGACGAGCGAGATCCAGCGGCACATCCTGGCCAAGGACGCGCTGGAGAGGCGATAGCCGCGGCTACGGGTCGGCGCGGAGCGTGTCGAGGAGCGCCTTGACCTGGCGCCGCGTGTCCTCGAGGCCGCCGCCGTTGTCGATCACGTGCGTGGCGCGGGCGCGCTTCTCGGCGAGGGGCATCTGGCTCGCGATGCGCCGCCGGGCGTCGTCCTCCGCCGTGCCGCGGTCGACGAGGCGCTTGAGCTGGAGCTCGGGCGGGCAGTCGACCACCACCACTCCGGCGAAGTCGTCGGCCCATCCGGTCTCGATCATCAGCGCGGCATCGACGAAGACGAGCGACGCGCCGCGGCCGGCGGCGGCGAGGATCCGCTGCCCGATCTCATCGCGGATCCGTGGATGGGTGATCGCCTCGAGCCGGCGCCGCGCCTCCGCGTCCTGGAAGACGATCTGCGCCAGCTTCGCGCGGTCGAGGGTCTGGTCCTCCCTCAGCACCTCCTGGCCGAAGGTCTGGACGATCTGTCGCCAGGCGGGCTGTCCCGGCACGACGATCTCCCGCGCGATCCGGTCGGCGTCGTAGACGGGGGGGCCCTCCTGCCGGATCATCTCCGCCACCGTCGACTTGCCGGTGGCGATCCCGCCGGTGAGCCCGAAGACCTTCACGACGGCGTGGTTCGAGGCAGCAGGGTCATCCCTCGGACTCGGTCTCGGTCGCGGCCCCGCCCGCGGCCGCGCTTCCGGTCTCGGACGCGGCCCCGACCGCGGACGCCGCCTCGCCGCCGTCGCCGTCCGCCCCGTCTTCGCCCGGCCGTTTCTTCTCCAGGTGCCGGAACACCGTCCGCGGGTCGACGTCGAGATCGCGGGCGGTCTTGGTGCGGTTGCCGTTGTTGAGCTCGAGAACCTCGTCGATGTAGCGGACGCGGAACTCCTCGATCGCCTGGGTCAGCGGGAGGATCTTCTTCTGGTAGCCGCGCGCGAGCTCCAGGTCCTCGACGGTGAGCCTCGGCCGTTCGGCCATCACCACCGCCTTCTTCACCTTGTTCTCGAGCTGCCGGATGTTCCCCGGCCAGGCCGACTTGCGGACGGCGAGGATCGCGTCGGGGGTGAACCCTTTCACCGGCGAGTTGAACTCCTTCACGTACTTCTTGAGGAAGAAGTTGGCGAGCATCAGCACGTCGTCCCCTCGATCGCGAAGCGGTGGAACGCGGATCGCGACCTCATTGAGACGGTAGAAGAGATCCTCCCGGAACCGGCCCGCGGCGACCTCGTCCTGCAGCACCTTGTTCGTGGCGCACACGACGCGGATGTCGACGGATCGGGGCCGGTTCTCCCCGACGCGCTCGACGGTGCGCTCCTGCAGCGCCCGGAGCAGCTTCACCTGCAGGATCGGGTTCATCTCCCCGATCTCGTCCAGGAAGAGGGTCCCCTTGTTCGCGGCCTCGAACTTCCCCGCCTTGTCGCCGACGGCGCCGGTGAAGGCCCCGCGCACGTGCCCGAACAGCTCGCTCTCGAGCAGGTTCTCCGGGATGGCGCCGCAGTTGATCGAAATGAAGGGGCCCTTGGAACGCGGTCCGCGGCGGTGGATCTCGCGGGCGATCAGCTCCTTGCCGGTCCCGGTCTCGCCCTCGATCAGCACCGTGATGTCGGTGGTCGCGATCTTCTCGATGGTGCGGAAGATGGCGCGCATCCCCGGCGCGCCGCCGATCAGGTCGCCGAACGCCGATTCGGCACTCTCCGCCTTGAGTTGCTGGACGTCGCGCCGGAGGTCTCGGATGTGGAAGGCGTTCTGGATCGCCATCGCCGCCTGTCCGGCG
>CAYJRR010000080.1:0-18352 GCA_964372275.1 uncultured bacterium
ACGGCGGCATCGCCAACGCCGGCGTCGACACCAGCGATCCGCAGACCTTCACCCTGCTGGTCACCGCCGTGAACGACGCGCCCGTCTTCACCGTCGGCGCCAACCAGGTCGTCGACGAAGACGCGGGCGCGCAGACCGCCACCGGCGCAACCGGCATCGGGCCCGGTGGCGGATCCGACGAAACCGGCCAGAGTCTCGCCTTCACCGTCGTGGCGAGCGATCCCGCGCTCTTCTCCGCCGGTCCGGCGATCTCCTCCGCCGGCGTCCTCACCTACACGCCGGCGACCCACAAGAACGGCGTCGCGACCGTCACCGTGACGCTCGTCGACGGAGGAAGCGGAACGCCGCCCGACGTCAACACCAGCGCCCCGCAGACCCTCACCATCACCGTCAACGCCGTCAACGACGCGCCGGTCTTCACCGTCGGCGCCAACCAGACCGTCGCCGAGGACGCCGGCGCGCAGACCGCCACCGGCGCCACCGGAATCGGTCCGGGCGGAGGCGCCGACGAGGCCGGTCAGACGGTCTCCTTCACCACCGTCCCCAGCGATCCGGCGCTCTTCTCCGCCGGCCCGGCGATCTCCCCTGCCGGTGTCCTCACCTACACCCCGGCCGCCGACGCGTACGGCATCGCGACCGTTACCGTCACGCTCACCGACAGCGGCAGCGGGACGTCGCCGAACGTCAATGCCAGCAGCCCGCAGACCTTCACCCTCACCATCGGCTCGGTCAACGACGCCCCGAGCTTCACCAAGGGCCCGAACAAGACGGTCAACGAGGACAGCGGGCCGGCGAGCTACGCGAATTGGGCGACGGCGATCTCTCCCGGCCCGGCCAACGAGGTGGCCGAGCCGCAGACCGTCACCTTCCTCGTCGAGACCGACAGCCCCGGCCTCTTCAAGCCGGGGGCCGGCCAACCGGCGGTCGCGTCCAACGGCACCCTCACCTTCGAGCCGGAGCTGAACCAGTTCGGCACGGCGCTGGTCTCGGTCCGTATCCAGGACAGCGGAGGGACGGCGAACGGTGGCGTCGACACCAGTGCGGCGCAGACGTTCACCATCACCCTCGAACCGGTCAACGACGAGCCGTCGTTCGACGATTCGCTGACCAACAAGACGGAGAACGAGGACTGCGGGCCGAAGTCCTACGCGAACTTCGCTTCGGGGATGTACGCCGGCGCGCCCAACGAGACGTCGCAACAGCTCTCGTTCGTCGTCGTGTTCAACAACAACGCCGGGCTATTCACCGGTCCCGGCCAGCCGGCGATCGACGCCTCAACCGGGACGTTGACCTTCACGCCGGCGCTGAACGCCAACGGCTCGGCGACGATCAGCGTCGTGATTCGCGACGACGGAGGGACCAGCCCCGGCGACGACGAGAGCCCGCCGCGCATGTTCACCATCACCATCAACCCGGTGAACGACGCTCCGGTGGCCGTGGCGAACAGCCACTCGGTCTACGAAGACCAGGTGCTCAACGTCGCCGCACCGGGGGTGCTCGGCAACGACTCCGACGTCGAAAACGACACGTTGCAGGCGGTCCTCGTCGCCACGACGCCGAACGGGACGCTCTCGCTCAACGCGGCCGACGGCTCGTTCACCTATACGCCGGACGGCAACTTCCACGGAACCGACACCTTCACCTACAAGGCGAAGGAGACCGGAACGCCCGAGCTCCTCGAGTCGTCGACGGTATCCGTGACGATCACCGTCAATCCCGTCAACGACGAGCCGTTCTTCGTCGAGGGGGCCAGCCAGACGGTCGACGAGGACGCCGCGCCGCAGAGCCTCGCCAACTGGGCGACCGGGATCACCGCCGGTCCGAACGAGGCGTCGCAAGGGTTCGACTTCACGGTCACCAACTCGCGGCCGTCGCTGTTCTCGGCGCAGCCGGCGGTCGACGACTCCGGCCGGCTCACCTACACGGCGGCGGCGCACCACTACGGGACGGCGACGGTCAGCGTGGTGATGACCGACGACGGCAACACCGGCGCCCCGGGCGACGACAACGAGTACGGACCGCGGACCTTCGTCATCGAGATCCGGTCGCTGAACGACGCCCCGAGCTTCACGCTCGCCGGCGGCGTCACGGTGCTTGAGGACGCGCCGGCGCAGACGATCGCAGGACACGCCTTCAACATCTCGGTCGGCCCCACGACGGCGGGTGGTTGCGCGGTCGGCGAGTGCTCCGAGAGCGGGCAGGCGGTCGACTTCATCGACATCACCCATACCAACACCGGGCTGTTCACGGCCGGCGGCAAGCCGGCAATCCTCACCGATGGAACGCTCACCTTCACGCCGGTCGTCGACGTCTATGGCAGCTCCACCGTCTCGGTTCGGGCCACCGACGACGGCGGCGTCGCAAACGGGGGGGTCGACAAGAGCGGCTGGCTTTCCTTCGTCATCACCGTTCAGGCGGTCAACGATCCGCCGGTCGCGGCCAACGACGCCCATGGCACCGACGAGGACATCCCACTGACCGTTGCCGCGGCCGGGGTGCTCGCCAACGACACCGACACCGACATCGCCACCGAGCCCGGGGAGTACCTCACCGCGCATTTGGTGGCCGGACCGGTCAACGGAACGGTGACCCTCAGCACCAGCGGCTCGTTCACCTACACTCCCAACGCGAACTTCAACGGCACCGACAGCTTCACCTACGTCGCCCGGGACAACGCGGCGCGGGCGGCGGCCGGTGCGGATTCAAACGTGGCGACGGTGACGATCACCGTCGACCCGGTCAACGACAAGCCGACCTTTGCCAAGGGGGCCCAACCGACGGTGTCCGAGGACGGCGGCGCGTCGACGCTCACCGGCTGGGCGGTGTTCGACGCCGGTCCGGCCGATGAGGACGCGGGAGGCGCCAACCAGCAGGCCGTGCTGGACTACCTGGTCTCGAACGACAACCCCGCCCTCTTCTCGGCGGCTCCGGACGTGGCGAACGACGGCACGCTGACGTTCACGCTCGCCGCCAACCAGAACGGCAGCGCCGTCGTGACGGTGCGAGTCCAAGACGACGGCGGAACCGCCAGCGGCGGTATCGACGTGAGCGATCCGCAGACCATCACCATCACCGTCACCCCGGTCAACGACAAGCCCTCCTTCGTCAAGGGAACCGACCGGACGGTGTTGGAGGACAGCGGAACGACGAACGTCGCGGGTTGGGCGACCTCCTTCGACGCCGGCCCCCCCGACGAAGACGCGGGCGGCGCCAACCAACAGGCGGTCCTCGACTACCTGGTGTCCACCGACAACCCCTCGCTCTTCGCGACGCTCGACGTACTGAACGACGGGACGCTGACCTTCGCGCCGGCCGGCGACCAGAACGGCTCCGCCGTCGTGACCGTCCGCGTCAAGGACGACGGCGGAACGGCCGGCGGCGGCGTCGACACCGGCGACCCGCAGACCTTCAACATCGTCGTCACCCCGGTCAACGACAAGCCGTCGTTCGTGAAGGGGGCCGACGCGACCGTCGCGGAGGACAGCGGCGCGACGACGGTCGTGGGTTGGGCCACCGGCTTCGACGCCGGGCCCTCCGACGAGGACGCCGGCGGCGCGAACCAACAGGTGCTGCTCGACTATCTCGTCTCCAGCAACAACCCGGCCCTCTTCTCGACGCCGCCCGATGTCGCCAACGACGGCACGCTGACCTTTGCGGCCGCCCCCAACCAGAACGGCGTGGCCGTCGTCACCGTCCGCGTCCAGGACGATGGAGGGACCTCGGGCGGCGGCGTCGACGCCAGCGACCCGCAGACCTTTACGATCACGGTGAACTCGGTCAACGACAAGCCGACCTTCGCCAAGGGAGCCGACCAGACGGTGCTCGAGGACGCGTCGGCAACGACGGTCGCGGGATGGGCGTCCGGCTTCGACGCCGGGCCCGCCGACGAGGACCCGGGCGGTGCCAACCAGCAGGCGCTGCTCGACTACCTCGTCTCCAACGACAACCCCGGTCTGTTCGTCACGCAGCCGGACGTCGCCAACGACGGCACGCTGACCTTTGCCGTCGCCGCCAACCAGAACGGCGTGGCCGTCGTCACCGTCCGCGTCCAGGACGACGGGGGGACCGCCGGCGGCGGAGTCGACACCAGCGACCCGCAGACCTTCACGATCACCGTGAACTCGGTCAACGACAAGCCGACGTTCGTCAAAGGGGCCGATCAGACGGTGCTCGAGGATTCGGCGGCCACGACCGTCGCGGGATGGGCCACCGGCTTCGACGCCGGGCCGCCCGACGAGGATCCGGGCGGCGCCAACCAGCAGGCACTCCTCGACTACCTCGTGTCGAACGACAACCCCGGACTGTTCTCGGTTCCGCCCGACATCGCCAACGACGGCACGCTCACGTTCACCATCGCCGCGAATCAGAACGGTTCCGCCGTCGTCACCGTGCGCGTTCAGGACGACGGCGGAACGGCCGGCGGCGGCGTCGACACCAGCGATCCGCAGACATTCACCATCGTCGTCACCCCGGTCAACGACAAACCCTCCTTCGTGAAGGGGGCCGATCAGACGGTTCTCGAGGACTCCGGCCTGTCCAACGTCGCCGGATGGGCCACCGGATTCGACGCCGGGCCCGCGGACGAGGATCCCGGCGGATCGAATCAGCAGGCGCTCCTCGACTACCTGGTCTCCACCGACAATCCTGGACTCTTCGCCGCGCTCGACGTGCTGAACGACGGCACGTTGACCTTCACTCCGGCGGCGAACCAGAACGGCGCCGCGGTGGTCACGGTGCGGGTGCAGGACGACGGCGGGACCGCCGGCGGTGGCGTCGACACCGGCGATCCCCAGACGTTCAACATCGTCGTCACCCCGGTCAACGACAAGCCTTCCTTCGTCAAGGGGGCCGACGCGTCGGTGCTGGAGGACGGCGGCTCCACCACGGTCGCCGGGTGGGCCAGCGGCTTCGACGCCGGACCTGCCGACGAGGATGCCGGCGGCGCCAACCAACAGACGCTGCTCGACTACCTCGTCTCGAACGACAACCCGGGCCTCTTCGCGGCGCAGCCGGACGTGGCGAACGACGGCACGCTGACCTTCACCCTCGCCGGCGACCAGAACGGCGCCGCGGTGGTCACGGTGCGGGTGAAGGACGACGGCGGCACCGCCAACGGCGGCGTCGACACCGGCGATCCGCAGACCTTCAACATCGTCGTCACCCCGGTCAACGACAAGCCCTCCTTCGTCAAGGGTGCCGATCAGACGGTTCTCGAGGACTCCGGCGTGACCAGCGTCGCCGGGTGGGCGACCGGCTTCGATGCCGGTCCCGCCGACGAGGACCCCGGCGGCGCCAACCAGCAGGCGCTGCTCGACTACCTCGTCTCGACGGACAACCCTGGCCTGTTCGCGGCGCTCGACGTGCTGAACGACGGCACGCTGACCTTCACGCCCGCGGCGAATCAGAACGGCGCCGCGGTGGTGACCGTCCGCGTCAAGGACGACGGAGGCGCCGCCAACGGCGGCGTCGACACCGGCGATCCGCAGACCTTCGCCATCACCGTCACCCCGGTCAACGACAAGCCGGCCTTCGTGAAGGGGGCCGACTCGTCGGTCTTGGAGGACAGCGGCGCCACGACGATTGCCGGATGGGCCACCGGATTCGACGCCGGTCCCGCCGACGAAGACCCCGGCGGCGCCAATCAGCAGGCGCTGCTCGACTACCTCGTCTCCAACGACAACCCCGGCCTGTTCTCCACGCAGCCGGACGTCGCCAACGACGGCACACTCACCTTCGCCGTCGCCGCCGACCAGAACGGCGTCGCCACCGTGACCGTCCGGGTGATGGACGACGGCGGAACCGCCAACGGCGGCGTCGACACCGGCGACCCGCAAACCGTCACCATCACCGTCACCCCGGTCAACGACAAGCCGGTCTTCGTGAAAGGGGCCGACCAGACCGTCTTCGAAGACAACGGCGCGGCGACCGTCGTGGGATGGGCCACCGGCTTCGATGCCGGCCCCGCCGACGAGGACGCCGGTGGCGCGAACCAGCAGGCGCTGCTCGACTACCTGGTCTCCACGGACAACCCCGCCCTTTTCGCGGCGCTCGACGTGCTGAACGACGGCACGCTGACCTTCACGCCGGCGGCGAACCAGAACGGCGCGGCGACCGTGACCGTCCGCGTGATGGACGACGGCGGAACCGCCAACGGCGGCGTCGACACCGGCGACCCGCAGACGTTCACCATCGTGGTCGACGCGGTCAACGATCCGCCGGAGTTCACCGTCGGCGCGAACCAGACGGTGAACGAGGACGCCGCGC
This sequence comes from uncultured bacterium, assembly GCA_964372275.1. Lineage (GTDB taxonomy): Bacteria > CAYJRR01 > CAYJRR01 > CAYJRR01 > CAYJRR01 > CAYJRR01. The sequence goes on from CAYJRR010000080.1 coordinate 6,265, forward strand.
CGCAGACGGTGGCCGGGTGGGCGACCGGCATCCGTGCCGGGCCGGCCACCGCCGGCGACGAGAATGCCTCGCAGACGGTCACCTTCTCCACCGCGACGACCAACGACGCCCTCTTCTCCATCCTCCCGGACGTGGATGAAGCGACCGGAGACCTCACCTACACCGCGGCTCCCCAGGCCAACGGCGTCGCCACGGTGACGGTGACCCTCACCGACAGCGGAAGCAACTCGCCGCCGAACGTCAACAACAGCACCCAGACCTTCACCATCACCGTCGCCGCCGTGAACGACCCACCGAGCTTCGCGGCCGGCCCCAATCCGTCGGTGACCGAAGATTCGCCCCTGCAGACGCTCCTCTGGGCGACCTCGATCTCCCCCGGTCCGGCCGACGAAGCCGCCCAGGTCGTCTCGTTCCTCGTCGACTCCACCGCGCCTGCGAAGTTTTCGGTCGTCCCGACGATCGGTACCAACGGCGTGCTTACGTTCCAGCCGGCGGCCGACGCAAACGGAATGGTCACGGTGACGGTCGTCGCCAAGGACGACGGCGGAACGGCGGTCGGTGGAGACGACGACACCGATCCGATCACGTTCACCATCGAGATCCGCCCGGTGAACGACGTCCCGAGCTTCGTCGCGGGCGCCAACCAGACCGTCGCCGAGGACGCGGGGGTCGTCAACGTTCCCAACTGGGCGACGTCGATCAGCCGCGGACCGGCGGACGAGAGCGGCCAGGCGGTCGACTTCCAGGTGTCGCTCTCCACGGCCAGCTACACCACCGTCGACGCCTCGCTAACCGCCGGAAATCCCAGTCTCTTCAGCGCCGGTCCGACGATCGACTCCGCGGGCAACCTGACGTTCACCACGGCCGCCAATCTGAACGGCGTCGTGACGGTCACGGTGCGGTTCCACGACGACGGCGGGACGGTCGACGGCGGCGTCGACACCAGCGGACCGCAGGAGTTCACGATCACCATCACGCCCGTCAACGACCAGCCGGTGGCGAACGCGCAGTCGGTGACGACCGACGAGGACGTCGACCTGCCGATCGTCCTCACCGGTTTCGACGCCGATGGAAACGCGCTCACCTACGCGATCGACACGCCGCCGGCGAACGGCGTGCTGACCGGCACGTTGCCGAACGTCACCTACGAGCCCGACCAGGACTACAACGGTTCCGACAGCTTCGCCTTCCACGTCAGCGACGGCGCGCTCAACTCCGCCTCCGCGCTGATTTCGATCACGCTCAACCCGGTCAACGACATGCCGTTCGCCACCCCCGGCAGCGACACCACCAACGAGGACGTGGCGAAGGCCCTGACCCTCACCGGGACCGACGTCGACGGCGACCCGCTCCAACTGCTGATCGTCGTCTCCCCAACCAACGGCGCGCTCGCCGGCTCCTCGCCAACCTACACCTACACCCCGAACGCGCACTTCTGGGGTACCGACTCCTTCACCTTCCAGGCGTTCGACGGCGAGCTCTACTCGCCGGCCGTCACCTTCTCGCTGACGATCAATCCGATCCCCGATCCGCCGATCGCCACCGACCAGACGGTGACGGTGGTCGAGGACACCTGGATCGACGTCACCTTCACCGGCTGGGATCCGGACGGCGACCCGATCACCTTTGCCCGGACGAGTGGCGCGGCGAACGGCGCCGTGGCCGACCTTTCCACGACGATCGCCCGCTACACGCCGAACACGGACTTCTTCGGGACCGACACCTTCACCTTCAAGACCAACGACGGCGTCTCCGACTCGGCGCCCGGCACGATCACCGTCAACGTCCTCCCCGTCGACGACGCGCCGATCGCCAACGGACAGTCGGTGACGACCGACGAGGACACGCCGCTGGCGATCACCCTCACCGGGGTCGACGTCGACGCCCAGGGCCTGGACTTCATCCTCGCTCTCCAGCCGACGAAAGGGACGCTGACGGCAGGGGCGACGACCTCGACCAGCCAGCTCTTCGTCTACCAGCCGAACCTCAACGTCAACGGCTCGGACAGCTTCAAGTTCCGCGTCTACGACGGGATCAGCGTCTCGCCCACGGCGACCGTCTCGGTGACGATCAACTCGGTCGACGACGTTCCGGTGGCCCAGGCGCAGTCGATCACCACCAACGAGGACCAGCCCAAGGCGATCACCCTGATCGGAACCGACGGCGACGGCGATCCGACGTTCTGCTCCCTCGACACCCTTCCCGCCAACGGCGTTCTCACCGGCAGTTCGCCCGACTACACCTACACCCCGAACCTCGAATACTCCGGACCCGACAGCTTCACCTACACTTGCACCGACGGCACCTACACCTCGCCGGCGGGACTGGTCAGCATCAACGTGCTGATGATCGACGACCCGCCGACGGCGAACTCCCAGACCGTCACCACCGACGAGGAGGTGAACGTCGGAATCACCCTCACCGGCTCGGATCCGGAGGGGTTCCCGGTCACCTTCAAGCTCCTGACCACGCCCGCGAAGGGGACGCTGTCCGGCACGGTTCCCAACCTCACCTACAAGCCGAAGTACAACGCCTGGGGCACCGACGTCTTCTGGTTCCGTGTCCGGGACGCCTCGCAGTGGTCCGCGACCGGGTACATCACGATCAACATCAACCCGATCGACGACGGCGCTCCAACCGCGCAGACCAAGACGGTCGCCGTCACCGAGGACACCCTGCGGACCTTCTCGATCTACGCCGCGGACGTCGACGGCGATCCCCTGACCTACACCATCCTTTCCTCCCCGAACAACGGCTCGCTCGTCACCACCGGCACCGTGAACTCCACCGGCGCGGTCGTGAAGTACACCCCGAACCTGAACTTCTTCGGTACCGACACCTTCACCTTCAAGGCCAACGACGGGACGACCGACTCGAACGTCGCGACGATCACCCTCACGGTGTCGGCGGTGAACGACCCGCCGGTGGCCAACCCGGTGGCGGCGTCGGTGCCGGAGGACGCCGGTGGACCGATCACGCTCGACGGGTCCGACCCCGTCGAAGGGAGCCCGGTCTTCTACATGCTGGTCTCCAGCCCGGTGAACGGGACGCTCTCGGGTACCGCCCCGAACCTCACCTACACCCCGAAGGCCGACTACTGGGGACCCGACACCTTCCGCTACAAGGTCCGGGACGGCGTCCTCGGTCAGGGCGGCGTCGTCTCGGCGGTCGCGACGGTGACGGTGACCGTGACGCCGGTCAACGATCAGCCCCCCGTCGCCTCGCCGATGACGATCAAGACGACGGAGGACGTGCCGAAGATCTTTGTCGTGCGCGCGACCGACTTCGACAAGGACCCGCTCGCGTACAGCATCGTCGATCCTCCCGTGAACGGCGTGATCACCGGGACCGGTCCGACCTTCACCTACACGCCGAACGCGAACTGGAACGGGACGGAGACGTTCACCTTCAAGGCGAACGACGGAACGCTCGATTCCAACGTGGCGACGGTCACCGCCGTGGTCAAGACGTTCAACGACAAGCCGGTCGCCGAGGCGCAAGGAGTCACGACCGCCGAAGACACGCCGCTGCCGATCGTTCTCGGCGCCTCCGACGCCGACGGGAACACGCTCTCTTGGTCGATCGTCACCTATCCGGTCAACGGAACGCTCACCGGAAGCGGCCCGAACCGGACCTACCTGCCGAAGGCGAACTTCAACGGCGCGGACAGCTTCGTCTTCCGCGTCCGGGACGCCTCCACCAGCAGCCAGGCAACGGTCACGATCAACGTCACCTCGGTTCCCGACGACCCGGTCGCGCAGGCGAAATCGGTCACGCTCCTCGAGGACCAGGCGACGGCGATCTCGGTAATCGCCACCGACGCCGACGGCGATGCCCTCACCTACACGCTCGTCTCGGGACCGACGTACGGCGCGCTCACCGGCGTCCTCCCGAACGTCACCTACACCCCCAACCTGAACGTCACCGGACCCGACGGCTTCACCTACAAGGCCAACGACGGCTCCGTCGACTCGAACGTGGCGACCGTCTCGCTCACGATAACCGCGGTGAACGACCCGCCCGTCGCCGACAACAAGGCGGTCAGCACCGACGAGGAGGTCGCCGTCGGCGTCGTCCTCACCGGCTCCGACGTCGAAGGGGCGAGCCTCACCTTCTCGATCGCCGCCGCTCCGAAGAAGGGGGCGCTCACCGGGGCGCCGCCGAACCTCACCTACACCCCCGGCGCGAACTTCTTCGGCGTCGATACCTTCACCTATCTCGCCAACGACGGCGCGGCGAACTCGACGCCGGGCACGGTGACGATCACCGTCACCCCGGTGCTCGATTCCACGCTCCTCGCGAACGACCAGACGGTGATCACCGACGAGGAGGTCCCGGTCGACCTGACGCTCGTCGGTTCGGACCTTCTCGGCACGCCGCCGGACTTCGAGTTGCTGACGATGCCGGCGAACGGCACCTTGACCGGCACGGCGCCCGACCTGACCTACGATCCCGACCTGAACTTCGCAGGGACCGACAGCTTCACCTTCCGCACCACGGTCGGCGGGGACAACTCCGCGCCTGCCACCGTCACCATCCAGGTCCTCCAGGTGAACGATCCGCCGACGGCAGGGACGGCGTCGTACCTGGTGTCGGAGGACGTTCCGATGTCGATCACGCTCACCGGCGCCGACGTGGAAGGGGATACCCTCCACTTCCAGATCCTCAATCGGCCCAAGAAGGGGAGCCTGCTCGGCACGCCTCCGAACGTCGTCTACCGCGCCGCGCGCAACTACATCGGTCCCGACAGCTTCACCTTCCGCACCCGGAGCTACGCCGCCCCGAACACGGCCGCGATGTACTCCAGCGCGGCGACGGTCTCGCTCACGGTGCTCGACATCAACGATCCGCCGGTCGCCAACGCGGCGACGGTGGTCGTGGTGGAGGACACGCCGAAGACGCTCTCGCTCACCGCCAGCGACCCCGACGCCGACCTCCTCACCTTCACGGTACTCACCAATCCGACCAAGGGGACGCTGGCCGGAACGCCTCCCAACCTGCTCTTCACGCCGAATCCGAACGCCAACGGGCTCGACAGCTTCACCTTCAAGGCCAACGACGGAGAGCTCGACTCGGAGGTGAAGACGCTCACGCTGTCGATCACCGCGGTGAACGACCCGCCGGTCGCGGGCGACATCCTCACCGCCACGGCGGAGGACACGCCGATTCCGTTGGTCCTCACCGGATCCGACCCGATCGAAGGATCGGCGGTGACCTACAAGATCGTTACGCCGCCCGCCAACGGGACGCTGTCGGGTCTGGCTCCGAATCTCACCTACACGCCAAATCCCAACTGGTCCGGAACCGAGACCTTCACCTACAAGTCGAAGGACGCCGTCCTCTACTCGGCGCTTGCAATCGTCGAGATTGCGGTCACGCCGGTGGCCGACGCCCCTGTCGCCGCGGCGCAGACCGTCCAGGTCAACGAGGACGTGCCGAAGTCGATCGTCCTCGCCGGAACGGACGGCGACGGCGATCCGTTGAGCTTCGTCATCGTCGACACGCCGACCAAGGGCGCCCTGTCGGGGGCCGGGCCGACGATCCTCTACACGCCGGCCGCCAACGCGAACGGCCCCGACTCCTTCACCTACAAGGCCGTCGACGCCGTCCTGGAGTCGTCCGTCGAGACGGTCACCATCAACATCGTTCCGACCAACGACCCGCCGGTCGCCGACGCGAAGTCGATCACCACCAACGAAGACCAGCCGGTGGCGATCACGCTCAGCGGGACCGACACGGAAGGGAGCGCGCTCACCTACCTGGTCGTCGACGCCCCCGATCACGGGACGCTCTCCGGGACCTACCCGAACGTCGTCTACACGCCGGTCCTCAACTACAACGGCGCCGACTCGTTCCAATACAAGACCCGCGACGGCCTCCTCTACTCCGCGGCGGCCACCGTTACCATCACCCTGACGGCGGTCAACGATCCGCCGGTCGGCACCACTCCGACGCTCCAGGCGATCGAGGACACCGCCGCGCCGCTCACTCTCACCGCAACCGATCCGGAAGGGGATCCGCTCACCTTCACCCTCGTGACCCTCCCGTCGAAGGGAAGCCTCGGCGGCGTGGCACCCAACTTCACCTACACGCCCGGTCCGAACCTGATCGGAACCGACACCTTCACCTACAAGGCCAACGACGGCGCCGCCGACTCCGCGGTGGCGACGGCCACGGTCGTCATCGCGGGACGCAACGACGCGCCGACCGCCAATCCCGTCGCCGCCGCCACCAACGAAGAGACGCCGGTCGTGATCACGCTCGACGGCTTCGACCTGGAGGCGACGCCGCTCACCTACGCCATCGTCACGCAGCCGGCGAACGGCACGGTCAGCGGCGGATTCGGCGCCAGCCGCACCTACACACCGAAGCCCAACTTCTTCGGCGTCGACACCTTCACCTACAAGGCGATGGAGCCGACGCTGTCGAGCACGCCGGGTACGGTCACGATCACCGTCACCAACGTCCCCGACGCGCCGGCGGGCCAGGCGCAGGCGGTGACGGTCGTGGAGGACACTCCGACGGCGATCACGCTCTCCGCGACCGACCCCGACGGCGATGCGGTCACGTACAGCCTCGTCGGTCCCGCTCCAGCGAAGGGCTCGCTCTCCGGCACGCTGCCGAACCTGACCTACACGCCGACCGCGAACCTCAACGGTCCGGACGGCTTCGTCTTCCGCGCCAGCGATGGGACGCTCTTCTCCGACACCACGATCTCGATCTCGATCACCGCCGTGAACGATCCGCCGGTCGCCGACGATCAGCCGGGGGTTGCGACCCTCGAGGACACCGCCGTCGGCATCACCCTCACCGGGTCGGACCCGGTCGAGGGAAGCACGGTCACGTTCCTGCTCGGACCGGCTCCGCCGAACGGAACGGTTACCGGCACCGCGCCGAACATCACCTATACGCCGAAGCCCGACTTCAACGGCGTCGACAGCTTCACCTTCCAGGTCAAGGACGGGCAGCTCACCGGAACCGGAACGGTCACCGTCACCGTCGGCGCCGTGCCCGACGCCCCGGTCGCGCAGAACCAGACGGTCTCGGCGACCGAAGACGTGCCCAAGGCGATCACCCTCGTCGGTACCGACGGCGACGGCGATCCGCTCATCTACCAGGTCGTGGCGAATCCGACGCTCGGCGCGCTCTCCTCGAACACCGAGTCGGCGATCACCTACACGCCGAATCCGAACGTCAACGGCACCGACACCTTCACCTTCAAGGTCAACGACGGGAGCGGGGACTCCAACGTCGCGACCGTCACGGTCAACATCGCCGGCGTGAACGACCCGCCGTCGGCCGATTCGTTCGCCAAGGTCACCAACGAGGACACCGCGGTCGCCGTCACGCTCACCGGATCGGACGCCGAGGGCGCCAGCGTGAGCTTCGTGGTGGTGAACATGCCGCCGAACGGGAAGCTGACCGGGACCAAGCCCAACCTCACCTACACGCCGAACCCCAACTTCAACGGTCTCGACAGCTTCACCTACCGCACCAGCGACGGGACGCAGCAGTCGGCGGTCGCCACGGTGTCGATCACGGTCAATCCGGTCAACGACGCGCCGACGCCCAACGCCCAAGTCGCCACGACCAACGAGGATACGCCCAAGGCGATCACGCTCACGGCCACCGATCCCGAGGGCGATCCGATCACCTACACCGTCGTCACCGCTCCCGGCCATGGGTCGCTGTCCGGGACGGAGCCGAACCTGACCTACTCGCCCGCGCTGAACTACAACGGCGTCGACAGTTTCACCTTCAAGGCGACCGACAGCTTCGGCGCCGAGTCGACGACCAAGACCGTTTCGCTGACGATCACCGCCGTCAACGACGCGCCGGTCGCCTACGCACAGGCGGTGAGCACCGACGAGGACATCGCAAAGGGGATCACCCTCACGAGCTCGGACGTCGAGGGGGCCGTCGTCAGCTACATCATCACCGACTCGCCCGACAACGGTTCGCTCGGTGGCAACGGGGCGAGCCGCGTCTACACGCCGTCCGCGAACTTCAACGGCGTCGACAGCTTCAGCTTCCTCGTCAACGACGGCGTCGTGAACTCCGATCCGGTCGTCGTCTCCATCACCGTCAATGCCATCAACGACCCGCCGGTCGCCTACGCCCAGTCGCTGACGGCCGTCGTCGGATCGGCGCGCTCGATCACGCTCGCCGGGACGGACGTCGAGGGCAGCCCGCTGACCTTCGCCGTCCTCGCCTCCCCGACGAAGGGGACCCTCACCGGGACGGCGCCGAACCTGACCTACACCGCGACCGCCACCGGGGCCGATAGCTTCACCTACCGCGTGAACGACGGCTCGCTCGATTCCAACACCGCGACGATCTCCCTCACCAACGTCAACGCGATCGTGGCCTCCGGCGGAGAACAGAACCCGCCGCCGACGGTCACGCTCGCCGGGACGCTGCTGGCGACTCCGACGGGCGATCGGCTGGCGATCGCGGCGACGGTCGAGGACGAGATCGAAGGGGCGGAGACGGCGTACCTCCTCGGGTGGGACTGGGGAGACGGCTCCGAGATCGAGCGGCAGGTGGTGACGGGAGGTGGAACGTTCCTTCGCGTCCACCACTACGTGGGCGGCGCCGGAGATGCCCTCGTCGCCCTGACCGTCACCGACCGCGTCGATCCTTCGACCGGACTGCCGGGACCGAGCTCCGCCGCCGCCGTCGCCTCGCGCCGCGCCGATCCGGAGGTCCGGACGCGCGAGGTGGAGCTCGTCGCCGCCAACGACCCGGCGGAGGGCCTGCAGCCGGCGCCGGACCGGTACCAGTTCCAGCTCTTCGCCGACGAATCGCTCGAGCAGCTGCTGCACCAAGAGGTGGTCGCCGCCGGCGCCGGCGGCCGAACCACGCTCCGCCTCGGAGGCGTCGACCTGGAGGACGACCGCCGCTACGCGTGGCGCGTGCGGACCACCGACGGAACGCGGCACGGTCCCTGGCGGCAGGCCTGCGAACTGTTCTTCAATCCCGAGAACGACCCGCCGGCCGCTCCCCGGCAGAGCTTCCCGCTGGACGGCGCACGCGTCCCCGACCGGGTCCCCACCTTCGCCGCCGGTCCTGCATTCGACGTCGACGACGAACTCCTTCTCTACCGCTACGAACTGCGGCCCGACGAGCCGGCCTCGGCCCCGATCGCCGCCTCCGCCTGGCTCGCCGGAGACGAGGTCGGCTCGCGCTGGACGTCCGACGCCGTTCTCGCCGAGGGTCGCCGCTATCGCTGGCGCGTCGCAGCGGCCGACCCGGACGGCGCGGTGCGCTGGAGCGACGAGCGGGTCTTCGCCGTCGACGGAAAGAACCTCCCGCCGGAGGCACCGGTCCTGACCGTGCCGTCCGATCTGACGGTGTCCGGCGAGACGGTCACGCTGTCGATCCACGCGCTGCCCGATCCCGACGGGGATCCGCTGTGGGCGGTCTTCGAGCTCGACCCCGCCGCACCGGGGAACGGAGCGTCGTCCGCCGGGACGCCGCTCGCCGTTTCGGAGGCCGTCCCCGTCGACGCAGACGGCGGCGCGGCGTGGTCCCCGACGGGGCTGGAGGAGAACCGCCGGTACCGATGGCGCGCCCGACTCACCGACGGGGGAGCATCGAGTGGATGGAGCGTCGGCCGCCTGTTCGTCGACCGTCGCAACGATCCGCCCGGTCGTGCCGTCGCCCTCGATCCGACGGACGATCGGACGGTCACGACCGCGACGCCCACCCTCTCGGTCCGAAACGCGGTCGATCCGGAAGCGGACCCGCTCTCGTACGCCTTCGAAGTGCGCGTCGGCGACGTCGACGGGCCTGTCGTTGCGTCGATCGACGGGGTCGAGGAGGGAACGTCGCGCACCCGCTTCACGCCGTCGGCGGAGCCGCTCGTCTCCGGCGTCTATGTCTGGCGCGTCCGTGCCCGTGACGCGCGCGGCGGCGTGGGTGAATGGTCGGCGCCGGAGCAGTTCGTCGTCGACACGTCGGCCGAGCGGGCCGGTGGATTCGGCTGCCGCGTGGCGGCGGCACCGGCACGAGCGACCGGTGGGCTGTGGTGGATGGCGGTCGCCGCCGTCCTGGCGTTCCGCCGACGCCAGCGGCGATAGGGCCGTGGTCACCGCACGCGGCGCGACAGGCTGTCGCGAGACCGGCTGAATCTTCGACGGATCATGCGTGCGCCGCAGCGCCTGCGCCGATCGCCCTTCGGCGCATCGATCTGCGATCGCTGTCGACGATCTGGTCGCGCGGCCTGTGCATCCAACGGCGGATGAAATGGGGATGCTCTGTGGATGGCCGTACGAGTTCCCGTCCTCACGAGACTTTTTGCCGTTGACGACGGGCGCGCTACGACGCCGATTCCTCTGGCACGTCGGCTGCTATTACTCCAGTCGACAACGCGGTTGGTTGTCGGGTCCGCGGCAGGGACGTGAGACTCGTGGAGCCGTAAGGTAGGAACGCGAAAGGTTTCGTAGAGATCGGAAGGCAGGCGGCGACGCCGGCCGGAGGATCGAGGGGCAACCCAGAAGCCCGGTAGTCGTTCCGCGTCCACGAGCCTTGAACGTCGGCCAAGAACCTCAAGGGGGCCGGTGGCCGGTCGCGATCCGGCAAACCGATCTTCCGGTGATCGAGACTCTGCATCGCCGTTCGGAACCCGCTTCGCGAGTGGTCGGGCATCGATCGACGAACGAGAGGAGGATCCGCCAACACGGATCCATCGCCGGAGGGGGGAACGCCCCGAAGAGGAGACCCGGGCGTCCGTCGCCCTGCCTTGGCCGCAAGGCCTCGGCGAGCGCGGAAGGTCCGGGGGAACCCCAAGAGCGCAGCGGGGATGAAACAAGCCCTGCAGGGTCGTGGGTGATGCAAGCCGTCGAGAGGGTGTGAAACCCTGCGGGCGGGACGCGACCGGAGGTCGGAATCTCCGGACGATGCGGGTACCCACTTCTGTCGAGCGCTGTAGGGGACGGAACCCCAGGAGAGGTGCTTCCGCCTTCGGGCGGGAGCGGTCGTACGGTGGTTGACGCTTCGAGGAGAGCGGCAACCCGAAGAGAGGAGAGTCGTCCGGGTAAAACCGGGCGGCGACGTCGGGACGAGAAGACCCGAAGGGCCTGATGCGCCGGAAACGGCGCGGGTCGAACGGGGAGGACCGAAGAGCTACTTCCAGCTCCGAGGGCCTATCGACTTCGACGCGGAACCTCTGGACGGGAGCCCAATCTCGCGGAAGCGCCGGGTTGCGCGCTGCAGCCGCGCGATGCCGCCCATCGTCCGGCTCACACCTCTGAAGGGGCCCGGCGGGTTCGACCTCTTCCACCGCGTTGTTTTTTTTTGAGCCGTTCGAGAGCCCGGGCCGGCGCTGCCGCCCCGGGCTCTTTTCTTTCCGCTCTCGCGACGGTCCCCTTCCTTCCCTCCCCTTCTCCCTCGCTCCTCCTTCTCCTTCTCCTCGAATCTTCCCCCTGCTCCTTCTCCTCTACGCTGCTCCTCGAGGAGGAGCGGAAAGGAGGAGGAGGAGGAGGAGGAGCGAGGAGGGTGACGGGGAAGGGGTCGTGGCCGCGCGGCCGGCCCGAATCGTCAGCCGGCGAAGGCGGCGGCGAGGAGGGGTTCCTCGGTCGTTTCCAGACCGGCGGCGTGGCTGGCGCCCGCAACGAGCGACGCCGACGGTCGGCATAGCAGCCGGCGGCCGGCGGCCAGCGATGCGTCGCGCAGGGTGGAATGCGCGGCGTTCTCGAGCAGCAGCGCCAGGGTTAGCGTCCGGCCGGTGCAGTCGATCCAGGGACGGATCGCGCGCGCGGCGTCGTCGTCGCCCAATGTCGCAATCCCGGCGAGCGATCGCCGGTCCTCGTCCAGCCGCCGGCGCACCTCGTCGGCCAACGCCGCGGCCTCGGGGCCCGACGGGGTCGCGTCGAGCGCCCGTGCGATCCGATCGAGTAGCGCCGGTCCCGCCTCCTCCTTCCGGACCGCCCGGAGGACGTCGAGGGCCAGCACGTTGGAGGTGCCCTCCCAGATCGGGAGAACCTGGCAATCGCGCAGAAGCCTCGGCAGCACGCTCTCTTCGACGTAGGCGTTGCCGCCGATCGCCTCCATCGCCTCGCTCACCACGTTCACGGACAGCCGCCCG
>CAYJRR010000080.1:18362-20852 GCA_964372275.1 uncultured bacterium
GTAGAGGAGCTTCACCATCGGGATCTGCGCCCGAATGCGAGCGGTCGCCGACCGCCCCACCGCTTCGCCGCCGGGCGCGGCGATGGCGTCGGCAAGGTCGAGCCCCCGCACCGCGTCGAAGGTGGCGCAGAAGGCGCCGATCGTCTCGGCCACCAGATCGGCCATGCACGAGCGCCACAGCGGGAGATGGCGCAGCGTGCGACCGAAGGCGCGCCGCTCGGCTCCGTAGGCCAGCGCTTCCAGCGTCGCGCGCCGCATCCCCGAGACGCTGGCGCACGCGTTGTAGAGGCGCGAGAGGTTGAGCATCTCCGCCATCCGCCGAAAGCCTTCGCCGACCCCGCCGACGAGGTGTCCGACGGTGCCGTCAAACGTCACCTCCCCCGTCGGCATCGACCGAACGCCGAGCTTGTCCTTCAAGCGATGCACCACGATCGTACGGTCGTTTCCTTCGGGGTCGTGGCGCAGCACCAGGAACAGACCGAGGCCCTTCGTCCCGGGAGGTCCGCCGGGCATCCGCGCCAGCGCGAGGATCGCCTCCGCGTCGACGTTCGAGCAAAACCACTTGTCGCCTCGCAGCCGCCAGCGGCCGTCCCCGGCGGTCGCGCTCGTTGAGGGGGCTCCCGCCGGAGCCTCCTCCGCCGTGACTCGGTTCGCTCCGACATCCGAACCACCCTGCTTCTCGGTCAGGAACATCGCCCCTTGCCACAGGCGGGAGAGGTCGGAGGTGGTCAGCCGCGAAAGCGCCTCCCGCGCCGCCGCCCCTTCTCCGAACCTCTCCAGCACGCGCGCCGCGCCGTCGGTCATGCAGATCGGGCAGGCCAGGCCCAGCTCCGCCTGACCAAAGAGATAGGCGCCGCCGAAACCGACCAGGTGCCGTCGCGGCCGATGGGCGGCGAGGAACGCCGGATCGTACTTGATCGACACGATCCCCGCGCCGTAGGAGAGCTCCTCCATCCGCTGGTAGTCGGGATGGTAGACGACCCGGTCGATCCGGGAACCCGCCGGATCGTGCGTGACGAGCCTCGGAGACTCCCGGTCGGCGCGCGCGGCGAGTGGCACGGCGGCCGCGGCGTTTCTCCCGAGCCGCTCGAGGTGCGGTCGGACCGCGTCGTACGACGAGCCGATCCACGCCTGGAAGGCGCGCCATCCGAATGGATCGGCATGGAGGAGGTTTTCGAATCGAGGCTGCGGAATCGTCCGGTCGTCACCCATCGACGGCGACGATCGATCGAACGTCTCGACACGGTCAAGGGAGGACCACTATCCTCCGGTCGCCATGAGCGTCCCCGAGGGTTCCGCGTCCGAGGTACTGATGATCCGCCTGGGGGAGTCGGGTCCCGGCTTCCCCGCCCCGGAAGAGGCGATGCGTCTCCTGAACGAACAGTCGACGAACAGCCCCCACAAGCTGGCTCTCCTTCCGACGAGGATGAAGCCGGCCGCTCGCGCGGAGGGGAGCCGCATTCTCCTCGAGGCCGGCGGCACCGTCCTGGCGGACGCGCAGATCGTACGCGTCGACGCCCGGAGAGACTTCGCGCCGGAGATGCGCGAGCAATGGGCCGCCTCCGGAGTGGCCGACGCCAAAGCTTGGGTGATCCTCAAAGGGTTGCAGACGATCGACCGACCGCTCGCCGAGATGGCCGACACCGCCGACGGCAAACCGCTCGATCGCACCGTCGGCAATCGCCAGTTCCGCTGGATGCGCCTCAAGGCCTGATCGCCGTGGCGCCGAGGGGATTGGGAGACCCCGGGGAATCCAACGAGGAGAACCGGCTCGCTGGCGTTCGTTGCGGGCGCACGCGGATCTTTCGAGTTGCGCGCCTTCGACCCGGTGGGCAGGTGCCGGTCGAAGAGGATCCTTCGCGCGCCCGCGCGGGACTCTACTGCCGATGCCACGACGACGATTGCGCTCCACCCTTCCCGCCGCCCTTCTCACCGCCACCTTCGCCGCCGGCTGTTCGCCGCCGGTGGAGCCGAACGGGACGAACGATCCGACGCCGACGCCGACCGCGACCGAGCCGCCGGCGCCGTGCGCGCCGACCGCCTCCGGAACGCTCGCCGTCCTCGAGGGGGAGACGGCGTTCTTCACGGTGACCTGCGCCACCGGGCGCACACTCGACGGGCTGACGCCGGAGATCTCCCCCTTTCCGCCGGGGGCGACGTTCGATCCCGTCGCGGGCCGGTTCTCGTGGACCACCGGGCTCGCCGACGCCGCGACGTGGCACGTACGGATCCACCTCCCGGAGACGGCCGAGGACGGCGAGGTGACGGTCGCCGTCACCGATCATTGGGAGCATCCCGAAAACGTCCCGCTCGTCGACCCGATCCGATACGAGCAGGAGTTCGGTCTGCCGGTGATTCATCTGTCGCCGGCGCCGGAGGACGACGACCTCTACGCGCCGACCACGATCCTCTACCGCGGACACGTCTACGAGGCGCTCGCGAAGAAGCGCGGCTGGACCTCGATCCATTATCCGAAGAACAGCTACACGC
>CAYJRR010000081.1:0-20729 GCA_964372275.1 uncultured bacterium
CGGGGCTCTGGTTGAACAACGGGTCGCCTGGTTTGAAAGGCGACGATATGGCTCCCGCGAGAGGACTCGAACCTCTGGCCCGGTGATTAACAGTCACCTGCTCTACCAACTGAGCTACGCGGGAAGACGTTCCTCTCGGAACGGCCGAGGATCCTAACGGACGGGAGGGGCAAGTCAAGAAAGCGTGCTAGTACGGGGGGATGTTCGTGCCGGAGAGGGCCTCGCTCGACGACCCGGACGGGGAGGGGATCCCGGGGGCGCAGCTGGGGGCGGCGGTCGTCGACGCGCACGTGCACCTCTTCCCCGACCGGGTGTTCGACGCCATCTGGGCCTGGTTCGACACGCACGGGTGGCCGATCCGGCGGAAGCTCTACTCCGACGCGGTCGTCGACTTCCTGCAGGCGCGCGGGGTGGAGACGGTGGTGGCGTTGCACTACGCGCACCGGCCGGGGATGGCGGCGACGCTCAACGAGTACGTCCTGGAGATCGCCCGGCGCCGGCCCGGCGTGATTCCGACGGCGACGGTGCTTCCGGGGGAGCCGGGGGATCGCGAGATCCTGCGACGCGCGCTCGGGGAGGGGGCGCGCGGGGTGAAGATCCACTGTCACGTGCAGAACGTCGCCCCCGACGACCCGCGTCTCGACGCCGTCTTCGAGGAGGCGGCGTCGGCGCGGGTCCCGCTGGTGATCCACTCCGGCCGCGAACCGTCGTCGGACGCCTACGGGGTCGACACGCGCTCGCTCTGCTCGGCGGAGAAGGTCGAACGGATGCTGGAGCGCCACCCGGAGACGACCGTCGTGGTGCCGCATCTCGGCGCGGACGAGTTCGAGCGGTTCGACGCGATGCTCGACCGCCATCCGCACCTTCACCTCGACACGACGATGGCAATCGCCGACTACTTCCCCGTGGGGCCGGCGCCCGGCTTCCTGGAACGGCGGGCAGGGCGATTGCTCTATGGAACCGACTTTCCGAACCTGCCCTACGCCTGGGATCGCGAGCTCAAGCGGCTGGCCGAAGCCGGACTTTCGGACGAGGCGGTGAAAGCGATCGCCGGCGGAAACGCGCGGCGTCTCTTCGGGATCGGATGAAGGTTCTCCGCGTCCGAGGACCCGTCGGGTGGCGAATGCCGTTCAATCGACCTTGGCGATGACGCCCGCGTCGAGGTGCCGCTTCAACGCCTCGTGGATCTCCCGCTCCGGAATCGGGCAGATCTGCGTCAGCTCCGAGATCGTCATCTCGCGCGTCGCCAGCCGCGTGAGCAGGAAGGCGTCATTGGCGGGGATCTTCTTGCCGACCAGCTTCTGAATCGGGATCGCGAGCCGCACCTTCGTCCCCGGGGCGAGCCCCGCGGTGGCCGACTCCGAGGCCATCGCTTCGTCGACTTCGGCCAGGCGTTGTCGCGCCAGCGGGTTCATCGGATCGACCTCGAGCGCGGAGAGGAGGCCCGCCCGCGCGCCGGCGAGGTCTCCGGCGCGGAACAGCACCAACGCCCTCGTCAGCAGCGGGACGATCGACGACTCCTCCGGCGGCGGCGGCTCCGGCGCCGCCGCGGCGGCCAGCGACTCGAGCTCCGCGGCGATCTTCCCCAGCCCGAAAGGATCGGTGTCGGTCGGCGGCGAGAGGGTCGGCACGGCGGGCGGGGCGGACCGGCCCTCCCTCCGGGGCGCCGCCGGCGCTCGATGGACGGACGGGCCGCTCGTCATGGGCGACGAGGGGGGCGGTTCGGCCGTCTCGTGGATCACGAGCCCCTCGTCTTCGTCGTCGTCCGGCGCCGGCATCGGCATCGGCGGCGCGGGGGGCGGGCGTCGCGCGGACTCCGCCGGCGGAGCGGGCGCCTGCGAGATCGCCGGCGGCGCGCTCGTCGACGGATCGGGCGAGTCGCCGAACATCGTCGCGAGCGCGTCGTCGATGTCGAGGTCGAGCGACGGCGCCTCCTTGACCTCCTTGCCGGAGAACCCGGTGTTCGCCACGACCTTGAGCGCCCGCGCCTTCACCAGTCCGGCGAGCCGCGTCATCACGGCGAAGTCCTGACCGCGCAACTCGATGAGGATCTCCTCGATCGAGCGCCCGGCCTCCACGTGTCTGGCGAGGACCCGGTCCCCCTCGTTCTTCGGGAATCCGGTCGGCCACGATCCTCCGACCACTTCGAAACGGGCCGTCGGATCGGGCAGCAGGCGCTGCACCTCCAGCCAGCGGAAGCGCCGCATGATCCCTTCGGCGCAGATCGGCTCGAGGTCGATCGCCAGCGGAATCGGGCGTTCGGGCTGCACCACGCCGCCGGCTGCGTACTCGACCTGTCCCGCCCGCCACAGGAACAGCTCCAGCACCGACTCGCGCACCTTTTTCTCGAAGACGCGCTGGCACTGTTCGGGCGTCACCTTGCGCAGGGCGGTAAGGATCGCCCCCAACGGCTCCGCGGCGTCGTGGCCCGCGCGATAGGTGAAGGCGGCGGACAGGTCCTTCTCCGTCACCAGCCCCGCGCGCACGAACGCCTGACCGATCGTCTCCCGCGGATCGTTGGAGGCGGCGAAGGCGACCGTCCCTTCTCGGAAGACGACCCGCTTCACCTTCTGTCCCTGGACGGCGGTGAGGATCCCCGTCTCCCCGTCCGACGCCACCTGCGCCAGGATCCGGTCGAGTGAGTCGGGCAAGGTGCCGCTGTCGACGCGGATCATCCCCATCGCCGCTTGCGCCGTGCGCAACAGGTCCGCCTTCGGGATCGGCTTCAGGAGCAGCTTGTCGTGACCGAGCTTCTGCGCGATCAGGATCTCGTCCTCGGCCGTCGCGCCGGACAGGAAGACGACGGGCGTCTGTGCGTGGACCTTTTGCCGCCGCAACTCGTCGCGCAGGGCGAAGCCGTCCATCTCCGGCAGGTTGACGTCGAGGAGGAAGAGGTCGAACCGTCCACCGGCCGCCTGCCGGAGCGCCTCC
This sequence comes from uncultured bacterium, assembly GCA_964372275.1. Lineage (GTDB taxonomy): Bacteria > CAYJRR01 > CAYJRR01 > CAYJRR01 > CAYJRR01 > CAYJRR01. The sequence goes on from CAYJRR010000081.1 coordinate 2,932, forward strand.
GAGGGGCGGCTCGCGTAGACGACGTCGTGTCCGTCCTGCCGGAGAACCTCTTCGACCAGGCGTGGCACCGTCTCGTCGTCGTCCACCAGAAGGATGCGGCGAGCGCCCACGTTCGTATCCTACACGAGCGTCGCGATCCGGGCGCGCGCCAGCTCGAGCACGCGGCGCTCGTTCGCGAAGGTAAGGGTCTTCACCGCCTCGTCGATCGGGAACCATTGCGCGTCGAGGCATTCGTCGTCGTGGTCCCGTGTGTCGCCGCCGACGAACCGGAGCAGGTAGAGGTGTACCGACTTGTGCCGCCGCTGCCGCCGCGTGCCGGCGGAGAACCAGTATTCGATCGTCTCCAACGGCTCGATCACCTCGCCGTCGATCCCCGTCTCCTCGCGGACCTCGCGCCGAGCGGCCTGCTCGCGCGTCTCGCCGGGCTCGATCGCCCCCTTGGCGAGCTGCCACCGGTCGGGGCGGGTCTGGATCAGGACCACCTCCACCCGGTCTTCGAGCCGCCGGAACAGCACGCCTCCCGCGGAGACGTCGTGCTGGACGTTGGCGCTCACCTCCTCTTTATCTCTCGCGCGCTGCTAGGCCGGCAAGCGCCGAACGCATTGACTTTGCTTCCCGGCGATCGACAAACTCCGCGCATGCAAACGGCGGCCGACAAGCGGCACTTCGCGCTTCGAAAGCTCCACTCGCTGACCGGTCTTCTCCCGATCGGCGGCTATCTCTTCTTCCACCTTTTCGAGAACTCGATGGTGCGCTTCCGCGGCGCGGAAGGGTTCAACGAGCAGGCGAAGTGGATCGGCGAGCTTCCGCTCCTGCAGGTGGTGGAGGCGATCCTCCTCGGATCGATCCTGTTCCACGGGTTCTACGGGCTGGTCATCACCATGGACATGAAGGTGAACGTCACCCGTTATCCGAAGGCCCGGAACTGGATGTACGTCCTGCAGCGCGTCACCGGACTGATCGCGTTCGCCTTCATCGGCTGGCACTTCTACCAGACGCGCTGGCAGTACTACGCCGGCGAATTCGGGTTCCAGGCGCCGGTCGAGGTCTCGGCCGCGTGGATGCGGGACAACATCTGGGGACACGGCTGGGCGGTGGCGGCCTACCTGGTCGGCGTCGTCTCCAGCGTCTTCCACCTGACCAACGGGATCTGGAACATGCTGATCTCCTGGGGCGTCACCGTCGGCCCGACGGCGCAGCGCGTCTCCGCCTGGGCGTGCAACTCGGTGTTCGTCGTCGTCTCCGCCTTCGGGGTGTGGGTCGTCTTCGGCTTCCGGAACGTCTGAGGAAAAATCGAATGGCTTTCGGTCGCGTCAGCGTCATCGGTGGAGGCCTCGCCGGCCTCATGACCACCATCAAGATCTGCGAGCTCGGGGTGCCGGTCGACCTCTTCTCGTTCGTGCCGGTGAAGCGCAGCCACTCGGTCTGCGCGCAGGGCGGAATCAACGGCGCGGTGAACACCAAAGGAGAAGGGGACCATCCCGACATCCACTTCAAGGACACCTGCAAGGGGGGCGACTACCTCGCCGACCAGCCGCTGGTGAAGGGGATGTGCTACGCGGCGCCGGGGATCATCTACCTCCTCGACCGGATGGGGGTGCCATTCAACCGCACCGCCGAGGGGCTGATCGACTTCCGCCGCTTCGGCGGCACGCTCCACCACCGCACCGCCTTCGCCGGCGCCACCACCGGCCAGCAGCTCCTCTACGCGCTCGACGAGCAGGTGCGGCGTTTCGAGAGCGAGGGGCTGGTGAAGAAGTACGAATTCTGGGAGTTCCTGGGCCTGGTCCGCGACGAGAAGGGGATCGTCCGCGGCCACGTGGCGATGAACCTCCACGACATGCGGATCGAGACGTTCCGCGCCGACGCGGTGAACCTCTGCACCGGCGGTCCCGGGCTGATCTTCGGGAAGTCGACGCAGTCGATGATCTGCAACGGCACCGCCGCCTCGATCGCCTACCAGCAGGGGGCGTGGTACGCGAACGGCGAGTTCATCCAGATCCACCCCACCGCCATCCCCGCCGACGACAAGCTGCGGCTGATGAGCGAGTCGCTGCGCGGCGAGGGCGGGCGCGTCTGGACCTACAAGGACGGGAAGCCGTGGTACTTCCTGGAGGAGCGTTATCCGAAGTACCGGAACCTGGTCCCGCGCGACATCGCCACCCGCGAGATCTTCCAGGTGGTGCGCGAGATGGGCTTGGGCGTCGACGGCAAGGACCAGGTCTACCTCGACGTCAGCCACATCCCCGAGGAGACGCTGCGGCGCAAGCTCGAAGGGGTGATCGAGATCTACGAGAAGTTCGTCGGCGACAATCCGGCAAAGGTCCCGATGCGGGTCTTCCCCGCCGTTCACTATTCGATGGGCGGGATCTGGGTGAACTACAAGGCCGGCGCCGACGGATTCCCGGTGGTGGGGGCGCCGGAGAACCAGCAGACCAATGTCCCCGGCCTGTTCGCGGGGGGCGAGGCCGATTCGCAGTACCACGGCGCCAACCGCCTCGGCGCGAACTCGCTGCTCTCCTGCATCTACGCCGGGATGGTCGGCGGGCCGGCGATGGTCTCCTGGTCGAAGTCGCTCGAGAAGGGGGCCGACGCGGTGTCCTCGTCGACCTTCGACGCGGAGAAGCGCCGCTGGGAGGAGAGCTTCGCCGAGATCCGATCGATGCGCGGGCGGGAGAACCCCTACAAAATGTGGCGCGAGCTGGGCGAGATGATGACCAGCCACTGCACCGTCGTCCGCAACAACAAGGACCTGACGTGGCTTTCCGGCAAGCTCGACGAGATGTCGACCCGCTGGGAGCAGATCGACGTGCTCGACACCGGTCCGGTCGCCAACCAGTCGGTGCCGTTCGTCAACCAGCTCTGGAACATGATCGAATTGGCGAAGGTGATCGCCAAGGGGGCGCTGGCCCGCGACGAGAGCCGCGGCGCGCACTACAAGCCCGAGTTCCCCAAGCGCGACGACGAACGCTGGATGAAGACGACGCTCGCCTCCTGGACGCCGACCGGTCCGAAGCTCGACTACCGGTCGGTCGACGTGTCGCTCCAGAAGCCCGAAGAGAGGAAGTACACATGAGCCGAACGGTGGAGTTCCGGATCTGGCGGCAGGAGCGCGAGGGGGCCCCGGCTCGGTGGGAGGAGTTCCAGGTCCCCTGGTCGCCGTCGCTCAACGTCATCAGCGCCCTGATGAAGATCCGGGAGAACCCGGTGACGCGCGACGGACGGACGACGTCGCCGCCGTCCTACGACGCGGCGTGCCTGGAGGAGGTCTGCGGCTCCTGCACCATGAACATCAACGGCAAGGCGATGCAGGCCTGCTCGACGCTGGTCGACCACCTGGAGCAGCCGATCACCCTCGAGCCGATGCGCAAGTTCCCGTTGGTGCGCGACCTGACGGTGAACCGCCAGCGGATGTTCGACGGGCTGGTGAAGACCAAGTCGTGGATCCCGATCGACGGATCGCACGACCTGGGACCGGGTCCGCGCCAGGATCCGCACGAGCAGGAGTGGCGCTACGTGTTGTCGACCTGCATGACCTGCGGCTGCTGCCTGGAGGCCTGCCCCAACTACGGTCCCCACTCCGCTTTCATCGGCCCCCAGGTGATCAGCCAGGTGCGGCTGATGAACACCCATCCGACCGGCTCGATGCACGCCGACGATCGCCTCGACGCGATAATGGGGGACGGCGGCGTCACCGACTGCGGCAACGCCCAGAACTGCGTCGTCGCCTGCCCCAAGGAGATCCCGCTGACGACGTCGCTCGCCGACATGTTCCGCGCGACGACGGCCAAGGCGGTCCGCGATCTCTTCGGCCGGTAGCCGCGAGAAGCAATTACCCTGCGGGGACGATCGGCTCGAACCCCTCCGCTTCGGCGGCGGCGGCGAGGCGGGAGTCTCCCGTGACGAACGACCGTCCACGCGGACGGCCCTGGGCCATTGCGAGTGCGGCCCCGAGCTGCAGCGCATCGGCGGAGCGGAGCGGGTGGACGGCGACGAGCCGCTCGGCGTGATCGCGGACGACGCCGACCTGCTCGATCTCCGTCCAGGAGGTCGCGAGGCGCTGCATTCTCCGCAACGAGTCGGTGAGCGGGCCCGGGTCCAGATCCCCGTCGCGTGCCTTGCGCCGCAGTGCGCAGACGATCTCGACGCGCGTCAGGATCCAGATGGCCACACGATCGTCCTGGCGCAGCACGCGGCGATACGCGGCGCTGCCCGGCTCCTCGACAACGAGGGGGACCAGCGCGGACGAATCCCAGAACCTCATCGCCCCGACCGCCGCTCCTCGATGATCAGCTCCGAGAGCGGTCGGCCGCGCGCTCGCGGACCGGGGCGAAAGATCTCCTTCGGAACGCTGCCTCGACCGCGACGAATCACGCCCAGGCGCTCTAGCTCCTCGAGCTCGGCCTCCTCGTCGGCCGGAGCGTCGCTTCCGGCTCCGACGGGAACGAGGTCGGCGACCGGAACGCCGCGGACGAGGATCCGGACCGATTCGCCGGACCGTACCCGGGCGACGTAGCGCGACAGGTGGTCCTTCGCCTCGGAGAGCGGGATCGTCTTCACATGGCTAATCTAGCCAGAATCACGTAGCTAGTCAAGCTAGATCCTGCCGTGGGCCGGATGCCACGTGCCGGCCGACGGGCTGATCGGCGGGGATTCTCCGGCTCAGGGCCGGCGAATCGGCGGCGCAGAAGCGCCAGGGCCGGTCGACGGCCTTCGTGATCCCGATGCGGGGGCCGGCCGCGATCCGGCGGAAGCGCGCGCGTGCGGATCGCCCGGGGTCGTAGAGGGCGATCGGTCCAGTGACGAGGTCGAGGCCGTTCTGGTCCCGGCCGATGGCGAGTGCGCGGGCGAGGTTTCCCGGGCCGCGACAGAGACGGGCCATGCTCGTGGCGCCGCGGCGGCGAGACATGGCGTCGATCCCCCCGACCGGCTCGAGGGCACGGATCAGCACCGCCGAGCCGCGGCCCGCGCGGCCGGTGACGGCGTTCATGCACCAGTGGACGCCGTAGCTGAGGTAGACGTAAGCGATTCCGGGCGGACCGAACATCACCCCATTGCGCGGCGTGCGGCCGCGGAACGAGTGGCTCGCCGGGTCGTCCTGGTCGTAGGCCTCGGTCTCGACCACGATCCCGGCGGCAAGCCCATCCGGGGCGTCGTGGGCCAGCACCATCCCGATCAGCGCGCGCGCCACGACTTCGGGCCGGCGGGCGAAGAAGTCGCGTCCGAGCCGGGAGCCGATGGCGCCGCGGGTCAGTACTCCATCCATTCGGCGTTCGCCGGGACGGCGCCCGAGTCGAGCTCGGTGCCGGTCGCGACCTCGACCGTGCGGGTGACGTCCTTGTTCTCGCCGAGGTCGGGCCGCCGGGCGACGTCCACCTCGCGGAAGGCGAGGTAACGTCCGTCCCTGGACCATCGCGCGAGCGTCACCGCGCGCCGCCAGTCGTTGGAGTTCACCGTCTGGCTGCGGAACGGCTTCTCGGACACGCCGGCCGCATCGCCGATCCAGTAGTCGATCAACTGCTCGTTCTCGACGTCGCGCTCGGTCGTCCAGAAGGTCTTCTCGCCGTTCGGGCTGCGGATCGCCTTGATGCCGTCGACGCGGACGACGGTGTAGTCCTCCATCCCCGATCCGCTGGGGAAGGTCAGGTCCTCGGAGACGTCGTCCTGGGTGCGGTACTGCCCGTCCGGCCCCTTGGAGGCGATGCGGATTTGCCGGATTCCGAGCCGCTCGTAGACGTAGGGCGCCCCCCACGGATCCTTCGGGCACCCGGCGACCTCGGTCAACTCGTCGAAGTGCGCCTGGCTTCCGGGGACGACCCCCTTCGACATCAGCACGCTCGCCTGGAGACCGATCTCCTTGCGCGCGAGATCGGACTTCCCCGCGGTGTTGCAGCCGGCGGCGACCAGGACGAGGACGGCGAGCGGAGGGCGAATCGACATGCGCGCCTTGTAGCATCGGCCCACAGCGCGGCCAAGAGCGCCGGCCGGGGCGCGGGGGGCGTCGGATGCGTCCGGCGGCGTCGGCCGGTGCGGTAGGATCGGAGGCGGATGAAGTGCCCCTCCTGCGGCTTCGAGAGCCCGGCCGGGTTCCGGTTCTGCGGCGCCTGCGGGACGGCCTTCGGCGCGGCCGCGCCGGCCGGTGGCGGGCAAGCGGCGCCGCCCACCGCGCCCCCCTCGGCTACCGACGCGGGCGCGGCGCTGCCGGCTGCGCCACCGCCGGTCGCCGGCGAATCGCGCCGGGGAGATCGCGGCGCGACGCCGGAAACCGCGGACGGTGGCGCGCCGCGCGCCGCCTGGGACGGCATCGACCGCCGCGGGTCGCCGTCTGGCGCACCCCGGCCCTTGCCGCCGGCCGAGCCGCCAGCCCCCGCGCGCAGCGACGAACGGCGCACGGTCACGATCCTCTTCGCCGACATCTCCGGCTTCACGGCGATGAGCGAGAAGCTGGATCCCGAGACGGTGCAGGAGGTGATGGACCGTGCCTTCGAGCGGCTCACCGCGGTGATCACCGGATTCGGCGGGACGATCGACAAGTACATCGGCGACGCGATCATGGCCCTTTTCGGCGCGCCGGTGGCGCTCGGAGACGACCCGGAACGCGCGGTGCGCGCGGGTCTCGCGATGCAGAAGGTGATGTCCGACTACTCGCAGGAGCTGACGCGGACGCGCGGCATCCCGCTCGCCATGCGCGTCGGCATCAACACCGGGAAGGTGATCTGGGGGCGCGTCGGCGGAGCCGGCGAGAAGAGCTTCACGGTGATGGGGGACGCGGTGAACCTGGCGAGCCGGTTGGAGCACGCCGCGCCGATCGGCGGCGTCCTGATCGGCGAGTCGACGCAGCGCCACGTGCGCTCGCGCTTCTCGCTGGAGGCGTTGGAGCCGATCCAGGTCAAGGGGAAGGCCGAGCCGCAGCGCGTCTACCGGGTGCTCGGCGAGCTCGGGGTGCCGGCGCGCGCGACGATGCTCGGGCCGCGCTCCCCCTTCGTCGGGCGCGACGAGGAGATGGGGGAGTTCCTCCCCCTCCTGCGCGAGGTGCGGAACGGAGGAACGGGGCGCGTGACGACGCTCGACGCCCCCGCCGGTTCGGGGAAGAGCCGGCTCGTGCTCGAGCTACGCGCCGAGGCCGACGATCTCGAGCTGCCGACGCTGTCGGCGCGCGCGGCGCCGTTCGGCCAGGGGGCGCCGTACTCTCCGTGGACCGACCTGATCGCGCGTGGCGCCGGGCTGGGAGGGCTCCCCGCCGGCACCGCGAGGGAACGCCTGCGGGAGTGGCTGCAAGGGACCGCCGGTTCGCCGGAGGTCGATCCACGCTGGTTCGACGAGCTGGCGAACGTGGTCGACCCGAGCGATCCGGAGATCCAGCGGCGGCGCGAGCAGCCGGCGCAGTTCCGCAAAGGACTGGCCGAGGCGCTGGTGGCGTGGCTGCGCGCCTACGCCGGCCGCCGCGGACTCCTGTTCATCGCCGAAGACCTGCACTGGTGGCCGGCCCCGGCGCTCGACCTGCTGGTGCGGGCGGCGGAGGTGGCGCGCGCGGGTCCGATCCTCTTGGTCGCGACGCGGCGGCCCGAGCCGGTGGCGGTGCCGTGGCCGCCGGACGCCGCCGACCGCGTCTGGAACCTGGGGCCCCTCGACGGAGCGGCGCTCCACGCCCTGGCCCACGGCGTGCTGGGCGGCGAACCGCCGTCGGCGCTGATCCGGCGCCTGCAATCGACGAGCGGCGGGAACCCGTTCTTCGCCGAGGAGCTGGTGCAGGCGTTCATCGACACCGGCGCGCTTTCGCCACGCGGCGACCGGAAAGGCTGGACCTGGGACGAAGCCAAGGCCGAGCGCGCCCAACTGCCGACGACCGTCGAGGGGGTCACCCAAGCCCGCATCGACGCGCTCCCGGCGCGCGAGCGGCGCGTCTTGCAGATGGCCGCCGTCGCGGGGCGCACCTTCTGGCTGGGGCTGCTCAAGGCGATGGGGGAGCCTTTGGCGCACGAGGCCGTTCAGCAGCTCGTCGGCCGCGACCTGATCCACGGCCGCCGCTCGCGCCTCGCCGGCGAGACCGAGTACACCTTCAAGCACCCGATCATCCAGTCGGTCGCCTACGAGAACGCGCTCAAGCGCGAGCGCCTGAACGACCACCGGCGGGTGGCGGAATGGCTAGAGGCCCGGGCCGGCGAAGCGGCCACCGAGTTCGCGCCGATCATCGCCGAGCACTACCAGCGTGCCGACCTCAAGCCGAAGGCGCTCCCGTTCCTGCTGCGCGCCGCCACCGACGCCGCCATCGCCTTTGCCCGGCTGGAGGAAGCGACCGCCGTCGAGGAGGCGGTTCGCGTCGCGGAGGAGGTTCGGGACGACGGGGCTCTCGGCCAGGCCCTCGGTCTCCGCGGCCGCCTCCGCCGCCGCGCCAGCCACCCCGATGCCGAGTCCGACCTGCGCCGCGCCATCGAGATCGCCGAGCGCCGGGAGGACGCCATGCTGCTCGCCGAAGCCGGAATGGACCTGACGGGCGTCGTCTACTATCGCGGCGACCTCGCCGAGGCGGAGGCGCTCGCCCGCAAGACAGAAGAGGCCGCGAAGCGCGCCGGCTCGGCGAGGATTCAGGCGATATCACTCAACGTGCTCGGTAGCATTGCGCAGGCCCGCGGAGAGCTCGACGCGGCGATCGCGTTCAAGTCGAACGCTCTACGACGGGCGGAGGAAGCGTCCATCGATCGGGTGATCGGTCTCGTTCTCATTTCGCTCGGCTGGGTGCACCTTGCCGCCGGTCGGTTTCAAGACTGCATCGCGGTTTGCGAGCGGGCGCTTCAGATGTCGGTCGGTAGCGAAAACGAGGTCCACCTGCGGAGCAACCTGGGCGCCTCCCTGCTGGGACTCGATCAGCTCGATCGAGCGCTCTCCGAACTCAGCGGAGGACTGGAAAAATCGGAGCGCATCGGATCCCGGATGATGACCGCCGAACTTCTCGTTCGACGGGGCGAGGTCCGGATCCGCCTCGGCGAAAAATCGGCCGGCTACGAGGAGATCGATCGAGGGATCGCTCTCGCGCGCGAAATCGATGCCGCGGAGCCGCTGATCGAGGGGCTCTGTCGAAAAGCAGAAGTCCTCATGGGTGAGAATCGCATCGCGGCCAAGGATGCCGCTCTGGAAGCCCGGTCCCTTTCGGCCCGTCGTGGTCTTCGCCAGTTCCTCGTGCGCGCGGATGAACTGCTGCAACGTCTGGGCTAGGGAACCGCCGCCGCGACCGTCACCTTCTCCGGCACGCTGTTGACGTTCAGGTAGAACATCAGGTCGACGAAGAGATTCAACTGCGTCTCGGTCAGGCCTTCCGGGTTCATGATGTCCTGGGCGTAGATGTAGGTCTGCTCCCACGTTCCCGGAATCTCGATCGATCCCTCGTAGAGCCGGCGCCGGATCTCGCCATGGCTCCAGAACGACTCGTTGGAGTTGAACTCCTGCTGGACCTGCTCGCTCTGGGTTTCGGCAAAACCGCCGACGTCGTACACCAGACTCGGATCGAGCGAGGCCTGGAAGGCGAAGTTCGAATAGATGTCGTTGGCCGCCCGGTACCACTCCATGACCACCGCGCTTCCGGCGCTGTTGACGATGGCGGTGCGCAGACCTTCCAGCGAATTGCGGATCGAGGCGTCGCCACAGGCGTCCATGGTGGGGCCGACCGAATCTCCGCAGGGCGATTGTCCGTCGTCGGGGAACTCGTTCGTCGTCTGCCAGCAGGTGACGGCGTGCTCGATCCGGGCGAACGCGTTCTCGAACCGGAGCATCTGGGACGTGCGGTACTGCGCAAGCTCCCGGGGTGTTGCCGGGTTGGGGTCGTCGGAGTCGAACCGAAGCTGGAAGCGCTGCGCGAACGCCTGCAGATGCTCGTGGAAACGCCGGTTGCCGCCAAAGTCGATCCCCGAACTCTCGGCGTTGCGTGCCATCCACGCGTAGCGCGCGAACTCCGCCCGTCGCTGCGCCGCGTCGTCGAAGGGATCGGCCTCGTTCCGTGCCCGGTCGACCTCCTCCTCCGCCGCCTCCCGCAGCGCGGCGAACTTCTGGCGCTGCTCCTCGGCGTTCGGGCCGGCTGGGGCGCCGGAGATCCCCTGGATGCCGTCGAGGTAGGTGTCCCGGATCAACGTCTTCAGCTCCTCGACGAAGCTCGAGTCCCAGTCGCCAAGGTTGCCGAGGAGCTCGGTCGAGATGGCGGCCTTGACGTCGGCCAGTAGCGCGAGATCTTCGAACTCGTCTTCCGTCAGCCGGCAAGCGACGATCGATTCCAGCGTCGATTCGTTGTCGACGAGCTCGGAGGAGGCGACGACCATCGGCGATACCGGGATCGGATCGTCGGCCGTTCCCTCGGCGGCCGGCCGTGCCAGCGCGACCATCACCAGCGTCTTGCCCTCGCCGTCCAGGATCCGGATGTGAAGCGGCTTGCCGGCGAAGTCGTCCTTGATGGTGACGGTGTAGGTGCCGATGTTGCCGTCGACAACCAGCAAGGACTTGTCACTCGCGGGATCGGGTTCCGCGGAAAAAGTAATCTCGCCACCGGGCTCGCTGATCTCCGGGCAGGCACTCTCCCCGGACCCGGTACCGGGGGACGCTTCGATTTCCGGAAGGTGGATCGCCTGAGCGTAGTAGGTCGTCTCGGCGTCGGCGAACGAGAAGGTCGCCGGAAGCTCGACCTGTCCCGTCGCGGCACAGCAGGGATCACCGCCACTTTGGGGTCCCTTGCCCGCGCAGGCCTGCAGCGCCGTTGCGCATCCCCACAAGGTGACGAATCGAATCGCCGCGCGCGTCACGTCCGAACCGGTCATCCGAGACCTCGATGAAAATTGGGAGCGGGGAGAGACCCAGGTGCACCCGCCATGCCGAGGAATCACCCGGTTGGCGCCCGAAGCGCAAGGGAATTTCCCGATCGGGGCGTGAGGCGGATCACGTGGCGATCGGGAGGCGAGGGGCGTACGCCCCGGGCTGACAGCGGTGTCGCGAAGTGTGGTTAGATAGGCGGCCGCTGGCGAAGGGGGGCGCACGATGAACTCCGGCAAGCGATCGCAGGCGTCACGTGATCTCCACTTCTTCGTGGTGGGAACGGCCTGGGGGCCGGCGCTTCTGGTGTGGTCGGAGACCGGGGTGGCGCGATTCGAGCTGCCGGATCCGACAGGCGCGGCGATCACGGCGCGCGGTGAGGCGATCGCGAAGCCCGGGAAGCCCTCCGGATTCGCCGCCGAAGCGGTGCGTCGGATCCGTGCCTATTTCGACGGCCACGCCGTCGAGCTCGACGGTCTGCCGCTCGACCTCGGGGCGGCGGCGCCGTTCGCGCGACGCGTCTACGAGGAGACCCGGCGCGTCGCGCGCGGGCAGGTCTCGACCTACGGCGAAATCGCCGAGCGCATCGGCTCCCCGGGAGCGGCCCGTTCGGTCGGCGGGGCGCTGGCGCACAATCCGATCGGACTGATCGTCCCCTGCCACCGCATCCTGGCCGCCGGCGGAAAGGTCGGCGGATTCAGCGCCGCGGGCGGGGTCCCCCTCAAGCGCCGGATGCTTGCGCTCGAAGGGGCTCCGGCGGTGCCGAAACGGCGATCACCGCGCCGACCGCTCCTTCGTATTCTCTAGTTCGGGCTCGCGCCGGCGGGCGCGCCGGGATCGCCGGTTCGAAGAGCGGCGACGCGAACGGGCGAAGGGCCTGCGTCCGCCGGCAGGCGCGCGCCGCCCGCCGGGTCAGCGCACGTCGCGCAGAGCGGACGGCCATGCGCTCGGCGGACGTGACAAGCCTTCGTTCGGCCTCGTCGATCGGGACCCAGGTCACGAACGGCGCGCCCGGCGCATGAGGGCCGGTCGACGCCCGCAGCAGGAAGAAGAAGGCGATCCCGTCCGAAAGCTCGGCGCGCGCCAGACGACGAGGTCCCCGGCCGATGTGTCCGGTCCGGTCCAGCATCTGCCGCGCCGACGCGTCGGCGAGACGTTCGTCCTCGCGCACCGGTCCGCGCGGCAGGACGCACGCCCCCTCGGCATCGCCTGCGAGAGGGACGAGGCACACTTCGACTCCGTGATCGTGCTCCCGCCAGAGCACGCCCCCCGCGGTGACCGTCGGTGTCGTCGGAGCAACCATTCTTTCGCCCGAACAGCGCAACTCTAGGTCGCCGGGAGGTCTCGGCAAGGCGATCGCCGAAATTTTCCGATACCATCGGCCCGGGTCATGTCCGTCGACGGTTTCCCCTGCGTCGTCCCGGTCCGGGTTCGGTTCGCCGATTGCGATCCGCTGGGCCACCTCAACAACGCGCGCTACTTCACCTATCTCGAAGAGGCGCGTTTTGCGTGGTTCCGGGCCGTCTTCGGCGAAGGCGGCTTCCAGCGCCATTCGATCATCCTGGCCCATGCGGCGTGCTCGTTCCGCTCGGCGGCCGTCCCCTACGAGGAGCTGCGGGTCGGGATCCGCGTCGCCCGGATCGGACGAAGCTCCTTCACCCACGCCTACCGGATGGAATCGGCCGCGGACGGTCGACTCGTGGCGGAGGCGGAGACGGTCGGGGTCCGATTCGACTACGCGGCGAACGCTCCCTGTCCGCTCGGTGACGACTTTCGGAGCGCGGTCGAGGCGCACCAGGGTCCCGTTTCATGACGGCCGATCTTCGGACCGAGGTCCGCGTCGCGCGCGAGTCGGCGGCGGTGTGCGATCGCTCCGACCGGGGGAAGCTCAGGGTCACGGGGGCCGACCGGCAGACGTTTCTCAACAACATGCTCAGCAACGACCTTGCTTCGCGTCCGCCCGGGAGCGGCTGCCGCGCCGAGCTGTTGGACGACCGCGGGCACGTCGTGGCCGACCTGCGGGTCTACGTCGGCGACACGGAGATCCTCCTCGACCTCGAGCCGGGCCTCGCGCCGGCGGCGAAACAGGCGCTCGAGAAGTTCGTGATCATGGACGACGCGGTCTTCGAGGACGTGAGCGAGGCGTATGCCCTCTTCACCGTCTGCGGGCCTCGAGCCGAAACGGTGGTCGCCTCCGCGACGAAGGGGATCGTTCCGTCCGACGCCCCCTATGCGCACCTACCGTGCGAGGTCGGAGGCGTCGCGGGCCGGGTGTCGCGCACGCGGTGGACCGCCGGCGGCGCTCGCGACTTCGATCTCCTCGTTCCGCGTGATCGCGCGGAGACGGCGCGCGATGCGTTGCGCGCGGCCGTGCTCGCGGTCGGAGGCGGCGTGATCTTCCGGGAGGCGTTCGAGACGCTCCGGATCGAGGCGGGGATTGCGCGGCAAGGGGCCGACCTCGATCAGGTGATCCCGCTCGAGGCGCGGCTGGAGCGGGAGGCGGTCTCCTTCACCAAGGGTTGCTACCTGGGACAGGAGATCGTGGCCCGGATCGTGGCCCGCGGGCACGTCAATCGCCTGCTCGTCGGGCTGGCGCTCGAGGGGGACGCGGTCCCCCGGGTGGGGGCGGCGGTCCGTCACGAGGGCAAGGAGGTCGGTCGCGTGACCTCCGCCACCTCCTCGCCGACCGTCGGCCGACCGATCGCGCTCGCCTACGTGCGCCGCGAACACGCCGCCGCGGGAACGAAACTCTTCGTTTCGCTCCCGGCCGGCGAGGGCCCGGCCGTGGTGGCCGATCTGCCGTTCGTCCCGTAATCGCTTCCGTGGTTATCGACTGACGCCGGCACCGTTGTTGAGAACGCCGCGCGGTCCGATCGTCGTCGGCCGATTGCGGATGATCTCGCCGGGGGTGGTGAGGACCGGGCGCGAGTCGCGATTGCGGGCGATGTTGGTCCCGGGCATCTCCCGAAGATCCGGGCGTTCCGGCGTCGGATCGGTCTCCACTGGGCTCCCGATTGTGCCGGTGTCGCGGGGAGGGAATAGCCGACCGGGGGTTTCGGGGATCGGGTGCTCGCGCCGACCGCCATTCAGGCCGGTTCCGTTGCCGTTTCCACCGGGACCACCGCCGGGGCCACCGCCGGGGCCGCCCCCGGGGCCGCCGTTCAATCCGCCACCCACCGGCGGCGGCGGGGGGACCCCCCGTCCGAAACCACCGCCCTCTGGCGGCGTCGCCGCCTCTTCCTGCATCTGTCGCCATAGCTCATAGCCGCCCCACACGAGGAGACCCACGCCAAGTGCAACGCCGATTGCCGGAACCAAGAACGGAACGGAGACCCCGAAAAGTCCGAGTCCGACCGGTGCGAGCGGCGAGGCCACGGCCAATGCAACGCCGCCGGCCACCTTGCCGATCGGCGACGTCACCTTCTCCACGGCCCCTTTCACCGAGTCGACCAGGTCGCCGAAGCCCCACGCGTTCGCGGCCGGCGCCGACAGCAGCGTCACCGAGACGGCGACCGCCACCGTGCCGCCGCGCGCGACCTTCGCCATCCGACCGAACATTGCGACCGCCATGCGTCGACCTCCCCAGAGGGTTTCGAGCGAGCCGCCCGCAAGTCAGCAACCGGTGTGCCGGTCGGCCGGACGCCCCCCGACGCCCGGCAAATCGGGAATCGACGGCGGTTTTCGGCGCTTTTCGGGTGGCGACGAGCTGCCGACAAAAGGTCGCATTGAGAACCCCGAACCCCATCTGGTAGTGTGACCGTTTCTCGATGGGCGAAGACGCGATCCAGATCGGTCCGGAGGAGCTTCGAACCAAGCTGCAGTCGGCGGCGCCGCCGCAGCTGATCGACGTCCGCTGGCCACAGGAGCACCAGATCTGCCGGATCGAGGGGGCGCGGCTGATCCCGCTCGACCGCCTGCCGGCATCGCTCGGGGAGCTCGATCCGGAGGCGGAGCTGGTCGTCTACTGCCATCACGGAATGCGCTCGCTCAACGCGGTGCAGTTCCTCCGCGCGCAGGGTTTCGCGAACGCACGGAGCCTTTCGGGTGGGATCGACCTCTGGTCCCAGCGGATCGATCCGGCCGTTCCGCGTTACTGACGATGCGATTGCGCGATCTCACGATCGATGCCACCGCCGTCCTGGCTCCGATGGCGGGGGTCTCGGACCTGGCCTTCCGGCGCCTGGTGCGCGAGCTCGGCTGCGGAATGGCCTACACCGAGTTCGTCTCCGCCGACGGCATCGTCCGCGGCGGCGACGGTTCGCTCCGACTGCTCCGCACCGAGCCGTCGGAGCGACCGCTCGGCGTGCAGCTGTTCGGCTCCGACCCCGCGGTGATTGCCGAGGCGGCGCGCATCGCGCAGCGGCGCACCGCGTGCGACGTCATCGACATCAACATGGGTTGTTGGGTGCCGAAGGTGATCCGGCGCGGCGCCGGGGCGGCCCTCCTTCGCGATCCGCGGCGGGTCGAAGCGATCGTCTCAGCGGTGGTGAAGGCCGTGCCGGTCCCGGTCACGGCGAAGATCCGCGCCGGCTTCTGCGCCGATCAGATCAATGCGCTCGAGATCTCGAAGGCGATCGAGGCGGGGGGCGCTTCGGCGGTCACGTTGCACGCCCGCGTTCGCACCCAGGCCCACTCCGGATCGCCGATGTGGGAGCTGATCGGCGAACTGAAGGCGGCGGTGTCGATCCCGGTGATCGGCAACGGCGGCGTGCAGAACGCCGCCGACGCCTTGGCGATGCGGCGCCAGACCGGGTGCGATGCGGTGATGATCGGACGCGCCGCGCTCTCCCAGCCGTGGATCTTCCGGCAGGTGAAGGAGCTGGAGGCCGCAGGGCTCGCGGGGAGCACCCCGGGAGAGCCCGGACGGGCGAATCGTCCCGCGTGGATCCCGACCGGCGAGGAGCGCCTCGAGATCGTGCGGCGACACCTGACCTACGCGGTCGAACTGAACCGCGGCTGGCAGACGAAGCGCTCGGTCCGGAGGGGCTGGGACGCGGAGCGCCACGCGGTCGCCAAGCTGCGCGGGATGCTCGTGAACTACACCGCCGGAATCCCCGGCGCGGTCGAGTTCCGCCGCACGCTGCAGGAGATCGACAGCGTCGAACGCGCCTTGGCTGGCTTGGCGAAAGTCTTCGAGCGCGCCGACGAAGCCGAGCCGCCCAAGGGATTCGCCGAGGGCCTCGATGCCTGTGCCGCCGCGTAGCGCTCCGGTCTTCGCGGCGATGATCCTGCTCGCGCTTGCGACGGCCTGCGCGCGCAGTGTCGAGGGGCCGCTTCCGACGATCACCGCCAGCGATATCCGGGCGCGCCTCGCCGCCGACCGCGATCGCGGAAGGGTGGCGGTCGTCCACTACTGGGCGACCTGGTGCGGACCGTGTCTCGAGGAGTTCCCCAGCCTGGCCCGATTCCACCGCGACGAGCTGGCCTCCGCGCGCGACATCGACTTCTTCGCGGTGGCGGTCGAGGAGACCGCGCCGGAGGAGACGCGGCGATACGTACGGGCCCAGGGGGCGCGGTTTCCGGTCTTCCTCGCCGAGGCGCCGGACCCGAACGCGTTCGTCGCCGCCGTCGAGGCGCGGTGGCGCGGTGCGCTCCCGTCGACCTTCGTCTACGGCCGCGACGGAGCGCTCGCCTACTCCTACATCGGAGAGGTCGACGACCTCGCGACGTTTCGACGGCGGTTGTCGTCGCTCTAGAAACAGGAAAGACCGAGCAAGAGGAGGAGTCCCGTGACCGCCGCCTGGGCGATCCAGTAGCCGCGTGGAAGGCGAACCCCGGCGCGGCGTGCGAGTACCGGGGCCGGCCAGACGGTCACCGGATAGAGCACCCCGAGCCACAGATTGGCGGCGTCCGGCGGAGCGCAACCCGCCGGGGGGGCGTTCATCCCGAGCAGGATTCCCGCCACGAGCCACGCGACGACCGAGGGGAGCCATGCGACGAGCAGGTCGAGCCCCGCGATCCGGGGCGCGTGCACGCGCGCGCGCGCCAACGCCAGGTGCAGCGCGAACGCCTGCACCACGGCGTCGAGCACCGCGATCACGGTGAGCACCACCACGTCGAACAGCCAGCGGCCGGCGAGGTCGTTCACGACCGGCCCGTCGGCCCGAAGTAGGCGAACGACTCGAACGCCTCCTCGATCGATCGCCGGTGGACGAGGAAGCGCTCGGCGGCGCAGGAGCCGGTGAGCAGGAAGACGGCGGCGGGGGGGACCGGGCCGGGGGCGATCAGGCGTCGCCGCTGCATCACGTCGACCCCTGCCGGCCGGCCCCGGAGCACCAGGTCGGCGACGATCGCCCCCACGCGCGGATCGACCCGCCGCTCGAGGATCTTCATCGGACGCAACGCCTCCTCGAGGCCCAGGATCACGCCGTCGAGGATCTGCTCGAACTCCCCGACCGACCGGAGGACGAGGTCCGGTTTCCGGAACCGTTGCACCAGGAGGCGCAGGTCGCGATTCGGCGAGTCGAAGGCGACGGCCAGGAACGACTCCGAGTCGTCGACCACCGAGGGGGTCCAATCTCCGTCCGGCAACGCCAGGCGGAACTCGCCGGCTCGGTCCTCGTGGGTCCGCTGCGCCATCGATGGTCGTAGCGTGCCCGCAATCCCGGCAATCGGCTAGGATCCAGGGCCCCGATGCTCCCGTTGCCCGGAAGTCCGGAGTCGCTCGAAGGCGAGGTCGACCGGGTCGTCTTCGTCGCCGAGGAGAGCGGCTTCACGGTGGTGCGACTCCGGGTCGATCGTTACCGGGAATCGGTCACCGCCGTCGGCCGGATGGCCGAGGTGCGCGCGGGCGAGACGATCCGGGTGCAGGGTCGTTGGAAGAACGACTCGAAGTTCGGGCCGCAGCTCGAGGTGGAGAGCTACCAGGCGGTGCTTCCGGCGACGGCGGAGGGGATCCGCCGATACCTCGGATCGGGGGAGGTGCGAGGGATCGGGGCGGAGCTCGCCAAACGCGTCGTCGCGGCGTTCGGCGAGCGGACACCGGAGGTCCTCGACCGGGAGCCGCA
>CAYJRR010000082.1:0-20544 GCA_964372275.1 uncultured bacterium
GGTTTTCGGCCGCCCTCCCCGCCCGGTTAACCTGCCCTACGGGCGGCGGGGTTGCAACCGCACTCACGGGGGGGGGTGGGGCCGGCGGCAACGGCGGCGCCGGCGGCCGCGGCGGATGGCAGTTCAACAGCGCCGGAACCGACCACCAGACCGCCGGCCGGCCGGGAAGCGCCGTCGCCGAGTCGGTGCTGGAACGGATGACGATGGGAGGCGGCGGGGGGAGCGGACACCAGGACGGAACGGCGCCGTTCGCATCGGGGGGGAACGGCGGCGGCGTCGTCCTCGTCTTCGCCGCGGAGCTCGAGCTCCGTGGCAGGATCGTTGCGGACGGCGAGGACGTCGTCCTGCCGTCGAACGCCGACGGCGGCTCGGGCGGCGGGGCGGGGGGGACGATCGCGCTCTTCCTCGGTCGATCGACCGCCCCGTTCCAGTCCGGAAGCGGACTTTTTGCGCGTGGCGGCAAGGGCGGGGACACGGCGATCAGCCCGGTCGCGACGGCGCGCGTCGGGCCGGGCGGCGGCGGAGGGGGCGGCCGGATCGTGGTCGTGCTCGGAAGCGACGGCTCCCTCGAAACCGACGTCCGAGGCGGATTCGTCGGCGAATGCAACGACGACCCTTTCAACGCCACCGCAGGCTCGCCCGGGACGGTGGAACAGCGCTCCGACATCGTGTTGGCGGTAACCGGAGCCGTGCCGTGAACCGCCTGCGCGAGCCGCTCCTGGGACTGCTCGCGCTCGGCTTCGGCGCCGCCGTCCTCGCGGCGTGCACCCGAGAGGCACCGCCCGGGTTCGAGGAGGAGGCCGACGACGACGACGACGATGACGACGACGGCACGGGGGATGACGACGACGACGACCTCCCACCCGGCGGTCCGTACGGCGACGGCCGGGACGGAGCGCTCGTCCTGTCGTCGACCCTCGAGCCGAACGCCTGCGCCGGTCTCCTGCTGTCGACCAACCTGGGCGTCGTCTTGTCCTCCCCGCTTGCGCTCGCCGCCGGGGACCGTCTCCTGTTGTGGCAGGTGCAGGCCGGCAACGTGGCGACGGTCGGAGATACCGGCGGTGCCGTCTCCTTCACCGGCCTCGACGTGGGCGGATGGGAGATCGCGCGCGTGGTCGACGCCGCCGGGGATCGCGTCGACCTCGAGAGCGAGCCGCTCTGGCAGTACGAATCGACCGGCTTGCGGCGGGCGCAGGCCTGCCGACTTCCCCAGTACACCCGCGTCGAGCTCCAGTCGGGCGGAAGCCTCCGGGCGCGCGCCTGGAACGGAACCTCCGGCGGGATCGTGGCGTTCTATTCGAGCGGCTCGGTCCTGGTCGCCGCCGGCGGCGAGATCGAGGCGTCGGCGCGCGGCTTCCGCGGCGGGCGGATCAACGACACCAACAACGCCGGCGCGAACGTGTCGTCGGAGGAACCGGGAACGAGCCTCGCCGGCTACAAAGGGGAGGGGCTCGACGGCTCGTCGTGGAACCGGGTCGGACGCGGAAACATCGCCAACGCCGGCGGCAGCGGAAACGCGCACGACTCGGGGGGAGGCGGGGGCGGCGGAGGGGGCGCCGGAGGCCGCGGCGGATGGCAGTACTACCTGGTCGGCAACGCGACCTACACGCTCAACGGAAACACCGCGGGGCGACGCGGAAGCCCGGTCGCCGCGCCGATCGCGGAGCGACTGACGATGGGCGGCGGTGGCGGGGACGCCTTCCAGAACGGCGATCCGGCGCTGATGGTCCCCGGCGGGAACGGCGGCGGCGTGGTGCTGATCGTCGCGCCGGCGATCCATCTCGAGGGGGACGTTCTGGCGGACGGCGGGCACGTCGGGACGTCGACCGACGAGGGCGGATCGGGAGGCGGGGGCGGCGGGACGATCGTCCTGTTCGTCGACGCGGCGAACCTGACCGCCGAGCCGGGGCCGCACCTGTTCGCGCGCGGCGGGAACGGCGGAAGCGTCGCCGTCTTCGGGTTGAACACCTCGCGACGGGGTCCGGGCGGGGGCGGAGGTGGAGGCCGGGTCTTCGTGCTCGGCACGGCCGACATCGCCGCCGACCTGATCGCGGTGGACGGCGGCCAACCGGGGACGACCAACCAGGGTTCGTACTGGCAGGCGACCGCCGGGACGGCCGGCACCCTCGAACGCGGCGGAACGCCACCCTAGGTCACGCCGGTCGCTCGTGTATCCTCGGTGGCGCGATGAGCCTCCCGACGAGGGTCCGACTGCGTGAAGTCTCGCCGCGCGACGGCCTGCAGAACGTCACGTTTCCGGTCGCGACCGAGGACAAGGTTCGACTCGTCGACGCGCTTTCCGGGGTCGGAATCCCCGTGATCGAAGCGGCGGCATTCGTCTCGCCGAAGTGGGTCCCGCAGATGGCCGACGGCGCGCAGGTGATGGCGCGGATCGCGCGCGCGCCGGGTCGGCGCTACGCCGCTCTGGTGCCGAACCTGAAAGGATACGAAGCGGCGAAGGCGGCGCGCGCCGACGAGATGGTGCTCTTCGTCTCCGCGTGCGAGGTCTACGCGAAGAAGAACACCAACCAGTCGATCGACGAGGGCCTGGCCGCGCAGCGCCCGGTCGTCGAGGCCGCGGCGAAGGACGGCGTTCCGCTCTCGGTCGACGTTTCGATGGCGTTCGGCTCCCCCTACGTGGGGGAGATCGATCCGGCGGTGGTGGCCCGCGTCGCTCGGGCGATGGTCGACCTCGGCGTGCGCGAGGTCTACCTCGCCGACACCACCGGCACCGGGAGTCCGGCTTCGGTCGAGCGGGTGATCGACACGGTGCGTTCGGCGGCGCCGGAGGCGACGATCGGCCTGCACCTCCACGACACCCGCGGACTGGCGCTGGCCAACGCGCTGGCGGCGCTTCGCCTCGGCGTCGACCGGTTCGACGCGTCGGTCGGCGGGATCGGCGGCGGCCCCTACGCGGAAGGGGCGACCGGAAACGTGGCCACCGAAGACCTGGTATGGATGCTCTCCTCGATGGGGATCGAGACCGGCGTCGACCTGCCGAAGCTGCTCGAGGTCGGGACGCTCGTCGAGCGGATCGTAAAACGCCCGCTCGCGTCGAAGCTGATCCACGCCGGCCTCCCCACCGGCTGGAAGCCGCGGGCGTAGTTGCGCGGGTTTGCGGTCGCGGGATAGCGTTGGTCCTTCCGTGGGCCATCCGAAGACCGAAGCCGATCTGAAGGAGCGCGTCGCCCGGGTCCTTCAGGGGGGCGAGCCGAAGTACCACGCCAAGAACGCCGAGAGCGGGAAGCTGTTCGCTCGCGAGCGGATCCGGCGGCTGTTCGACGACGGGAGCTTCGTCGAGGAGGGGCGGTTCGCCAACTCGCTCAAGGGGGGCGCACCGCACGAGCAGGGGGAGGGCGGGCCGTACGGAGGGCTTCCGGCGGACGGGGTCGTCACCGGCACCGGCCGCGTCGCCGGCCGGCCGGTGGCGGTGATCGCCAACGACTCGACGATCAAGGCGGGCTCCTGGGGCCCCCTCACCGTGGAGAAGATCCTTCGGCAGCAGGAGCAGGCGGGTCGGCTGAAGATCCCGATCGTCTACCTGGTCGATTCCGCCGGCGCGCGGATCACCACCCAGGTCGACATGTTCCCCGGGCGGCGCGGGGCCGGCCGCATCTTCCACAACGAAGTCTCCCTGAGCGGCGTCGTTCCGCAGATCTGCGGTCTGTTCGGACCGTCGGCGGCAGGGGGGGCCTACATCCCCGCCTTCTGCGACGTGGTGGTGATGGTCGAAGGGAACGCGTCGATGTACCTCGGTTCGCCGCGGATGGCGGAGATGGTGATCGGGGAGAAGACGACGCTGGAGGATCTGGGGGGTGCGCGGATGCACTGCTCCGTCTCCGGTTGCGGCGACGTGCTGGTCGCGACCGAAGCCGAGGCGATCGCCAAGATCCGGGAGCTGCTCGCCTACCTTCCGTCGAACGCCGACGGCGATCCGCCGTCGATCGAAGCGCGTGCCCCCGCCCCCGCCGGGCGCGACGCGGCCAAGTCGCTCGAGGAGCTGATCCCCGACAACGAGAACCGTCCGTTCGACATGCATGCGGTGATCGACCGGATCGTCGACGCCGGCAGCTTCTGGGAGGTGAAGGCGCTCTGGGCGAAGGAGATCGTCACCGGGTTCGCGCGGCTCGACGGCCGCCCGATCGGGATCGTGGCCAACCAGCCGAAGCACCTGGGCGGCGTGCTGTTCGTCGACAGCGCCGACAAGGCGACCCGCTTCGTCCAGCTGTGCGATGCCTTCAACGTTCCGCTCCTGTTCCTCGCCGACGTCCCCGGATTCATGATCGGGACCAAAGTCGAGCGGGAGGGGATCATCCGCGCCGGCGCGAAGATGATCTTCGCCGTCTCCGAGGCGAGCGTGCCGAAGATCAGCGTCGTGGTGCGCAAAGCCTACGGCGCCGGCCTCTACGCCATGTGCGGGCCCGGTTACGAGCCCGACGCCTGCCTCGCCCTTCCCACCGCGATGATCGCAGTGATGGGGCCCTCGGCGGCGGTGAACGCCGTCTACTTCAACAAGATCGAGGCCAAGCCGGAGTCGGAGCGCGCGGCCTACGTCGACGCGCTGCGCGCCGAGTACGCCGAGGACGTCGACCTCTACAAGCTCGCCAGCAAGGCGGTGGTCGACGACGTCGTCGCCCCCTCCGGACTGCGCGAGACGCTCGTCGCGCGGTTCCGCGCCTACGCCACCAAGCGCCGACCGGCGCCGACGAAGCGCCACGGGGTGATGCCGGTATGAAGACGTGGGCGACGCTTTTACTTCCCGCTCTCGCCATCGGCGGCGCAGCAACGGCGGCGGCGAAGCCGAAGCCGGCGAAGTCGGCCCCTTCGCCGCGCCCGTCCCCGGCGATCGCCCTTCCCGCGGAGGCGCCTCCGCCGGAGCCGCCCTCCGCGCGACCGGTCCTGTTCCGTGGCAAATGCGCCCGCGGATCGGGTCCGTCCGCGTGCCGCATCGTCGCCGTCGGAACGGTGACCGAGGCCGGACTCGAGCCCCTCGCGTGCAAGCCGGGTGACGAGGCGTCGGTCCGCGCGTCGATCGCGAAGCGCTACTTCGAGGCCGGGACGGTCCTCGACCTCTACGCGCGGGGCGCCCCGGCGGGCTCCTTCCAGATCGCCGCCGCCGAACCGACGGCCGGCTGCGGCGCCGCGGCGACGGGCGCGCGCGTCGACCTGTCCGGACCGGTCTTCGACTTCGTCGCGCTTCATCCGAACGACCCGGTGAAGCTCGGCGCGAGCCGCTTCCCGTCGTCGGTCCAGCCCGACGCGGAGGCGATCGCCGTCGCCGCCTTGGTCACGCCGCAGAGCACGCTCGCGACGGGCGAGGTCGCGGTGCGCGAGGTTCGACGCCTGCGCGATGCGGACCGGAGCGTGATGGTGGTCGACGCCACCGGCGGAGGCCGGCAGGTGGTGGTCATCGCCGAAGGGAACGGACCCGCTCCGCGCGACTGGCGGCCGGTCTGGTCGAGTCTGGAGAGGATGCCGGGCGTGCCGCTCGCCCTCGTCGACACCTTCGACCTCGGCGCCGACGGCCGGATGGAGATCCTCCTCGAGCGCAGCGATGCAACGGCGTGGTTGCTCCTCCGACGCCACGAACGTGAGTGGCGGTAGAGGGGTTCGGGGAGGCCCCGGTCGGGGGACGCGGGCGCGTCGGGCGGGACACGCGCGGGTCGGCGGACCGCCCCCGGCGGCCGTAGAAGTTACACGGATGGGTTCCCGACGAACCCGCTCGGCGCGCGAATCCATCGATAAATCATGAACGTTCGTGAGGGCTTCCCCTCTGGCTTGGAGGTTGCTTTAACACCCTCCGAGGCAC
The DNA here is from genome assembly GCA_964372275.1 of uncultured bacterium. Lineage (GTDB taxonomy): Bacteria > CAYJRR01 > CAYJRR01 > CAYJRR01 > CAYJRR01 > CAYJRR01. The sequence continues at coordinate 5,810 of CAYJRR010000082.1, forward strand.
AGGGAGGAACCGAAGATGCGTGGGGTCGTCGGCATCGGTCGAGTGGCGGTGGTCGGAGGCGCGCTCCTGGCGTCGGCCTGCGGAAATCCGGGTGACGTCTTCTGCTCGCAGTCGCCCGAGCCGTCGGTGATCGTCAACGTCTTCGACGCGCGCACCGAGCTCCCGGTGTCGGGCGTGATCGTTCTCGGCATCAACGCCCAGAAGGAGTACCGCGCCACCTGCATCGACGAGGAGACGCCCTGCGGCAAGTACGCCATCGCCGAGGACGTGCCCGGTTACTTCGACGTCCAGATCTCCGTTCGCGGCTACGACGACGAGGCGGTTCGCGTCCACGTGCAGGACGGCGTCTGCCACGTCGAGACCGAAGTCGTCTCGGTCGGGCTGCTCAGCAACGAGTGACGAGGGGCCCGGGGAGGCCCCGAGGAAGCCCGATGGGCGGACCGTCCGAGACGCGTCAGCGATTCGAAGGCGCCCGCGACCGGGCGCCTTCGCGTTTCAGGTGGACCTGCAACACGGCGATCGCCGCCGGCGTGATCCCCGGGATCCGTGACGCCTGGCCGAGGGTCGACGGCCGCGCCCCCTCCAGCTTCTGCGTCGCCTCCGCCGACAACCCCGCCAGTCCTCCGTACGAGAAGTGGTCGGGGATCTCCATCTCGTCGAACCGGCGGGCCTTGGCCGCCGCGTCGGCCTCGCGCGCGAGGTATCCGGCGTACTTGATCCGGATCTCGACCTGCTCCGCGACGCGAGGCGCCGACCGGAGCGAATGGGCGATCCGGGCGTCGACCGGCGCGAGCGACGCGATCGTGACCTCGGGCCGGCGAAGCAGCTCCTCCAGGGTCGCGCCGCCGGCCGATCCGGCCCCCCCCACCGAGCGCAGGAACGCCTCGGCAGCCGCAGGTGTAAGGCGCGTGCGTCGCGCGTGCGACTCGAGGTCGTCGATCGCCGCCCACGATTCGCGGAATTGCGCCGCACGCGCCTCGTCGACCAGACCCAGCTCGATCCCCAGCGGGCGCAGTCGCTCGTCGGCGTTGTCTTCGCGCAGCAGGAGACGGTGCTCGGCGCGCGAGGTGAACATGCGGTACGGCTCGGTCGTGCCGCGCGTCACCAGGTCGTCGACCAGGACGCCGAGATAGCCTTCGTCGCGGCGCAGGACGACCGGCTCCCGCCCCGCCACCCGGCACGCGGCGTTGATTCCGGCGAGGATCCCTTGCGCCGCCGCCTCCTCGTAGCCGCTGGTGCCGTTGATCTGCCCGGCGAAGAACAGCCCTCCGACCCGTCGCGTCTCGAGCGAAGCCTTGAGCTGCGTCGGCGGCGCGAAGTCGTACTCCACCGCGTAGCCCGGCCTCATCATCTCGACCTGCTCGAGTCCCTCGATCGTGCGCAGGAAGGCGAGCTGCACGTCGATCGGCATCGAGGTGGACAACCCGTTGGCGTAGATTTCGCCGGTCGGAGCGGCGGGGTTCGCGGCCTCTCCGACGGGCAAGCCCTCCGGCTCGAGGAAGACCTGATGCCGGTCCTTCTCGGCGAAACGGACCACCTTGTCCTCGATCGACGGACAGTAGCGGGGGCCGACGCCGACGATCTTGCCGGTGAAGATCGGCGATCGGTCGAGGGAATCGCGGAGGACGCGGTGCGTCCGCTCGTTGGTCCAGGTGATCCAGCACGGGACCTGCGGCAGCGGCGGGGAGATCTCGTCGAAGGAGAAGGTCGGCGGCGGGCGATCGCCCGGCTGCACGTCGAGCCGCGCGAAGTCGATGGTCCGCGCGTCGAGCCGCGCCGGCGTGCCGGTCTTCAGGCGGCCGAGAGTGAAGCCGAGCCGGGTGAGCGCCGCCGAGAGACCCGTCGCCGCCGCGTCGCCGGCGCGACCCCCCTCCAGGTTGGAGGTCCCGACGTGCATGAGCCCACGGAGGAAGGTCCCGGTGGTGAGCACCACCGTGCGGCCCCGGTAGGTCACCCCCTCCTTGGTCACGACCCCCGCGATGCGGCCGTCGTCGCCGACGACCAGGTCGTCGACCGTCCCTTGCGTCAGCCGGAGCCGGGGGGTCGCCTCCAGCGTGCGCTTCATGTGGAGGCGGTATCGCAGCTTGTCCGACTGGCAACGCGTGCCGCGCACCGCCGGCCCTTTCGACGCATTGAGCCGGCGGAACTGGATCCCGGTGAGGTCGGCCGCGCGGCCCATTTCGCCCCCCAGCGCGTCGATCTCGCGCACCAGGTGCCCCTTGGCGAGCCCGCCGATCGCCGGATTGCACGACATGTGGGCCACGCGGTCGAGATCGATCGCGAGCAGGAGCGCGCGGCGCCCCATGCGGGCCGCGGCCAGCGCCGCCTCGCACCCGGCGTGGCCGGCGCCGACCACGACGACGTCGAACGTCTCGGGGTGGACGTAGCTCATTCGGGAGAGAGCAGCACGACCGGCGCGACCGCGGGAGGGGTCTCCGGAACGGTGAAGGTGTTTCCGTCGACACGGATCACGTTGCCGAGCCCCTCGAGGAAGGTGTCCGGTCCGTCCAGCTCCTTCACCCGGAGCGCCGGAGTCTTGAAATGCATCGGGAGGATCGCGGTTCGTGGCCGGATCGCCTGCACGACCGCGCGCGCCTCCGCGCCGCCGAGCGTGTACCCTCCGCCGCCGACCGGGATCATCAGCACGTCGACCCGGCCGAGGCCGGCAATCTGCTCCTTGTCGAGCGGATGGCCGAGATCGCCCAGGTGCACCAGGCGTCGCCCGGCGACGTCGAGGACGACGATCCCGTTCCGGCCCAGGCGCTTTCCCGAGTCCGCGTCGTGGTACGAGCGCACCGTCGTGACCCGCACGTCGGCGATCGAGAGGTCGACATCGGACCACTCGCCGTTCTTGGCGATCGCGTGTACCACCTCGGCGCCGCCCGCCGCGGCCCCCGCCACCTCCACCATCGCCAGGTTCTTGTGGTCCGGATGCTCGTGGGAGACGGTGACCAGGTCGGCCTTCACCACCGGCGGCTTGAACCCGATCCCGTAGGCGACCGGGTCGAGGAGCACCGTCGCGCCGGCCGGCGTGCGGACCGAGAAGCACGACTGTCCGTGCCAGCTGATCTCCAGCGGCGCGGCGAGGAGCAGGGCGAGCGCGAGCATCAGAACGGCTCGAACGCCTCGTTCACGTCGACGGCCGAGAGCGCCTCCTCGTCGGCGCCTCCGGGCACGTAGATCCGCGAGCTGCCGACCACCGCCGCCCCCGTGCCGTGCCGCCGGGTCTGCATCGGGACGAACGTCTCCCAGGCGTCGTCCGCCGGATCGTAGGCTTCGACCTGGTCGAAGACGCCGCTCTCGTGATCGGCGTTCCCCTCGCCGCCGAAGACGAACAGCAGCCCGTCGAACGCCGCGACCGCAATCCCGCCCCGCGACGTCGGCATCGGCTCCAGCGTGGCCCACCCGCCGTCCGGGAACAGCCGATCCAGCCGCGCCACGTGACTCTCGATCGTGCCGTTGCGGCCGCCGACGGCGTAGACGACGCCGTCGATCGCCGCGGCTCCGAGGTGGTCGCGCGCCTCGGGCAGGTCGGCGAGCTCGGTCCACGCGTCGTCGCTCAGGTCGTAGACGCTCGCATGGGCGACGGCGGCCCCTTCGCGAAGTCCGCCCACCACGTAGACCTTGTCGTCGATCACCGCGACGCCCGACGCGCCGCGCCCCGTCCCGTTCGGCATCGTGGTCTTGGGGATCCAACTGCCGCCCGGCGTGTAGACGTAGACCCTGTCGTCGGCGAGAAAGTCGAGCGTGGTGAGAAATCCCGCGATCACGATCTTTCCGTTCGCCACCGCCGCGTTCGCGTGGTGCATCGCGTTCGGAAGATCGGGCAGGGTGTCCCAGGTGTCGGTCGACGGGTCGTAGGTCTCGACCGTGGCGACCACCTGCAGATCACCGTCGATCCCCCCCAGAACGACCACCTCGCCGTCGAGCGCCACCACCGCCGTCTCCTGCCGCGCCCCGCCCGGCATCGGCGCCAGACCGAACCACTCGCCGCGCGGCGGATCGGCCCCGCCGTCCTTCCCGGCGCAACCGGAAAAGAGGGCGAGCAGGGCCAGCGTTCCGAATCGCGCGGCGCGCCATTGCTCGTGAAGGACGAGGAGTCGACACATGCGGGCGACGATACCATCGCAGGCAGGGCATTCGCCGTAGTAGGGTCGTGTCTCATCCGTTCGTTCGGTGAGGGAGGGAACGATGTCGAGGCGGCGGCAATGGGTGGCATCGATTCTGGCGGCGGCGGGGCTCGCCGCCTGTGACCGGCAGCCGGTCTGCTCCACCGTCTGCGTCGAGACCTGCGAGCGGGAGAAGGCGTGCCACGACGACCCCGAGTTCCGCGCGTTCTACGCCCAGTCGAAGAACATCAATCCGAGTGCCTCGCCGATCGGCGCCGACGTCGACTGCAAGAGCCGGTGCGCCGCCGAATGCTCCGGCAAGGAGGACGCGATCCTGCGCGCCCCCCAGGTCTGCAAGAACCACCTCGAGGATCTGACCTGCGGGCAGCTCGCCTACTTCCACGTCATGGGGCCGATCAAGGAGGAGGCCTACCAGACGGTGATCGGCAAGGCCTGCGGGGCGAAATGAACGCCCCTAATCGCTGACCAGGAAGATCAGCGGGCGCACGTCCTCCTCCGGCGTCGACTCCCAGTAGCGGACCAGGATCTCGTAGACCAGCACCCCGACCTCCCCCTCGCCCCAGAGCAGGTACTTGAGCGCCTGGGCCATCGAATTGCCGCGGCTCAAGCCGAGGAAGATCGCCTTCGGATCGAGCTGTTCGCTGACGAAGGCGATGGTGTTGGCGATCGCGACCGCCCCCGTGACGTCGATGCGGAGGTTGCCGGTCTCCCCCAACGGGGTGACGCGGATCTTCAACGCGATCTCGAACTCGCTGCGGTCGTCGAGCATCTCGACGTGCAGGAAGGCGATGGGACCGTCGACGTTGTAGTACCGGCGGAGCTCCGCCGCCTTCTCCCGGCGCTCGGCGCGCTCGGTCCGCGCCAACGGGACGAGGTTCACCTTCTTTCCCCGGATCGAGGCGAAGAGGCGCCGCGACTCCTCGTCGACGAAGGAGAACCGCTCGACGCGCAGCTCGGTCGCGCGGCGCCATCGCGAGATCGCCGAGACGGCGAGGACGGCCAGGATGAAGAGCAGCGCGATCACCACGCCGTCCGGGCGTTCGCGGACGTTCTCCACCAGCACGTAGACGAAGACGAGGGTCACCAGTCCGAACCCGATCGCCGCGGCGCGGTCACGCGGCGCCGGCTCGCGCCACCGGACGATCGTCACCGCCGCCGCCGCCGAGAGCATCAGCACCAGCACGCCGGTGGCGTAGGCGCCGCCCTGGGCGTCGACGTCGGCGTCGAACGCGAGCGTCACCGCCACGTCGACGAGGAACAGGCATACGACCAGCGGGCGCGCGCGCTCGACCCAGCGCGGTCCCATGCCGAAGCGAGGCAGGTAGCGGGGGATCAGGTTGAGGAGGCCTGCCATCGCCGAGGCGCCGGCGAACCACAGGATCAGGATGGTGACGAAGTCGTAGACCGTGCCGAACGCCGAGCCGAGCAGGTGGTGCGCCAGGTAGGCGAGCGCCCGCCCGTTCGCCTCGCCGCCGGGCTCGAACTCGTGCGCGGGGATCAGCACGGTCGTCACCAGGCTCGAGCCGAGCAGCAGGAGGCTCATGATCACCGCGGCGGCGGCCAGGAGATTGCGCGTGGCGCGGATGCGCTCCCGCGGCGGGGCGCCTGCCGGCGCGCCGGCCCCGGCTCCGTTCGAGACCAACGGCATCACGGTGACGCCGGTCTCGAAGCCGGACAGCCCGAGCGCCAGTCCGGGGAAGATCAGGACCGCGGCCAGGAGGACGTCCCCCACATCTCCACGGAGGGCGACCGCCGCCGACCAGTCGGAGAGGAGCTCCGGGCGCCGGACGATCTCGACCAGGCCACGCACGATCACCACCGCGTTCAGCAGGATGTACGGTTGTCCGACGACCTTGGCCACGCCGATCGCCTCGTGGAAACCGCGCAAGAAGACCGCGGCGAGCAGCGCCAGGAGCGCGAGCGTGATCCAGAGCTGACCGCCGCCGAGATAGGGGTGCAGGACCGGGTTCTCCGCCGCGTGTTGCGCCGCGTCGGCCGCCGAGAGGGTCATGGTGATCACGAAGTCGGTCGCGGCGAAACCGAGCAGCACCAACACCAACACCTTCCCCCACCACCCGTGCGCCCGCCGCTCCAGCATGGCGATCGACCCCTGGCCGGCGAACGAGTGCCGGGCCACCTCGCGGTAGACCGGCAGCGCCGCGGCGAGCGTGACCAGCACCAGGATCGCGGTGGCGATCGGCGCCAGCGCGCCGGCGGCGAGAAAGGCGATCGACGGCTGATAGCCGAGCGTGGAGAAGTAGTCGACGCCGGTCAGCCACAGGACCGAGGTCCAGCGGTAGCCCGGGTGCGCGGGCTCGGCGGGCGCCGGCACGTCCGGTGCGCGCGTTCCCGGTTCGGGGATTGCGAGGTCTGGCACGACCGGGAGTATCGCAGGCGCTTGCGGCCGTTGTCGCGTCGATCGTACGCTTGGTCTTCGTCGGCAGGGACGAAGCCGAGGGGGGCCGGATGAGACGGAAATGGACGCTGTTCGCGTGCGTGGCGTGGGTGGTCGGCTGCAGCGGCAACGACGACGGCGGCGGCGACGGCGGCGGGGATCCGGAGACCGAGATCGAGACGGTCGAGGCGGTGACCGAGGCGGTCTCGGCGACGCTGCAGATCTCGGGGGTCGGCGGTGCGTCGTTCGCAGGCGGTGCCGCGGCGTGCGAACCGACGGTGATGGTCCTGTCGACCGGGACGATGTGCAACCAGGCCTACAACGACGAGATCGACCTCTACTTCGATTGCGAAGGGCAGGACGGCGCGACCCTCGTCGGCACCGCCAACGTGATCGTCACCCGGACCCCGAGCAACTGCCCCGCGCCGACGTCGATCGAGGTGGCGCAGGACATCGACTTCGAGCGAACCATGACCAAGGGGACCAAGGTCGGGGAGATCTCCGGATCGAGCTCCTTCGACTTCACCGTGACCCCCGGCACGCCCCCCGCGTCGAAGGCGGAGGAGGTGGCGATCGAGCGGATGCTGACCGAGGACGGAACCGTCACCCGGCACGCGATGATCACCGGCACCAAGACGATCTCCTTCGACTACGGCGGCGATGGGCCGGAGGACGACGAGAAGGTGGTCGACGGCGAACTGGAGATCGACCTGGTCCTCACCGACGTGACGCTCAACGTCACGCAGACCGATCTGACCTTCACCCGCGACTGCTGCTACCCGGTCTCGGGGACGATCGACTACGTGAAGAGCGGCGCCGAGGAGGGGGAGGGCTCGATCACCTTCGGTCCGGCGTGCGGCGACGCCGAGAACGGCGCCGGCGACCCCCTCGAGCTGCCCGCCTGCCCGTCGGTCGGCGGCGGCGGCTGATCCTCCCGGGGAGTCTCGCCGGGGACGCGACGGGTGTGCTAGGACGAGGGGCCATGAAGATCCCCGTCCGGGCCACCCTCGCCATCGCCGTGCACCTCTGCTTCGCGTCCGCGGGCCACGCCTCCCAGACCTTCGGCGCGGCGCCGGCCCTTTCGACCGCGCCGCTCGCGCTGTCGGAGGCGGTGAAGCCCGAAAACCTGGGGAGGTCGGTCCGCGTCGAAGCCAGGACCGGCGCCGTCTGCGAGAAGAAGGGCTGCTGGCTGACGCTGGTCGACGGTTCGACCACCGTCCGGGTCACCTTCAAGGACTACGGCTTCTTCGTCCCCAAGGACCTCCCGGGCAAGACGGTGGTGGTCGAAGGAACGCTCGCCGAGACGACCGTCTCCGAAAAGGAGGCCCGCCACTACGCGAAAGACCAGGGCCTCCCGAAGTCCGAGATCGCCAAGATCCGAGGCGACAAGAAGCAGGTGACGATGGTCGCCACCACCGTCGTCGTGCCCTGATCGGGCGCTCCCCGCGAAAGACGAACGTCCCGCTCGAGGCGAGCGGGGCTACTGCGTGACGCCGCGCGGGAGGCCCTGCGCGTTGGAGAGGATCAGCTTGTTCTCGTGGAAGAACTTGTTCTTCGGGAGCTCGAAGTCGTAGCGCGGGACGTTGATCGCGTCCCAGCCGCAGGCCTCCTCGCACAGCTTGCAGCCGACGCACTCCTTGGGCAGCACGACCGCCACCATCGACGAGGCGAACCCCTCGACGGCGTTGTCGTCCTTCCGCTTCTCCATGACGATCGCGTCGAAGGGGCAGATGTCGACGCACCAGGTGCAGCCGGTGCAGTTCTCGTCGGTGACGATCGCCTTGTGGATGTCCTTGGCGCGGACCCGCACCACCAGGTCGCCGTCGTTGTCGACGATCGAGTCGTAGGGGCAGTAGTGGCCGCAGACCGAGCAGTCGATGCAGAGGGTCGGGTCGATCGAGTGGAGCTCTTTCTTGTCCCCGGCGATCGCCCCCGTGGGGCACTTCAGCGCACAGATCGTGCAGCCGACGCAGGTATCGGTGATGAAGTGAGGCATGGAAAAGTGACTCTATTCCACTACTTGACCTTCGACAACCGTTCCTTGGCCTTCTTCGCCTCGTCCGACTTCGGGTAGCGCTTGATCAGGTCCTGCAAGGTCGCGATTCCGCCGTCCTTCTCGCCGATCTCCAGGAAGGCGAACCCCTGCTTGAGCAGGGCCGCGGGGACCTTGTCGCCCTGGGGATAGTCGTGCGCCACCTTGTCGAACTCCAGGATCGCCGAGGCGAAGTCCTTCTCCACGTAGTAGCTCTCGGCGATCCAGTAGCGGGCGTTGTCGGCGAACTCGCTCTTGGGGAAGCGGTTGATCAGCTCGCCGTAGAGGGTGCGGGCGTCGGCGAACTGCTTGGCGTCAAAGGTGTGGGTCGCGCGCTGGTAGAGCTGCTGGTCGGTTTCCGAGCCTTTGGCCGGGAGGATCATCCCCGGCCGCGTCGGGTGCGGCGTCGGCGGCACGACCGGTCCGGGCGGGACGAGCTTGCCGAGCGGCGTGCCGGTCGGCTCGGGGGAGGCCCCCGGCGCGGCTCCGCCAGGCGAGCCGGTCGGCGCGGGGTACGGCCCCGGGGGGGCGACAAACGGCCCCCCAATCGGTCCGACGTTGCCGGTCGCCGCGTCGAGCCGTTTCCTCAGCGACTCCATCTCGTCGGCGATCTGCGCGATCCGGATCTCCAGCTCCTGCCGTACCTTGAGCTGCTCGTCGGAGCGCCGTCCCGCCTGCTCCTGGAGCGATTCGAGGCGGCCTTGCAGCAGGCTGAAGTCGTTCCGGATCTGGTCGAGCGACGCCCCCATGTCGGCCAGCGCCTGGCGCAGCGCCAACTCGTTGTCGCCGCGCTTGGCCATCGCCTTGATCGCGACCGTCTCGCGCTTGAGGCCGTCGAGGTCTTCCCGCATCTGGCGGAACTGGTAGGGACCCGGGCAGGCGGTCAGCGGAAGCGCCAGCGCCACCAACAGCGCCGTCGCCGCCGCGCGGGTCGCCGCCACCGGGCCGGGACTCGTGGGACGGACGGACGGGGATTGCACAGGAACGCTCCTCACTTGGCGACGAGGCGGATCTCGACGCGGCGATTCTCCGCCCACGCCGTTTCGTCGTGCCCACGATTCAACGGCCGCTCCTCGCCAAACGAGACGGTGGTCATCCGCTTGCGATCGATCAGCCCCGCGCGCAGGTAGTCGGCCACCGCGCGCGCCCGCCGCTCGCCGAGCGCGATGTTGTATTCGGTGCCGCCGCGCTCGTCGGCGTGACCCTCGATCGAGATCTGCCAGCTCACGTTCCGGGCGAGGCAGACGATCGCCCGCTTCAGCACCGCCGTCCCTTCCACCCCGATCGTCGAGGAGTCGAGGTCGAACCGGATCGGCCGGAAGCAGTCCATCTCCGGGAGAAGCTCCGGCTGCAGGATCTCCGGCTCCGGCACGCCCGACCGCAGCAGCGTGTCGTCGTCGGCCGGCGCCTCCGGCGTCGGCGTCGGCGTCTCATCAACGACCATCGGCGGCGCCGGCGGCGTCTTCTTCGGACACCCCGCGACCCCAAGCAGCGCGACGAGCCCGGCGAGCCACGCGAACCGCAGGGAGCTTCCCGTCTGGGAGCGTCGCGTCATCGACAGGGCCACCGTAGCCGCGGCGGTTCCGCCGTGTCAACGGCCGCACTCGCGGGTCAGATCTCGATCGACGCGCCGATCTCGGGGGCGGTGGCGGGAAGGGAGAAGCGGTCGGTGATCGTCGCGGCGAGGCGGTCGGCGGCGGCGGGCTCGCCGTGGACGCAGAAGACGGTCTCGGGCTTCTTGCCGAACTTTTCGATCCAACCGCAGAGCTCCTCCCGGTCGGCGTGCGCGGAGAATCCGTTGATCGTCTTCACCTTGGCCCGGACGCGGATCTCGGTCCGCTCCACCATCACCGTCTCGGCCCCCTCGAGGAGGGCGCGGCCGAGCGTTCCCTTCGCCTGGAACCCCACCACCAGCACCGTCGTCTTCGGGTCGTCGAGGTGGGCGCGCAGGTGGTTGAGGATCCGTCCGCCATGCATCATGCCGGAGCCGGCGATCACCACGTTCGGAGGCGGCTGGCGTTCGAGCAGCAGGCTCTCCTGGTGGCGGCGGGTCTCGACCAGGCCGGGGAAGTCGAACGGGGCGTCTCCGTTGTCGAGGAGCTTGCGCGCCTCTTCGTCGAAGCAGTCGTGGTGGCGACGGTAGAGACCGGTCACGTCGATCCCCAACGGACTGTCGAGGAAGACCGGGATCTTGGGAACTTCGCGGCGCTCGACCAGGCCGTTCAGCTCGTAGAGGAGGGTCTGCGTCCGGCCGATGGCGAACGCCGGGATCAGCAGGCGCCCCTTCTCCGCCACCGTCTCCTGGATCACCTGCTTCAGGCGCGCGCGGTTCTTCGCCATGTCGTGCAGGCGGTCGCCGTAGGTCGACTCCACGAGCAGCACCTCGGCTCCGGGGATTCTTGCCGGGTCGCGCAGGATCGGCTGGTTCGGCCGGCCCAGATCGCCGGAGACGACGACGCGCGTCTTCGTCCCGCCGCGGGCCACCTCGATCTCGACGCTGCTGCTGCCGAGGATGTGCCCGGCGTCGTGCAGCCGGATCGAGACGCCGGCGCCGAGGTCGTGCGTCTTCCCGTAGGGGACGGCGCGCCAGAGCTCCATCGTCCGTTCCACGTCCTCGGCGGTGAAGACGTAGTCGGGACGGCCGTAGGCGCGCAGCAGATGTTTGGCCGAGTCGAGCAGGATGAAGCGCGCCACGTCGCGCGTGGCCGGGGTGGAGATCACCGTGCCGCGCCACCCCTCGCGCGCCAGCAGCGGGAGCAGGCCGCAATGGTCGAGATGGCCGTGGGTCATCACCGCGGCGTCGATCTCGTTCGGATCGAACGGGATCGTGTTGTGGTGCTCCTCGTCCTTGGCCTCCCCCTGGAACAGCCCGCAGTCGACGAGGATCCGCTTCTCGCCGGTGTCGAGCAGGTACTTCGAGCCGGTGACGGTGCGCGCGCCGCCGTGGAAGGTGAGTCTCATGCTCCGTCCCCGAGCGTGATCGCTCTCGCCACGCGCGGCCTCATTGCACCGGCGCGCCGGCGGCGGCCGTCCATGCTTCGAGCCGCTGCGCGCACTCGACGTCGAATCGGCCGGTGCCGCGGGCCCCCGGGGGGGCGGCGTCGATCGCCGCGGCGAGGATGCCGGCGCGCGTCGCCGGGGCGTCGTGGCCGCTGAAGAGCGCGCGCTTTCCGGGGTTCGCCCCCAGCAGCGCGAGCACGCCGCGCGCCGCCCGCGCGTCGTAGCCGGCGGCGATCGCGTATCGCAGGCCGAGCGAATCGGCCTCGCGCTCGTCGGTGCGGCCCATCCCCATCTCCAGCGTGACGCGGGTCATCGTGTCGACCAGCTTGGCGAAGAACTTCGAATTGCCGAATCCGACGGCCCCCGCGTCCGCCGTGCCGCCGCGGATGAACTCGTCCATCACCGCCGTGGTACCGACCTGCACCTTGAGCGCCTTCAGCCCGTCCTCGCGGTCGACGTGCGCGATCTCGTGACCGAGCACCCAGGCCAGTTCGGCCTCGTCGGCGAGATTCCGGAGGAGCCCCTTGGTCACCAGCACGTACCCGCCGGGGAGCGCGAAGGCGTTGTAGGAGTCGTCGTTCAGCACACCGACGAAGAAGCGGCGCGCGTTCAGCCGCGCGACGCCGTCCGTCCCCTTCTCCTGCCGCTCCCCCTGCGCCGCGACGAGGTTGGCGACTTCGTTCAGGTATCGCTGCAGCCCCTCCTCCAGCACCAGGCCGCCGTACTGCTGGATGACGTTGATCGCCGCCGCCTGCCCGAGCGCGCGCTCGTCGTCGGCGGTGATTCTGTCGATCGCCTGGCTGCTGGCGGAGCGGATCTGCCGTCCCCGTTCCTCCAACTGACGGTTGGCCTCCTTGGCGCGCGCCTTGGCCGCGTCAAGCTCGTCGCCGACCCCGTGCAGCTCCCTTTGGATCCGGCCTTGCAGCCCGGCGCAGCCCGAAACCAGGAGCGCGGTGGCCGCGGACAATACGGCTGCCGCGCGCGCGATCGTCGGTGGGTGTCGCCGTTCCCGCGCGCTCATTTCAGCCCCGCCCGGAAGGCTGCCGCCTTCGCCTTGCGCGTTCCGCCGGGATCGGAGTCGGGATAGGCGCCGGTCTCCGGATGGTGCGGATCGAGGAACAGCTCTTCGACCGTCTGCTCCAGGGTGAGGAACTGGTCGACCGACGCTTTCAGCTCCTGCTTCGCCGAGGCATAGCGCTTCGCGCCGTCGGCAAGCCCGCGCGCCGCCGCCGTCTGCGCGGACGTCGGCCGGGGATTGCCGAGGCCGCTGTCGACGATCTTCACCGGCCGGCCGGGCGGCGGCGCCGTGGGACGGGTGGCGCTCGTGTCCTGGGCGGCGATCCATCCGGGCGTCCCTCCGGGGGGCTCGACGCGGAACCAGGTCGCCTTCCCCGCCGCCTCGGAAACCTTGCGGTAGACGAGCCGCGCTCCGGCCGGAGGCTCCCCGACCACCTTCGCCGTCGCGCTCGGGCCCTCCCGCAGCACCGCCTTTCCGCTGGCCGGTTTCACGAAGACGAAACCGGCCGCCGCGCGCTCGACGTCGGCGCGCGCCGGTTCGGAGAGCGCGAGGAGCGAGACCGCGGCGAAGACCGACAAGGGGGCGCGCATCGTCCGACCGATTGTCTCACAGTGGGCGCCGGAGGGGATCCCGGGCGTCGTCACTTCTCGTGCAGCTCGTTCGAGCCGTCCCAGTCCGGCGGGGGCGGCGTGGCGAGCCGTTCCTCGCACGCCGCGGCCATGCTCCTGGACGGGGGATCCCCGAACCGGTCGGCGAGCGTCGCGAACTCCGCACGCGCTCCGGCGAAGTCGCGCGCGCGGTAGAGGGCGAGCGCGGCTTCGTAGCGTTCCTTCACCTGCCGTTTCTCGGGATCGAGGTCGCCGGCCCGGCCGAGCAGTTCGTAGACGCGCACCGGGACCGTCTTCCCTTTCACCCTCACCAGGTCGAGCTCGCGCGCCGATACCGCGTGCTTCGCCGCCAGGTAGGTCTCGGGCCCGATCATGCAGCTCGTGCCGTACGCCTTGTTCGCCCCTTCCAGTCGCGATGCGAGGTTCACCGTGTCCCCCATCGCGGTGAAGCTGAACTTGCCGTTCTTCAGGTCGCGGATGTGACCGACGCCACCCGCAACCGCCGGCCCGGTATTGATCCCGATCCGGGTCTTGAGCGGCGACAACCCGCGCGCCACCAGCTCCGCCGAGTAGCCGTCGATCGCCTTCATCACGTCGAGCGCCGCGAGACAGGCCTTGACCGGGCCGTCGGCCGCCGGGATCGGCGCCCCCCAGAACGCCATCACCGCGTCGCCGATGTACTTGTCGAGGTAGGCGCCGTGGCCGCCGTGCAGGATCTCGGTCACCCGGGTCAGGTACTCGTTGAGGATCGCGATCAACTCTTCGGGGGTCAGCTTCTCGGAGAGCGTGGTGAACCCGGCGATGTCGGAGAAGAAGAGGGTGAGCGGGACCCGCGTGCCGCCCATCTCCAGCCGGCCGCCTTGCGCCAGACATCGCTGCACGAACTCCTCCCCCAGCGCGCGGTTGGCGAGGACCAGTGCCTGTGCCCGTTCCGCCTCCGCCTTGGCGCGCTCCGCCTCCGCCCGGACGCGCTCGGTCTCGGCGCGCTCCCGCTCCCGCCGGGTGAGGACGATGTCGGAGACGACCACCAGCCCGAGCGAGAGCAACCCGGCCATCTCCGCCGGAACGGCGGAGATCACCCGGCCTCGCGAGAAGGCCTCCATCACGCCGGCGAAATGGAGGACGAGCGGCACGAGCCCGACCGCCACCTGCCAACCGATCTTGAATAGGAACCCCGACGCCTCGACCCAACGGAACTGCGGAAGTCCCAACACCAGCGCGCCGGCGAGGACCGCCACCGCGACGCTCAAAAGGAGGTCGAGAACTCCCGGAACCCGGCTCGGGTAGTCGCCGGTGAGGATCGTGTCGAGCGCCGTCGCGTGTTTGAAGACGCCTGCCTGCTGGCCGAAGGGGGTGGAGATGACGTCCGATCCCTCCCCTTGACCGGTGAACCCGACCAGCACGATCTTGTCGCGGAATCGCTCGGGAGGAAGGCCCTCGACCCGGTTTCCCAGGAGGATGTCGTCCTGCCGGCTCACCAGTCCGCGCGCCGACACGACGCGTGAGAAGAGGGCGGCGTCTTCGTCCCAACGGCCGCGCCAGCGGAGCAGCG
>CAYJRR010000083.1:0-17596 GCA_964372275.1 uncultured bacterium
TTCGGGCGACATCGGGGATTCCCCGAACCCCTCCATTCTATCGCAGCCCCCGCCCGCGGCCGAACAGGTGCTACTGGAGGTCTCCGTCGAAGTCGTACTTGGCCAGAAATCCGTCCCGGTCCCCCAGGCTTTCGTTCCCGTCGATCCCTCCGTGCGTCCACCCGCCGACGTACACCGCCCGCTCCGCCGCCACGACCGAGGTCCCCCAATCCATTTCGGTCGTCCCCAACAGCCGAACCCACTCCAGTTCCAACTGGGGATTCCATTTCGCGAGGAACAGGTCGTACTGCCCCCTCGCTTGCTCGCCGTTCCAATCACCGCTTGTACTTCCGACGACGTAGACCGACGCGTCTGAATCGGTCCCGACATCGTACGGTTCGTCGCCTTGATCGCTTCCGATCTGATCGCTCCACGAAACGTTGCCCGCTCCATCGAACGCAATCAAGACGACGTCGAACGAGCCGAGAGCATTATTTCCCATGAGTGCTGTTTCGGTTCGTCCTACGACGAAAACGTGACCGTTCTCATCGACGGAAACCGCTTCTCCAACGTCTGTGCCAATGTCTCCGACCTGTCGAACCCATTGCAAGACTCCGCTCGCTGAATACTTCGCGAGAAACAAGTCCTCGGATCCGTTGGCGGTTCCTTGCAGCAGCCCCTTGGTTTTTCCGGTCACATATGCCGCGCCGAATTCGTCGACGGTGATTCCCAGACCAACGTCCTCATCGCCAGTGCCCAGCTGGCGAATCCACTGCTGATTCCCTTCGGGAGAGTACTTTGCCACGAAGGCGTCGAGCCCTCCTTGGTTTGCGCCATCGAGGCTACCCGAGGTCGATCCGGCGACGTACACCGCACCCAGGCTGTCCACGGCGACGGTATTCGCGATGTCGGTTCCGCCGGACGTGATGCTTCGATTCCAGAGCTTCGTCCCGGTGGAATCGTATTTCAACAGGACGGCGCCGGCGGTCGCGAGGTCGATTGCGCCTCCGGCCCCCGCCGCGACGGTGTTTCCGGACGCGTCGACCGCTAGATCGAAGATCGAATCCTGCTGCGAGGTGCCGAGTTGGCGCGTCCAGATCGTGTCGCCGGAGCGGTCGAGGGCTTTCAGGAAGAGATCGTCGAATCCCTGCGGGCTGTAGGGCGCAAATCCGCCGCGCGTGACACCGGCGATGACGATCTGGTCCTCCCAGACGGCAATCCCCTGGACTTCGTCGAATTGGTCCGTCCCGACTTGCCGCGTCCCGATCCATCCGGGTGGGCGAGCGGTGACCTGGGTCGATGGTGGCCCTTCGCCGTTCTCATTCACGGCGACCACGACGAAACCGTAGGTGACGTCGTTCTCCAGATCCTCCTTGGTGAAGGTACAGCATAGGACTGCGGCGTCGGCGTCGGCCCGCTCCAACGTCGGGGTCCACGCCGACCAGGGTGCCTCCGCCGAATAGATCGAGTAGTGCGTGACGTCGTCCTCTTCGAGGGGCGCGTCCCAGCGAAGGGTAACCGTTCCGATTCCGGCGCTTGCGGTGACCGCGGTCGGAGCGGCGGGGTAGTTCAGTCGGATCTTGGTGTAGGAGTCGCAACCATCAAGGACCAGGCCGAGTGGAATCGTCACGAGGAGAACGAATCGAGGCCGCTCGTTTCGAACCGCTTCGCAGCTCACCGTCCGGCGACCTGGAAACGCGGCTTGGGGGCGAGGGAGAGGAGGAAGAGCTTCAGCGGTCCCTGCTCCTGGGCCGAGAGCGCGAGGTACTTGTCGCGCGCGGACGCCGCTTCGCCGCCGTGGGCCTTGATCGCCAGGTCGAGGGAGGCGAGCGCGCGGCCGTCGTGCAGCCACGGGGGGGAGACGGCGACCCCCCAGAGCGGCGGCGTGAGCCAGAGCCGGTTCTCCCCCTGCGCCAGCTCGTACCCTAGGTCGTGACGCTTCAGGTCGGTGAAGGCGGCGATGCGCGTGCCGTCGGCGAGGGTCATCGACGGGACGTGGCAGGTGGCGCAGCCGAGGTCGGAGAAGAGCCGCTCCCCGCGCGGGAACTTCTCGTAGAGATCGGCCAGTCGGACGGAGTCGGGGGGCTCGAGGGAGGGGACGGGGAGGGCGGCGAGGAAGGCGGCCAGCGCGGACCGTTCCCCTGCATCGAGCTCGATCCCCAGGGCGTGCGTCCCCATGTGGCCGATCGCCTCGTCGAGCGTGGCCCAGCGACCGGTCCGTCCGAACGGGCGAACGACCAGGTCGGCCGCGACCCCGTCGGGCGAACCGCGCGTCCCGAAGGAGACGCCGTGCGTCCGCAACGGCAGGCCGCGCGAAGCCTGCGCCTGGATCTCGGCCGTCATCTCGGCGGCGAGCCGCTCCAGCAAGGCGCTCCCGGCGAGGGCCGGCGGATTGCGGCCGTCGAGCTGACCGTCGACGAGCCCTCCGCCTCCGCCAGGTCCGCCTCGCCAGTGGCAGGACATGCAGCGCGTCGTGCGGGTGAGCGGCCGGCGTTCCCCGGGCACCGGGACGTCGAGCAGGAACAGGTCGTAGCCGATCTCGGCGAGCGCGGCACGGCCGGCCTCCCCGGCCGCAAGCGCCTCTTGCAGAGCCTTGCGGCGGTCCGCCGCCGCGCGCGCCGGATCGGCGGCCGCCGCGAGGCGACGCTGGTGCCACTGCTCCGACTCGGCGAGCGCCCGATAGGCGTCTGCCATCGGCAACTCCGCCAGGCGCCCGTCGTCGATCGCCGGCCGGTCGCTCGCGGGCGGCCGGCGGAATCCCAGCGCGTGAAGCCCGGCGGCGGTGGAGGCGATCGCCACCGCCGCGACGGCGAGCAGCCGGATCCCCGTCGCTCTCATCGGTAGTCGATCCGCGGGAGGCGGGTGAGCGAGGTGAGGAAGACGCGCAGTTCCGCCTTCGCCCCCGGCGGAAGGCGCTCGAACGCGTCCCGTTCGTCCTGCGCCTCCCCTCCGTGGAGGAGGATGGCGTCGTCGAGCGTGGCGGCGCGTCCGTCGTGCAACCACGGGCCGGTGTCGGCCAGACCCCAGAGCGGCCGGGTCAGGAACTGGTCGGCCGGAACGCCGCTGGGGTGGTCGCGACGGTCGGCGAGCCCCGGACCCATCGCGTGTCGCTTCAGGTCGCTGAACAGGAAGATCGGGACCGCGTCCCGGTCGAAGGCGTCGGTGCGCGGACGCGGCGCTTCGCCGTCGACGAACAGGTCGACCTGCAACCCCTTCCCGATCTCGAGGATCGCCTTCCCCAGGGTCAGCGCCGGCACGTGGCAGGAGGCGCAGCCGATCGATTCGAACCGCGCAGCCCCTCGACCGTGCGCCGACCGTAGCTCCGGATCGATCGGCGGGATCATCACCGGGATCTCGAGGAGGGAGAGGTAGGTCACCATCGCGGTGACCATCCCGTCGAGGAGCTCGTTGGGCGACCCGTCCTGGTCCCGGTCCCACGGCGTGCCGCGGCCGGGGAGCTTCGCCTCGGCAAGTTGCACCCCGTGGTGCCGCTGGAAGCCGTCGGCAACGAAGTCGCGCAAGGTGGCGACGTTCCCCTTCCACCCGAACGGCTTCACCACCAGGTCGGCATCGACCCCCACCACCTCGCTCGTGTCGAGGCTTCCGTCGGGGAGACCGGTGACCCGCCCGAAGGAGATCCCCTTGGAACGGAGCTCGAAGGTGGAGGGCTTCCCGTTTTGCCGCGCTGTCAGAAGGGCGTAGTCACGGGGCTGGCGAAGGTCGGCCGTCATCTCCTCGGCCAGCCGCTGGACGATCCCCATGCCGAGGGTGTGCGGCGCGTTGCGCTCGAAACCGCTGTAGGGATCGGTCCCGTCGCCGTCGAAGAAGGCGTTCTGGCTCATCTCCCCGGCGCCGTCGAAACCTCCGCGGCGGTGGCACTCGGCGCAGGAGAGCGCGTCGGGTCCTCCGGTCTTGCCGCGGTGGACGCGGGACAGCCCCGGGCCGAAGCCGTCGGCGTCGGTCATGTCGTGCTCGAACAGCTCGTCGCCGAGGAGGAAGATCCACTCCCGTTTCCAGAGACCGCGGTCGATGGCGCTCTGGTCGACGCGCAGGTCGGAGGAGAGCTCGCCGGGGTCGACGGCGTCGACGAACCGCTCCCAACGGCCGCGGTCGTAGCGCTCGAGCGCTTCGGTCGCGCGGTCCGCGAGCAGCGCGCGGTCGGCGGAGAACGGGGCCGTCGGGGGGGCGCGTCGGTACGGCGGGAGGTCGCCGACCGAAGGGTAGGCCGTGGTGGCATTGAGGTCGGCAGGGGCCTGTTCGTCTACCCGGGCGCAGGCCCCCGCCGGCACCCCCATGAGCACCGCAACGACCCAGTGGCGTATCCGCCTCGTCATCGGCCGGACGATCCTACCACGATGGAAAAAACGAAAGGCCGGGAGCGTCGCCGCCCCCGGCCTCGTTGGGATCTCGTCGAGCGCCTAGCTCTTGCAGCAGGCGATCGGCAGCGTCGTCGCGCAGGAGATGTTCGCTTCGACCTTCAGCGACAGCGAGTTCGGAACGTCCATCGTCGAACCGTTCTTCGGGTCGTTCTGGACCACGGTCACCTTCGAGCCCCGGTAGAGCGTGTCGGAGCCGGTGGTCCACATGGCGCAGGTGCCCTTGAAGTTGTTCTCTCCGGTGTCGGTTCCCGAGCCTTGGACCGACGACTGGTCGGTGAAGACGGCGAACTGCTGGTTGTCGGTCGCGAGCACCCCCTTCAGCAACGCCCTCTTCATCTCCTCCAGCGAGCAGACATGCGAACCCGCCGTCGGACCCGGCGTCGGTCCGGTCAGCGTCGTCGTCTGGCAGAGCTCGTTCGCCGCCTTGAGGCCGATGCTTCCGGTCGTTCCGTTCTTGATCGCCATCCCGACGCTGGTTCCGTCGTTCTCGGTGTAGTAGCCGAGGTAGTCGCCGATGGTGGTGGTCGTCGGCGTAGCGAGCAGCGTCGAGTCGCCGGCAATCGCCTTGCCCGATCCCGTCCCGACGTCGATCGAGATCGTCGGCGGGGTGGTGTTCGAGTCGCACTTGATCCCCGGACCGGCGGTGAAGGAGCCGCATCCGAGGGCCGCCTGCTTCGTCATCTTGACCGCGTCGTCGCTCTTGTGCGCGCCGGAACATCCGGTCGCGAGGGCCGCCGCAAGGGCGCCCATCCAGATCCGCTTCATGAGACCTCCTCGGTCGAGTTCGATTCGTTGAAGTTGAAAGATCATCGAGTCCCTCTCAGGATCAGCGGCAGCACGCGACGCGCGAGGCGACGCTGCAGTCCTGCAGGGCGGTGAACTTGATGCTGTTCGCCTTCCCGACCTCCGCGAGGTTGTCCGGATCGGAGTCGACGATCTCCCACTTCGTCCCCTTGCTTCCGGTGGCCAGCGAGTTGGTCCACCCGTCGCAGTTGGCGTAACGGTTGTAGATGGTGCCGGCCCCTTCGACGTAGGAGTGGTTGGGGAGCGCGGCGCCGTTCTCGCCCAGCGCGATCGTGCCGGCGGCGGCGTTCATGATCAGCTCGGCGTTCGAGCAGGCGTGCGCCCCCGCGTACGACCCCGCCGCCGCATGCGGCCCCGGGTAGGGACCGGTCAGCGTCGACGACTTGCACAGCGCATCGGCCGCACGCACGCCGGTCAGGCCGCCGCTGGCGACCTTTTGGCCCGTCGCGTTGCTGAAGTAGCCCAGGTAGGTCCCCGGCGACATCAGCCGGATGTCGGTACCTTCGGCCACCTTGCCCGCTCCGCTGCCGAAGTCGAGCTTCAGCGTCGGCGGAGTCGTCGTGCTATCGCAGATCACCCCCGAGCCGGCGGTGATGTCGGCGCAGGAGAACGCTCCGTCGTCGTCGTCGTCGTCGTCCGCTCCGTCGTCGTCGTCGGAGTCGGTTCCGGTGCTACCGCAAGCGACCGCCGCCGTGACCAGGGCCGCCCAGAACAGCTTCTTCATCAGATCGAAGTTCTTCATGGTGGGCTCCTAGTCCTTGCAGCAGGGGATGACGCCCGCGCAGTTGCCGGCGCCGTTGGTGAAGGTGAAGACCGCCTGGTCGGCGCTGCTGCCCGCCGCGCCGTCGACGACGTTGCTCACCAACGTGAAGCGCGTGGCGCCGCGGTGCGTCGCCAGGTCGCCCGAGTTGTAGGTGTATCCGCCGCAGCTGGCGCGCCAGCTCGACTGGAGGTTGTCGGACCCCTCGACGAACGGCGTCTCCACCAAGACGAAGGCGTTCGCCGCCGAGGCGAGGTTGTTGCCTTCGCGCACGTTCTTGGCGAGCTCGTCGGGCGAGCACGGATGGCTGTTGGCGTAGGACGCGACGCAGCTTTCCCGGCCGCCCCGGTAGCCCACGTAGTTATTCAAGACGACGTTGCCGTCGCCTTCGGTGCGATTGCCGACGTAGTCGCCGGTGTCGGCGAACCATTGGTCGAGGGCGGCGATCCGGGTGTCGAGTCGCGTGTCGTTCCCCTGGACGACCGTCCCGGCGGTCGTGCCGAAGTTCACCGACAACGTGCCCGACGCGCACGTCAGACCGGTGAAGGTGAACGACGTACAGAAGTCCGCTGCCGCTGCCCCCGTGCTCGCGAGCGCCGAAACGCCCAGCAGCAGGGTACAGAACATGATTCTCTTCATTGAGAAGTTCCCCCCGAGAATGCCCTGGTTCAAAGCCCTGACCGGCTGAAACAAGAGGAATGATAGGTCCGACCGATTTGCCAATTCAAATTCAATAATGGGCACGCGGCTGCCGATCTCGCCGGCACCCAAACCGTTGGACTTCCAACGAAAGAATACGAAGCGTTCGGTCGGCCGGATGCCCCGAAAAAAGCCGGCCCGGACCCTCGGGGGCGGCGGTAGAATGGACGTCATGGGTCTTCGGCCGCCCGGGGGGGAGGCGCCGCCGCCTCGTCTCGACCGCCGCGAGATGATCAAGAAGGCCGGCGGCTGGGTGATCCTCGCCAGCGCCGTCGGCGGCTCCGCCCTCGTCGGCACGAGCTGCGGCCGCACGGAGCTCGGCGATCCGCTGGCGAACGGTCTCGACGGCGTGCCCACCACCCCCGAGACCGAGACGCCGCCTCCGCCGACGGAGACGGCGACGGCGACCGCGACCGCCACCGAAACCGAGACGCCGCCTCCGACGCCGCCGCCGACCAACGCCTGCACCGGCAACACCGACCTTCCGGGAACGGCGACGACCCTGACGACGGCCGACATTCCCGTTGGTCAGGTGCGCTACTTCTCCGCGCTCTCCGTCTTCGTCTGTCACGACGCGTCGGGCTTCTATGCGATGTCGTCGCTTTGCACGGCGCATGGCTACAACCTTGGAACGACCGGCACCTGGAGCCAAAGCAACTTGGCGGGCGATTTTCTTTGTAGCGGGCATCAAGGGAGCAAGTTCAGCGAGAACGGGGCGGTCCTCACCGGTCCCGCGACAACTCCGTTGCCGCACAAGGCCCTCGGCGTGAACCAAGACGACAACAAGATCTGGATCGACGTCAACGCCACGGTCCCCGCGAACACCCGGTGCAATCCGTAGCATGCGCAGCGTCGATGCGAACGCGCCGGCGGCCCCGATCGGCCGTCGCGAGATGATCAAGAGGGCCGGTGGCTGGGTCATCCTGGCCAGCGCCGTCGGCGGATCGGCGCTCGTCGGGAGCAGCTGCGGTCGAACCGAGCTCGGCGATCCGCTCGAGGGGATCGGCGAAGTCCCCACCACGCCTGGAACCGAGACGCCGCCTCCGACCACCGGAACGGCAACGGCGACCGCGACCGCCACCGAAACCGAGACGCCGCCTCCGACGCCGCCGCCAACCAACGCATGCACCGGGATGGCGAATCTGCCGGGTACGGCGACGACACTGACGACCGCCGATATTCCGGTCGGACAGGTACGCTATTTCTCCGCCCTGGGCGTCTTCATCTGTCGCGACGCGTCGGGCTTCTATGCGATGTCGTCGCTGTGCACCGCGCACGGCTTCAATCTCGGTTCGACCGGAACCTGGAGCCAATCCAACGTGAGTGGTGGCTTCACCTGCAGCGCGCATCAGAACAGCGTATTCAACGGTAACGGAGTCGCGACGGGCGGTCCGGCGCTCACGTTGCAGCCCGGCGGCGGCGGCAATCTTCCACACAAGGCCCTGGGAGTGAATGCCGACGACAACAAGATCTGGGTCGACACCAACCAGACGGTCGCCGCCAACACCCGATGCAATCCGTAGGCGCGAATTCGGGTAAGATGGAAGGCTCCAGGTGCGAAACGGGAAGCCAACGCCGGAGTGTGCAGAAGCGACGTCGCGTCGGGAGGCGGTCTTCCGGCTCGGCGGGTGGATGATCGTCTCCGGCGTCGCCGGCGCATCGTTCGCCCTCGGGAGTTGTGGACCGCGCGTCTTCGACACCGAGGAGGAGGGGGCGACGGGCGACGACGACGACAACTTCGTCGACCCGTCGCCGACGGCGGCGCCCGAGAACGCTTGCACCGGTGTTCCGGATTTGCCGGGCGCCGTCACGCCGCTGACGACGGCCGACATCCCCGTCGGGCAGGTGCGGTACGTGGCGTCGATGAGCATGTTCATTTGCCACGACTCGTCGGGGTTCTACGCCATGACGTCGCTTTGCACCGCGCACGGCAACAACATGGGCACGCAGACCGGCTGGAATCCGAGCAATTTGAGCCTGGGCTTCACCTGCACCCACCAGAACAGCAGGTTCGGACCGAACGGGAACGTCACCCAGAGCCCGGCGACGATCGCGCTCGCCCACAAGGCCCTCGGCGTCAGCGCCGACGACGGACGCATCTGGGTCGACGTCAACTCCACCGTCCCGGCCAACACCCGCTGCAACCCGACCTGATCGGGCGGCCCGCGAAGCGTGGGGTATAGTGGCGCGGCGGTGGTTCGGATCGCGCCCCTCCTCACCCTTCTGCTCGCCGACCCGGCCGGCGGGCCGATCGGGGACGCCCGCGTGGCGGAGGTCGCGCGGCTGGAGGCGGTCTCGGTCGCGGGGGGGGCGGAGGCGCTGCGGGCGGCGGCCGACTTCCTGCAGGCGCACGCCGGCGACAAGGAGATGGAGCGTCACGGGCGTTCGGCGCTGCGCCGGCTCTCGATCGACACCACGGCGCTGGTGGCGATCCTCCGCGACGACCCGACGGCGCACCGGCGGGCGTGGGCGGCGTGGACCGCGGGGGAGCACGAGCTGGCGGCGTGCGCGGAGGCGCTGCTCAAGGCGCTCAAGGATCCGGAGCCCTCGGTGCGCGCGCGCGCGATCGGGGCACTGGCGATCCTGGGGGACGCGCGCGCGGAGGCGCCGCTCTTGAAGCTCGTCGTCCACGATCCCGACGCGACGACGCGCGAGCGGGCCTCGGAGGCGCTGGTGGCGCTGGCGGCGCCGAGGACGGCGAAGGGATCCCCCGACGCGTCGATCCGCAAGCTCGGCTCGTCCGACGTCTTCGCGCGGCTGGAGGCGGTCAAGGAGCTGGAGCGGCTCAAAGACGCCCGCGCCGTCGGTCCGCTGCTCGAGCTGCTTGGCGAGGAGCGCGACCTCGAGCTCCGCAAGGGGGCGATCTCGGCCCTGGCCTCGATCCGGGACGAGATCGCGGTGCCGCGGCTGATCGAGATCGCCCGCGCCGACGTCGTCGACGTGCGGCGCTTCGCGATCGGCGCGCTGGCGACGCTCGACGACGGACGCGCGCAGGAGCCTCTCTTGGCGCTGACCCGCGATCCGGACGGGTCGATCCGCAAGTTCACGCTGCGCGCGCTCGCCTTCCTCGCGCGCCCCGGGACGCTGGCGGCGCTCACCGCCGCCCTCGGCGACCCGGTGCCGGAGGTCCGCTCGGAGGCGGCGCAGGGGCTCGCACGCCTCGGCGACCGCGCCGCGGCCGACCCGATCGCCCGCCGAATTGGAGTGGAAGGGGACGCATCGCTCAAGAGCTTCCTCCTCGCGACGCTCGGGAACCTGGGGACGATCGGCGACGGCGCGCACGAGAAGGCGATGGTCGAGGCGCTGGAGGACGACGCGCCGCTCGTCCGCACCGCGGCGGCGGCGGCGTTGGCGAAGATCGGCACGCGCGCGACGGAGAAGGCCCTCGTCCGCGCGGCGGCGCGGGAGCGGAAGCGCAAGCAGGGGCGCGACCCGGAGTTCGAGCGGATCGCCGAACACGCGGCGAAGCAGGTGCAGGCGCGCGGGGTCGCGCCGTGAGCCAGGGAACCCTGCAGTTCGCCGCCGAACGGCGGATCCTTTCGGTCAGCCAGATCACGGCGTCGATCAAGTCGTCGCTGGAGCGGGAGTTCGAGGCCGCCTGGGTGCGAGGGGAGGTGGGGAGCCTCAAGGTCCACTCCTCGGGGCACGTCTACTTCAACCTCAAGGACGCGGGGGCGTCGCTGCGCGCGGTGCTGTTCAAGGGGGTGGCGCGATCGCTCAAGTTCAAGCTCGCCGAAGGGCAGGAGCTGCTCGTGCGCGGGCGGATCACCGTCTACGAGCCGCGCGGCGACTACCAGCTGGTGGCGGAGTCGGCCGAGCCGGTGGGCATGGGCGCCCTGCAACTCGCCATCGAGCAGTTGAAGGCCCGCCTCCTCGCGGAGGGCCTGTTCGAGGCGTCGCGCAAGCGGCCGCTTCCGTTCTTCCCGCGGACGGTCGGCGTCGTCACCTCCCCCTCGGGGGCGGCGCTGCGCGACATCCTCGCGGTCCTCGCCCGGCGGGCCCCCGGCGTCGAGGTCCTGATCGCGCCCGTGAAGGTGCAAGGGGAGGGGAGCGCGCGGGAGATCGCCGACGGGATCGCGGCGCTCGATCGGACCGGGGCCTGCGACGTGATGATCGTCGGCCGCGGCGGGGGGAGCCTCGAGGACCTGATGGCGTTCAACGACGAGGTCGTGGCGCGGGCGCTCGCCGCCTGCCGCACGCCGACGGTGAGCGCGGTGGGGCACGAAGTCGACGTCACGATCGCCGACTTCGTCGCCGACCGGCGGGCGCCGACGCCGTCGGCGGCGGCGGAGATCGTCGTGCCTGACGGGCGCGAGCTGCGCGGAAGGGTCGGGGACGCCAGGGCGCGGCTGGAAGCGGCCGACGAACGGCGCGCGCGGCGGCGGCGGGAGGCGGTCGACGACCTCCGGCGCCGCCTGCGCGATCCGCGGCGCGTGCTGGCCGACGTCCGGATGCGGGTCGACGACCTGCACTCCCGGGGGACCGACGGACTGCGCCGCGCGCTTGCCGCCCACCGGGTCGGCGTGTCGTCGCTCCGCCGCGCGCTGCTCGCCTCGGGCCCGCACACCCTCCTCGCGCGCGATCGGCAGCGCCTGGAACGCGCCCGCGCCCTCCTCGCCGCCGCGCACGCGCGCGCCCTCGCCGCGCGCGGCGCGACGCTCGCGGGGCTCGCCGGCCGCCTCGACGGCGCGAGCCCGCTGGCGGTCCTGAACCGCGGATACGCCCTGGTTCGCGACGAGGCGACCGCGCGCGGGGTGAAGCGCGCCGGCGAGGTGTCGGTCGGTCAATCGCTCGCGGTGCGGCTGGCGGAGGGGGAGATCGGGGTTCGCGTCACGCGGAAGGGGGAGGGGTGAACCGCGCGGTGGTCGTGCCCGGGAGACGGCGTTGCGTTCTCGCCGCGGCGCTCGTCCTCGCGACCCTTCCGATCGCCTTCCCTTCCGTTCACGGCTCCGACTCCGACTCCGGGCCTCGTCCGCTCGCGACGCCGGACGTTCTCGTTCCCGCGGATCCGCCGCCGGCGGCGATGATCGCCGTCGCCGCGTCGGGGACGCAGGGCGAGCCCACTCTCTCCGTTCGCCCCGACCGCCTCTCGAACGGCGGCGTGGGGCTGGTGTCGATCACCGGGCTCGTCGCGGGGGACGAGGTCACCGGCGCCTTCGCCGGGGTGGCGCTGCCGTTCTCCGCCGGACCCGGGCGGGCGACGGCGCTGGTGGGGATCGATCTCGATCTCGCGCCCGGGGAGCATCGGCTCGAGGTCGCCGTCCGGCGGGCCGGAGGACCGCCGTTGGTGCTCGCGCGCGCGGTCCCGGTCGAGGACGCCGGGTACGCGGTGGAGCGGCTCACACTCCCCGCGGACAAGGTCTCCGACTTCGACGAAAAGACGCTCGGCCGCATCGAACGGGAGAAGGCCGAGCTGAAGGCGCTCTTCGCCACCTGGAGCGGAACCCGGCGGTGGAAGGGGTTCCGCCGTCCCGTCCCCGGCGAGATCCGTTCCCGATTCGGCGGTCGTCGCGTAATCAACGGGGAGCCGCGCAATCCCCACACCGGGATCGACCAGCGTGGCGGGCAGGGGACGCCGATCGCCGCCGTCGCCGACGGCGTCGTCGCCTACGTCGGGGACCAGTTCTTCAGCGGGAAGGTGACGGTGCTCGATCACGGCCAGGGGACCTACTCCCTCTACGCCCACCAGTCGAAGGTCCGGGTGCGCGTCGGACAGGAGGTCGCCGCCGGCACGCCGATCGGCGAGATCGGGATGACCGGGCGCGTCACCGGACCGCACCTCCACTGGGGGGTACGCGTCAACGGGGCGCGCGTCGATCCGGAAAAGCTCCTCGCCCTCGACCTGACGGAGCCGCCGTGACCGTGAGCCGCCCGCGGGTCCTCCTCACCCGGCCGATCCCGTCGCGGGGCTTGGCGCGCCTCGAGGCGTTTTGCGAGGTGGTGCCCTGGAGCGGCCCCGAGCCGATGCCGCGCGAGGCGCTCGAGGGGCGGCTGCCGGAGGTCGACGCCGTGCTGGCCGCGGTCGCCAACCGGTTCGACGCGTCGCTCCTGGCGACGGCGCCGCGTCTCCGGGTGATCGCCAACATGGGGGTCGGGTTCGACAACGTCGACCTCGCCGCCGCGAAGGCGCGCGGCATCGTGGTGACGAACACCCCCGACGTCGTGACCGAGACGACGGCCGACATGGCGTTCGGGCTCCTGCTGGCGGCGGCGCGTCGGATCGTGGAGGCCTCGACGCGCGTTCGCGGCGGCGCGTGGACCGCGTCGCTTCCGGCAGAACTCAAGGGGATCGACGCGCACGGCACGACGCTGGGGATCGTCGGATTCGGGCGGATCGGACGGGCGATGGCGCGCCGCGCGCGCGGCTTCGCGATGCGGGTGCTGTTCGTCGATCCGGTGAGCAGTCCCGAGATGGACGTCTTCATCGCCCGCGGGGTCGCCCGCCGGGTCGACCTGCCGACACTCCTGGTCGAGTCCGACTTCGTCTCGCTGCACCCGTCGCTCGATTCGACGAGCCGCCGGATGATCGACGCCGAGGCGCTGGCGGCGATGAAGCGGACGGCGGTGCTGGTGAACACGTCGCGCGGTCCGGTGGTCGACACCGACGCCCTGGTCGCCGCCCTCGAGGCCGGCACGATCGGCGGCTGCGCGCTCGACGTCACCGATCCGGAGCCGTTGCCGCCCGGGCACCCGCTCCTCGCCGCCCCCAACGCGATCGTCACGCCGCACATGTCGACCCAGACCCACGAGACGCGCGAGGCGATGTGCGACCTGGCGGCGCGGAACGTGGTCGAGGTGCTGGCCGGCCGTCCGCCGATCACCCCCGTCCCGATGCCATGAGCTATCCTTCGCAGGGGCTCGGGGAGTTCCCCGACCAGCCCGAAGGGCGGAGAGAGATGGAGCCACGTCCCGGCGCGAGCGAACCCACGCGCAGCCTCGAGCGGGAGTTCTTCGACCGCCTGTCGATCGATCCCCGGCGACTCGCCGAGACGGCGGCGCGGGCGTCCGCCGACTACCGATCGGCGGCCCCCTTCCCGCACGTCGTGATCGACGGCCTGTTCGACCCGTTCGTCCTCGACCGCGCGTTGGAGGAGTTTCCCGGCCCCGACGGCATCGACTGGATCCGCTTCGACACGCCGCACGAGCGGAAGCTCGCCACGCGCGACGAGGCGCAGATCGGGTGGCTGACGCGGACGCTGATCGGGTATCTCAACTCCTCGACCTTCCTCTCCTTCGTGGAGGACGTCACCGGCATCCGCGGACTGATCCCCGATCCGCACCTCGACGGCGGCGGGCTGCACCAGATCCCGGCCGGGGGGAAGCTGGGAATCCACTCCGACTTCCTGACCCAGCAGCGCCTCAAGCTCGACCGGCGGATCAATCTGATCCTCTACCTGAACCGCGATTGGCCCGAGTCCTACGGCGGACATCTCGAGCTGTGGGACCGGGAGATCCGGACGTGCGAGAAGCGGATCCTCCCGATCTACAACCGGCTGGTTCTGTTCAACACCACCTCCACCGCCTACCACGGGCATCCGGAGGCGCTCACCTGTCCACCGGACCGGACGCGTCGCTCGATCGCGCTCTACTACTATTCGAACGGGCGCCCGGCGGAGGAGCTCGGCGGGGTGAAGCCGACGCGCTTCCTCCCCCGTCCGAACGAGAAGGTCGTCTGGCGGATGCGGCAGCTGATCGCGAAGTTCGTCCCGCCGATCGTCAACGAGCTGCGCTACAAGCTCCGCCGCTGACGGGCCGGCGAGCGCCGGCACCGGCGGATCGGCCCGCCGTGAGCGGTCGTTCACCGTGCACGAACGACGGTGGCGGGACATGCGCGCCCCGGTTCCGCGCACCGTCCTGCGTCGCCGGAAACGCAAAAGGTCCCGGTTTTCCTCGATCCACTGGGGACGCGGGGAGGCACACCCGTTGCTCTACGGCGGCCGCATGCGCGCACCGGGAGCGTTCGAAACGAAGGGATGGCGGCGGTCGTGGCGCCCGGAAGCCTCGGTCCTGGCGGCGGCCGTGGCCGTGGTCTGGGCCACCGCGCTTTCGACGGCCACCCCGACCTGGGCGGCCTCCGGCGACGACTGCGATCCGGCGGACGGCACGGCCGTGGCGGCGATCGGCCGGCCGGTCGACGAGGCGCGGCGGCACGTCCCGTTCGACTTCGGCGAGCTCCAGTCGATCCTCCGGGACGTCTACGGACCGGAGGCGGTGCTCACCGACCGGCCGCGCGCCGGACGGCCGGGGCAGGTCGACGCGGACGATTCGTTCACGTACGTGCGAAACGGGCGGACGGTCCGTGGACGGTTGGGATCGGCGCGCCTCGAACGGGCGCGGATCGCGGCGAACGTCGTCGCCGCGGCGCGTCTGCTGAACGACTCCGGGGCGAGCTTCTCCGCCACCGGGGCGACCGACCGGGCGAACCGGGCCTTCTGGTGGGTCGGCTACGGCGGGAAGTTCGGGACGCGGATGGGGGTGAAGGCCTCGGACGCGGTCAACGACGTCTTCCAGAACGGGCATCTCTACGGATTCGAGTGCGCGACGGCGATCCTGCTGATCCACTACAAGGCGATCCTGGACCGCATCGGCGCGGAGGACTTCGACCGGCAGTGTCCGAAACTGCGCATCTTCCGCTTCGACCTCCTCCCCGAGCCGCTGCGCCGTGTCCGGCGCGAGGGGCCGCAGCGCGAACTGTGGCCGGGTGACCGCGCCTACTTCCAGAACCCGGACTTCGCGCCCGAGAACAGCGCCTGGCAGGGGGAGAACGCGGTCTTCCTCGGCGCCGGCGAGTACTTCGGCCACGGCCTCGGGATCCACTCCCGGGAGGGGATCGTCGAACTCCTGAACGGCGTCCGAAAAGAGGGCGCGACCCGAGAGGCGTTCGTCGATCCGAGCGTCCTCCGGCTCGACGGCGTCGGCGTTTCCCGGATGGACGTGAGCCCGCGGTAGCGGTGCCGACGGCGCGCCGTGGCGGGGCGCCCAGGCCAGCGCGATCACGGCGAGGGCGATCCACCCGGACTGCGCCCTCGTCCACGCCGGAACGTGGGGGGCGCCGGGGGCCCAGGGGTCGCCGGCGTCACCGGGGACGACACCGCCGGTGAGGCGTCGGCGGATCCGCCAGAGGTGGCGGCGGAGCGCGAGTGGTAGCCGGGCGGCGGCGTTCATGCGCCCGACGGGAGCACGGGGCGCGCCACGCCGGCCCGCGGCCGGGGCGATTCGCCGAAGGTTTCGACCGCCGGCCGGAATTGCCCGCGCGTCCGCCGACCGATCGTCCGCTCCCGATCCCCGTCAGGTCCGGTGCCTGGACTCCAACGCGTCGAGGACGATCCGCTCGTAGACGGCGCCCATCTGGCGCGTCACTGCCTCCAGCCGACCGGCGGCGCCAGGGGGGAACGGCGCGCGGCCGTTGTCGGCGTAGAGGAGGTTGACCACCCGCCCCCGGACCAGGACCGGGAGCAGGCGCGAATCGGAGACCCCCGACCGGCCGACGACGGCGGCCAGCCGATCGCGAAAGGCGGGGTCGGCCGGGTCGGAGAGGGCCACGCGCTCGATCGCCTCCTCGGTGAGCGGGAGCCCGACGGCCCGCCAGAAGCGGATCCGGCCCTTGCTCACCACGAACAACGCCGCCGCCGACACGTGCTCCGAGGCGAATCGCAGCGCCGCATCCGCCACCGCGTCGCGGTCGGCACAACCGGAGAGGTCGGGCGCCGGGGGTTCGACCGGTGCGACAACGTCGCTCCCGACGCCGGCGGCCGGCCCTTGGTCCGCGGCCTCGCCGGAGAGCGCCGGCCCGCAGTCGACGACCGCCAAGCCCGCCGACACGGGCTCGGGCCGGACCGCCTGCCGATGCCCGCTGCGGAACCGGATCGGGCGCGGGATCCGGTAGTGCCTCTCGAGCAACGTACGAATTCGTAGTTCGGAGGTCAGGAAGAGCCGCACCGGGAACGGCGCCGCCACCGAGAGGTCGAACGCAAGACCCTCCTCCGCCGGATCGCAGACCGCCACGTGGAGATGCCTCGACTCGACGCGGAAGGGGATCGCCTGCCTTCGACCCACCAGGTCGGCGGGCAGGCTCTGCAGCGTCGGCCGCGGGATCCGCTCGAGCGCCGCGGCCGGCGCCAGGTCGAAGCCGGTGCGGCGCGCGAGCAGCTCCTCCAACGCGCCGAGCGGGAGGAACCCCAACTCGACCAGGTTCAGGCCAAGCCTCCCGCCGAAGATCCGTTGAGCGCAAAGCGCGTCGTCGAGCTGACCGGGGGAGAGCACCCCCTGCTCGACGAGGTACGCGCCGAACGTCACGACGCGCGCTTGGTCTTGAGGATCAGCGATTCGAACGCCGACGCGACGGAGCGCGCCAACTGGTAGAGCTCGCCGATCGTCGCCGGGTCGTCCTTCTCCACGTCGCCGCCGTCGACGTAGAGGGCGCAGGCGACCTTCTCCTTGAGGACGAACGGGACGACGATCACCCGTTCGGGGCGCGGCTCCCCGAGCGCGTTGAAGAAGAGGTTGTTCACCGCCGTCTGCGGGACGCCGCCGCAGTAGAGGACGCGCGTCTCGTAGACCGTCTTGAAGATCGAGGCGTTGTTGAGCGGGACCATGATCCCGCGGATGGCGGCCTTGGCGGCGTCGTTCGACCCACCGGCCCATCCGACGAGCGTCTCCTTCTTGATGACGAACAGCGCCGCGCGGTCGAAACGGCCGGCGGCGTAGTCGAGGACGATCCGCGAGATGTCGTCGCGCTCGCGGACGGTCCCCTCGAGCGCCTCGATCGTGGCGCGCAGCGGCGTCCGGGCCGGCGGAGGCGCGGTCGGTTCGAACGCCGGCGTCGGCTCCCAGAGCTGGCTTGCCGACAGATCGGGGATCGTCGCCGGGTCGGCGGCCGGCATCACCGATTCCCAGGCCGGTGCTCCGGGTGCCGGGATCGAGGCTGCGGGCGGAGCCGCGGGCTCCCACGCCGGGACTTGCAGGGCGTCGGCGG
>CAYJRR010000083.1:17696-20471 GCA_964372275.1 uncultured bacterium
CGCCGGCGGTTCGCCCGCGGCCGCGCGGGCGCGCAATCCCGGATCGGTCGGCACGGGCGGGGGATCGGGCTTCCAGGACGGCAAGGGATCGGAGGCGACCGGTTCCCAGCCGGACGGATCGCTCTCCTTGGCGGCGACCGGTGCGGCCGGCGTCCGGCGACCGGAGTAGGGATCGCTCGCCGGGGCCCCCTTCTCGGGGCCGGTGACCAGGTCGACGAACCCCTGGACGTCGGGATCGAGGTCGGGAAGCGCTCCGCCATCCAACTCCCGCGCCGCGCGGTCGACGTCGGCGCGTCTCGGCGGCTCCTCGTCCACGCGCGTGAGGCCCAGCGTCGCCGCCGCCAGGTCGTCGAGCCGCGGACCCTTGGGCGGCTCCTTCTCCGGCGGCACCAACATCTCGTCGATCGCCGCATCGATCAAGGCCCCGGCGTCGAGGGCCGATGCGTTCACCGGCATCAGCCACCGGAAGGCGCCGACCGCGGAGAAGGGGATCGGTCCAGCCGCCGGGATGAACGACGCTCCGACGCCGCCCCGCCGCTCGGCGCTGGCGATCGGCTTGATCGCCGTGAACGGAACGACCGGTTGTCGCGAGGGATCCTTCGGAATCGCCATGGGCGTCTTCGTGCGCGCCGATTGTAGCACCACGGTTTGACCCCTCCGCCCACCCCTGCTAAGACGATCGACTCTTCCGTCGAGCCCCATGCCCCGTCCAGCCCCGGTCTACCTCGATCACAACGCCACCACTCCGGTGCATCCCGAGGTGCGCGGGGCGATGGCGCGCGCGTTGGAAGAGGGGTTCGGCAATCCGTCGTCGCACCATTGGGCGGGCCGCCTGGCGCGGGGGATGGTCGATCGTGCGCGCGAGGAGATCGCGCGCGCCATCGGAGGCTCGGTCGCGGAGATCGTCTTCACCTCCGGGGCGTCCGAGGCCGACAACCTCGCGATCCGCGGGACGTGCCGCGAGGCGATCGGGCCGCGCGACACGATCGTGCTCACCGCCGTCGAGCACCCGGCCGTCCGCGCCGCCGCGCTCTCCTGCGCCGATCGCGGGTGGCGCGTGGTGACGGTCGGCGTCGATGCCGAGGGTCGGCTCGACCTCGACGCGCTCGACCGCGCCCTCGACGGCCGGGCCTTCCTGGTCGCGGCGATGGCGGTAAACAACGAGACCGGCGTCGTCCTCCCGGTGGCGGAGATCGGGCGCCTCGCGCGCGCCCGCGGCGTCCTCTTCTTCTGCGACGCGGTGCAGGCGCCCGGAAAGATCCCGGTCGACGTCGGAGGGTGGGGGGCCGACCTCGTCGCCTTCACCGCGCACAAGCTCGGCGGCCCCAAGGGGATCGGCTGTCTCTGGGCGCGGCGGGGGCTCGAGCTCGCGCCGCTGATCGTCGGCGGTTCGCAGGAACGGGAGCGACGCGCCGGCACAGAGAACGTCCCCGGGATCGTCGGCTTCGGCGCGGCGATGCGGATCGCCTGCGCCTCGCAGGCCGAGAACGCGGGCCGCGTGCGACGGCATCGGGACCGTCTGGAGGCGGAGCTGACCCGACGGATTCCGGGCGCGGTGGTCCACGGTGCCCGCGCCGAGCGGGTGACGAACACCGCCTACCTCAGTTTTCCCGGCGCGCTCGGCGAAAATCTCCTGATCGCGCTCGACCTGGAGGGGATCGCCGTCTCCGGCGGCTCGGCCTGCGCCTCGGGGGCGATGCACCCGTCGCACACGCTGGAGGCGATGGGCGTGCCCGCGGCGATGGCGATGGGTGCGGTACGGTTCAGCCTGGGACCCGCCACGACGGAGGCCGAGATCGATCGCGTGCTCGAGGTCGTTCCGCGTCTGGTCGAGGAGCAACGCGCCCATCTCGGCCAGGGGCCGCGGGCGTGATCCTCGAGGCGCTCCAGAACGTGATCCGCGACGCGGTCGGCAATCCGCCGCTCTTCGCGCTGCGCGCAATCCTGCTCGTCGTCGCCATCACCCTCCACGAATGGGGCCACGCGGCGATGGCGACCTGGTGCGGCGACCCGACGCCGCGCAACGAGGGTCGAGTCACGCTCAATCCCCTCGCGCACCTCGACCCGATGGGGACGATCGGGATGCTGTTCTTCGGGTTCGGCTGGGGAAAGCCGGTGATGATCCAGCCCGGCTACTTCCGGAACGGGCGCTGGGACCACGTGAAGGTCGCGGCCGCCGGTCCGGCGATGAACCTCCTCCAGGCGGTCGCCTTCGCGCTGGCGTTGAAGACGGTCGTGTCCGGGTCGGGCGGTTCGGCGGCGACGGCGCTGATCCTCTACTATGGGATGGCGATCAACGTGGGGCTGATGGTCTTCAACCTGATCCCGGTGGGACCGCTCGACGGGGCGACGATCCTCAAGGGGTTCCTCCCGCTCCGCGCCGCGTACGAGTTCCACCAGTTCAACCGCAACTGGGGGACGCTCCTGATGTTCGGGTTGGTGATGACCGGATCGGTCGGACTGTTCCTGAAACCCGTGCAACACGGCCTGTTCCGGTTGGTGGGACTCTAGACGCCCCATGTCCGCCGCCGCGCCCGACTACAAGGTCCGCCTCGAGGTGTTCGAGGGTCCGCTCGACCTCCTCCTCTACCTGATCAAGAAGGAGGAGATCGGGGTCTGGGACATCCCGATCTCGCGGATCACCGAGCAGTACCTGCAGTACCTCGACCTGATGCGCGAGCTGAACCTCGACGTCGCCGGCGAGTTCCTGCTGATGGCGGCGACGCTGGCGCACCTCAAGTCGAAGGAGCTGCTCCCCAAGGATCCGTCGGCGGA
>CAYJRR010000084.1:0-20047 GCA_964372275.1 uncultured bacterium
CGAGCGCCGCTGGACCCTCCTGCGGCGCGGCGTCGGTCTTGGTTTCGCTCCGGTAGGCCGCCCCCCACGCCACGTAGTCGGCGCCGGCCTCCGCGGCCTCGCGCGCCTCCTCGGCGGTGTCGGTCGAGCGACCGACAATCGTTCCCGGCGGGAGGATCCTCCGCGCCGCCGTCAGCGGAAGGTCGTCGCTTCCCAGGTGCAGCCCGTCCGCCGCGACGGCGGCCGCGATGTCGGCGCGGTCGTTGACGACGAGGAGCAGACCCAGACCGCGCGCCGCCGCCGCGAACGCGGACGCGGCGCGGTAGAACACTCCATCGCGCAGGTCCTTCCCGCGGAGCTGCACGATCCGCACGCCGGGAACGGCGACGGCGCGCAGCAGCGCCAGCGCGCGCCGGTCGTCCTCGTCGGGCCGAAGATCGACGATCGGATAGAGGCCGCGGATCGCCTCGGCCGTCTTGCGGCGACGTTCCATCGCCGTTCTCCTCGCGCGAACCGCCGCAAAACGCAACGCCTGAAACGGCGCGCGCGCAGGGAATATTCCTTTGCCGCCGACCGTTGCATTTCGTAGATTCGAAGGGAGGGTTGCCCGTACGCGGGCGTTCGCGATGCCCCCGACTTCCGGAGACTCGCAAATGGTTCGAGGCCCGTGCGACGACCGACCCGTGCGACGCACCGCGCGCCGGTCGCCGGCCCCCGGCGGAGCCTTCGCCCTTTCCGCCGCGCTCCTCGCCCTCGTGGGCTGCGCGCCGCGCGCCCATCTCGGTCCTCCGCCGGCGGCCTCGGCCGCCGCCCCCGCGTCGGGAAGCGATGACGCTCCGTCCGCGTCGGCGGCGGAGTTGCCGGGGGAACCGTCGCTGGTCGAGCTCTACCCTTCTCTCGGCGAGGAGGAGGACGCTCCGCCGTCTCCGGAGCTCGAGCTCGAGATTCAGGAGGAGGAGGCGTTCCTGTCCGAGGCGGTGCCGGCTTCGGTGCGGCTCGATCTCGCCGCCCTGCGGGCGAAGTACGACATCCCGATCGAAGTGACGCCGACCGTCGAGCAGTTCCTGGTCTACTTCCAGACACGCGGGCGCAAGTGGTACGAGAAGTGGATGGCGCGATCGACGCGCTACCTGCCGATGATGCGTCAGGTCTTCCGCGAGAACGGGTTGCCGGAGGACCTCGTCTACCTGGCGATGATCGAGAGCGGCTTCTCGATGAAGGCATGGTCCCGCGCCAAGGCCTCCGGCCCCTGGCAGTTCATGAAGGCCACCGGGAGCCGATACGGACTCCACGACGACTGGTGGATCGACGAGCGCCGCGATCCGGAACAGGCGACCCGTGCCGCCGCCGCACACCTGAAGGACCTCTACGACGAGTTCGGCGATTGGTACCTCGCGGCCGCCGCGTACAATGCCGGCGCCGGCAAGATCAACAAGGCGATCGCCAAGTACGGGACGCGCAACTACTGGGAGCTGTGCAAGGCGGGTCGATACCTGAAACCCGAGACCAAGCACTACGTTCCGAAGCTGATCGCGGCGGCGATCCTCGCCAAACATCCCGAGCAGTTCGGCTTCAACGGCATCGACTACCTCGAGCCGCTGGAGTACGAGGAGGTCACCGTACCCGATGCGACCGATCTGCGCGTCGTCTCGGAGTGCGCCGGGGCCGACTACGATTCGGTCCTGGAGCTCAATCCATCGCTCAAGCGATTCTGCACGCCGCCGGGGCGCGCAAGCTTCGCGGTGCGCGTCCCGAAGGGGACGTCGGCCGCCTTCGCCGACGCGTACGCGCGTCTCCCGCCGGAGAAACGCCTCACCTTCCGCCGCCACGTCGTTCGTTCGGGCGAGACACTGAGCGCCATCGCTCGCCGCTACGGCACCAGTTCCGACGCGGTGCTCCGGATGAACGGGATGGTGAACGCGCGGCGGCTCCGCGCCGGCCGGGAGCTGGTGATTCCGATCCCCGAGGGTCACATCGCCCTTCTCGCGGCCGCGGCGCCCGAGCCGGAACCGGAGTCCAAACGGCCTGCGCCCCCCGCGAGGCGCGTGACGGCCGCCGGCCGCGTCGCGTCCGACGCGGCCTCGCTCCCGGGGGCGGCGTCGATCGCCGGGCGGGAGCTGGTGCGGCTCACGCTCGCGCCCGGCGACACCTTGTGGGCGATCTCGAATCGCTACGGCGTGACGGTGGACGACGTGAAGCGATGGAACGGCATCCGAAACCATCGTTCGGTGCAGGCGGGGGCGACGCTGAACGTGTACGTTCCTCGCAAGGAGCCGGTCCCGGCCGCGGGGCCGAAGCCGATCGCCGCGGGCGACGGGACGGGCGTGCTCTCCTATCGGGTGAAGAAGGGGGACACGGTCTGGGACATCGCCCGCGAGCACAACGTCGATCCTCTCGCCCTGCTCAAGTCGAACAATCTCTCGCGCCGTTCGAAGATCCGTCCGGGCGACGTGCTCGTGATCCGTGTCGCCGACTCGACCCCCGCGCACTGATCGTTTACAGTCCAAGCATGCGCACGCGCGTGGGGCGACTGCGGGGACCGTTGCTTCACGCGATGGCGTGGCTCCTGTTCGCGCTTCCGGCCGCGGCCCTCGGCCAGACACCGACACCGACACCGACGCCCACGCCGGTCCCCGGTGCCGGCGGAGTCCCCGACGGCGAGATGCCGACGATCGCCGAGGACGCCGGCGACGACGGCGACGGCGATACGGGCTCGCTGGGAACGGACGGCGACGAGGACGACGAAGAGGCCGAGTCCGTCGGCGACGAGGAGTCGGAAGAGGAATGGGACAACCGCTCCAGCGCCTCGGGGATGATCCTCGGGATGCGAGGCGGCGTGCACGCCTACGAAGTGGGCGGGCTGGTCGACGACGGCGGCGTCGGACTGGAGTTCGTCGGCGCGATGCCGATCCACGGACCGTTCTACGCCGGCGGGGCCGCCGGCTATCACACCGGATACGTCGAAGCGGGGGCGGACGGCGAGAGTCGCTTCTTCGACGCGCAATACTTCTCTCTCGAAGGACAGTATCGGCGGAACATCGGTCGCCTCAACATGACGGGCGGCGTCGGGATCGGCTACCTCACCGCCAATTCGGCGATGGTCGAGGCGCCGGAGGGCTCCGAGGAGGCGAACGATTCGATCGAGGTGAGCGGGTCGACGGTCGCCGTCCACGTCGTCACCGCGGCTCACTATCCGATCGCCGGAAGCTTCGGACTCGTCGCCCAGGTGAAGTACGCACTTGCGCCGGTCAACTTCACCAAGATCGAGGAGACGATCTCGATGGGCGGCCTGACGGTCGGCGTGGGGATGGATTTCGGCTTCTGACCCCGGATCGTTTACAGTGATCGACATGCGCCATCGCTTGGGAAATCTCCGAGGACTCCTGATCCTCGCCGTGCTCTCGCTCGCGTCGTGGCTTCCGTTTTCGGCGTTCGGCCAGACTCCGGCGGCCTCGCCGACCGCGACGCCATCGCCGGCCGCGACGCCGCCGGAAGCGTCGACGGACGGGGACCTGCCCACTGTCTCCACCGACGCGCCCGACGACGACGAGGACGAGGAGGGGGACGACGCCGACGACGAGTCCGAGGAGGCGGACGAGGGCGACGACGAGGAGGAGTGGGACAACCGCTCGAGCGCCTCGGGGATGATCCTCGGAATGCGCGCCGGGCTGCACGCGTACGAGCTCGGCGGCCTGTTCGGCGATGGCGGCGTCGGCGTGGAGTTCGCCGGAGCGATGCCGGTCCACGGTCCGTTCTATGCCGGTGGCGCCGTGGAGTACCACACCGGCTACGTCGAAGCGGGGGGCGACCGGGAGAGCCGCTTCTTCGAGGCGCAGCACTTCTCGCTCGAAGGTCAGTATCGCCGAACCGTCGGAACGTTCGGCTTGATGGGAGGCGTCGGGGTCGGTTATCTCACCGCCAACTCGGCCCTGGTGGTGACGCCCGAAGGGACGGAGCTCCCGGGAGATTCGACCGAGGTGACCGGTTCGACCGTCGCCATCCATCTCGTCGGGGCCGCGCACTACCCGATCACCGAGAGCTTCGGCGTGGTCGGCCAGCTCAAGTACGCCCTTGCGCCGGTCAACTTCACCAAGATCGAGGAGACGATCTCGATGGGCGGCCTGACGATCGGCGTCGGGATGGACTTCGGCTTCTGACGGAGTGGTCCGCCCTTCGGGCTTCCTCGGGGAATCCCCGAGCCCCTACCGGATCGTCAGACGATACGGGTACAGCGCGAGCGGGGCCGCGGTGTCGAGGCGCGAGAGGCGTTCCGACGACTCGAGCGCGCGGCGTGCCGTTTCCGGAAGGTCCGACGCCCGTGCCGAGACGAACCCCTGTCCCTCGCTCAACGTCTCGAGCAGGCTCTTGCGCCGCGGGAAGACCTTGATACCCGGTCGCCCGCGCACGTTCCCCTTCTGCATCGCGATCTCGATCGCCTTTTCCAACCCGCCCAGCTCGTCGACCAGTCCCAACTCCTTCCCGGCGCTGCCGAGCCAGACCCGCCCACGGGCGACGCGGTCGACCGTCTCCTCGTCGAGACCGCGTCCGTCGGCGACCTTCCGCACGAAGACCTGGTAGGCGTCGGTCAGTTCCGCCGTCAGCTTTCGCCGCTCGGCGTCGCTGAACGGCCGCGTCGACGAGTACATGTCGGCGTAGTCGCCCCGTTTCATCCCGTCGGTGGTCAGGCCGATCTTGCCGTAAAGCCCCTTGGTGACGAACTTTCCGGTGAAGATCCCGATCGAGCCGGTGATCGTCCCGGGCTGCGCCACGATGGAGGTCGCCCCCATCGCGATGTAGTAGCCGCCCGACGCCGCCATGTCCCCCATCGAGGCGATCACGGGCTTGTTCGCCTTGGCGCGGATCACCTCCCGCCAGATGACGTCGCTGGCGAGAACGCTCCCGCCGGGGCTGTCGATCCGGATCACGATCGCCTTGACGTCGTCGTCCTCGGACGCGTCGCGCAACGCCTCGGCGATCGTGTCCGAGCCGAGAACCTCCCCCCCGAACCCGGAGGACTGCGATTCGCCGGAGAGGATCTGGCCGGTGGCGTAGACCACGGCGATGGCGTCTCCGGTCAGGCCCGGCTTGCGGGCCCCGGAGGCCGTTCTCCGCAGCTCGGACGCGTCGACGATGGCGGGCTCGTCGGTCGACGTCCCCTTCACCCACTCCTCGAACTCGTCCCAATAGAACAGCTCGTCGACCAGCCCGGCCTCCTTGGCGGCCAGCGCCGCGTACGGGCCGCGGTCGATCAGATCCCGTACCCGATCGCGCGGGATCTTGCGGCCGGCGGAGACGGCGTCGACGAGCGATGCGAGGACGCCGTCGAGCAGCGCGTCGTACTCCTCGCGATAGTGATCGCTCATCCGCTCGCGGGTGAAGTGCTCCGGGGCGCTCTTAAACTCGCCGATCGCCACGCCGTCGTAGGCGACGCCGACCTTGTCGAGCAGACCGCGGTAGAAGTCGAGCTCGGCCGACAGTCCGTCCAGGCCCAGCGTCCCCATCGGCGGCATGAACACCTTGTCGGCCACCGACGCCAGGAAGTACTCGGCGTCTTCGCCCGACTCCAGGAAGGCGACGACCGACTTCCCTTTGGTCTTCACCGCCTCGGCCTGGTCCCGTAGCTCGGCCAGCTTCGCCCAACCGATCGCCAGCGGCTCGATCCGCAGCACGATCCCCTGTACCCGCGACTCCTCCGCCGCCCAATGGAGGAGATCCGACAGCTCGCGCATCGTCGTCGGTTCGTCGCCGACCAGGTAGGTCTCGGAGACGTTCTCCGGGATCGTTCCCCCGATCCGGATCTCGACGTACGAGCCCTTCGCCACCCCCGGCGAGCGGTACTTCGCGACCACGTAGATCAGCGCGCCGATTGCGACCAGGAGGAGGAGCGCCGACGCGCCGAGGGCGATCAAGCAGCCTTTCTTCATCGCACCGCAA
Source organism: uncultured bacterium (assembly GCA_964372275.1). Taxonomy (GTDB): domain Bacteria; phylum CAYJRR01; class CAYJRR01; order CAYJRR01; family CAYJRR01; genus CAYJRR01. The sequence goes on from CAYJRR010000084.1 coordinate 5,914, forward strand.
AATAGCACGGGCGGCCGAGGGGCGCCCTCCGGCGTATACTCCCAGTCGGTGGGCCGGATTCGCGGGTGGAAGCCGCTCCTCGTCGCGTCGGGGCTGGTCGGCGGCGTATTCGCCGCGGCCGATCGGGCACGCGCGAGGCCACCGGAGTCCCTCTCGGGTGAGTGCCACGACGGAAGGGCGATCGACGCGACACGCGACCTGCTCGCGTCGATGCGCTCGATCGGGCGGATCGCGGGCGATCCTCCCGGGGGTCTCCCGGAAGAGCGCCGCCGCGCGCTCGGAGCGCTCGCCGACTGCCCGCCGGGGACGACGTTTCGGCCGCTCTCCAACCTGCACCCCCCGGTGGAGGTGATCGCCGGATACTGGAGCGACGGCCGTTTCGACAACGGGGCCTACCTGCGGCGCCTTTCCGAGATCGCCGGGCGCGCCGTGCCCGGGACTCGGCTGCGCGTCCTGGCCGACGAGCGCCAGGGTCGGAAGGGGCTCGAGTTCGCGAAGGTCGGTGAGCACGCCTCGCGGGTGACGATCCGGACGGTTCATGGCGAAACGCAGTGGGCGCAGGACTCGATGGAGATCGGCGTCGACGGCGAGCCGCCGCGTCCCGTCGTGGCGCCGATGTGGGCCGAGCGCTACGGTGACGTCGCGCAGGCGGTCGGCCTCCCGACGATCGATTCGTGGTGGGAGCGAGGTGGCCGGCTCGAGGGATACCCCGGCGGGGTCACCGTCGTCACCGAGGCGTATCGCTTCCCGCCGGGTCAGGAGCCGCCGAACGTCGTGCGCGTCGACGTCGGCTTCCTGCGCATCGCGGACGTCGACGAGTTGTTCGGGGTCGTCCCGACCGGCGAACCGGCGCCGTGCAACTTCGCGCTCCTCTACGCGTCTCCGGCGCTCGGTCTCGAGCTCGCCGAGCGGCTCGCGCGGGAGAACCCCTCCGCGCCGCTCGAGCCGCCGTTCTACCGGCCCCACACGGCTCGCGAGCCGGCGCCGTTCGGGGCTTCGGACTGCCTGGAGGGGCTGCCCCGAGCCGGCACCTTCCAGGGACACGTGGCGGCCGCCGACACGCGGCCGCTACGAGCCCGGGAGGCGCTCGGCTGCGACGAGTTCGTGCGGGCGAACCGCGAGTACGAGCGGATCGCGCGCCAGGGGGTGGAGACGATCGCTGCGGCCGTCTCCGCGCGGACCGGGTGCGCGCGACCGGCGGTGGTGCCGATGCCGCAGCTGTTTCGTCCGGCCGCGGCGCGCGATCGGTACGGAGACGGCGACGGAGCCCTGGCGCTCAATCCGAACACGGTGAATCAACTGGTGCTCGACCGGACGGTGGTGGTGGCCGAGCAGCCGAATCGCCTGTTCGAGAACGAGGTGCGGGAGCGCCTGTCCGGAATCGGGGTCCGGACCGAGTTCATCGACGCCGGCTTCTACCATTTCAATCTCGGGACGGTGCACTGCAGCACCAACGTGCGCCGCGAATGCGTGGTGCCCGTTCCGACCGTCGGCAGCCGCTAGCGCTCGTCGAACAGGTTGTAGTTGAGCTGCCGCCGTCGGTGGCGGTCGACGAAGGCGTGGACGGCAAGCTTGGCCGACGGAAAGTAGCGGACGATCTCGACGCCGAACGAGCGGGGCGATCCGGCCTCGGCCATCGAACCCCAGACGACGCGGCCGATCGCCATCACCGGATATTCGGCCTCGTTCGGGAGGACGAACTCCAGGTGGATCCGCGAACCGAGGCGGATGGTGTCCGTCGACTGGAGCTTGAGGCCGGAGAGGGAGACGTCCCTCGCATGGGCGGTCTCCTTCGCCGATCCTCCGTCGTGGAGCACGACCGGAACGTCGACCGGGACCCGAACGTGTCGCCGGCGTCGGACGGGCTCCATGCGTGAGGTGACTCTATTTTTCCGGGAGGCCGTTCGTCAATCGCGGCGAGAGCCGTTTCGCACGTTTCCACTCCAGTCGCTCGGCCATGTCCCGCGCCCGGTCTCGTACGTCTCCCGTCACGTCGCTCCACGACTCGACGCGGCGCAGCAAGGCGATCGCGTCCGCGGACCTGTCGAGCCGGTCGAGCGACTCGGCGAGAAGGAACTGCGTCTCGGCGCGGAGCGCCGTCGACGCGTGCGCCGCGAGGCGATCGGCGGCGATGGTGAGCCACCGTTCGGCCGCGCCGAAGTCCCCGGACTGCGCCGCCTGGCGGCCGAGCAGGTAGACGCCGACGGGCGACCGGCAGGCATCGTCGGCGCCGGAGCGCTCCGCGACCGCTTCGTCGCAGGCCGCGACCGCGGCGGCGAGCTCGGCGCGCGCCGCCTCGCCGGGGGTCGATCCCAGGAGAAGCGCCATCGCCGCACGCCCCATCGATGCCGCGGGCTCGAGGCGCGACGCGGCCGCCGCCACCGCGTCCGCCTTGACCGCCGTCTCGCGGTCGAGGTCGGTGGAGAGGTGCTCCCCGAAGACCTCGGCGTAGCCGCGCGCCGCGTCGTCGAACCGTCCCTCTTCGAACGCCAGGTCGGCGAGCGTGATCCGGGCGCGGGCCTGCGCGGGGGAGCCGGGGAGTTCGCGCGCCGCCAATCGCTCCGCGATCGCGCGCGCGTCGGCGAGCCTGCGCTCCCTCCGCCGCAGGGCGAGGAGGGCGCGCTCGGGCTCCGGGCGCGGATCCTCCCGGCGCCACCGGTCGAACAGCGCCGCCGCGTCGTCGTAACGGCCGTCGTGGAGGGCGGTCCATCCCTGCTCCTCGACCTCGGCCATCTCCCGCGCGCACGGTCGCTCGAAGATCGACGGCTCGGTGAACCGCTCCTTCGCGGCGGCGGCGCGCGCGGCGGGCACGGCGATCGTGGCCAGATGGGCGCGCCACTCGTCGGCGAGCGCCGACAGCGGCCGGCCGAAGGCGGCGGCCACGCCGCCCCAAGGGTAGGCGCGGCGGACGCGGTCGATGCCGTAACGCTCGGCCAGGAAACGCACGAACGACCCGGCCGCGACGTAGGCGCGCGCCTGCCGGTCCCCCCAGAAGCCCAGCCCGAGGAAGCGCTCGGGGGAGGGCAGGAGCCCGTCGGCGAGCATCGCGGCCGCCTGTTCGTGCGGCGTGCCCCGGCCGTGGTCGTGCCACGAGGTCGCGACGGCGATCCCTTCCAGGAGCCCCACGCTCGCGCTGTATCCGAAGACCGGAAGACCGAACTCGGCGGCGACGACGTGCGTCAGCTCGTGCTCCAGCACCGGATTGGGCACGACGTCCTGGATGTAGATCTCGCCGCGGAACGGGTTGGCCACCTGGGTGCCACCGGCGCCGATCGATCGCTTCTTCGCCGCCACCGACGGGAAGACGTAGCTCACGATCTTCCGCGAGGGGGCGACGCCGAGGAATCGGGTCACGCGGTCGAAGCGGAACTCGTGGTCCTCCACGATCCGCACCACGCGCGCGGGATCGGTCTCCCGCGCGTAGACGATCACGAAGTGCTCGGTCTCGATCCGGCCGCCGAGGTCGGCCTGGACGTCGGCGCGGGTGCGGTCGAGACGGAACTGGCGCCGGTAGCCCGAGGCGGTCGCGAACGCCGCCGCCGCGAGCACGAGCGCCGCCAGGCGCTGGAGCGGGCGCCGCGGGACGACGAGCGGCGCCGGTTCCGCGCCACGGACGCTCCCGTCGCCGGGGCGTTCCGGCACCAGGCCCGCGGCGAGGAGGACCGCCACCGCCAACAGCGCCGAGAGGAGCCGCAGGTAGAGGAGCGCCGGGTCGACCTCGAGCGCCTCCTCGTAGATCGGGCCGGGGAACCAACCGAAGAAATGGTTCCCGGCGAAGAGGGCCGGCCCGTCGGCGAGACGGAAGAGGCTGCGGCCCAGGCTCGCGATCACCAGCAGCGCGAAGAAGAGCCCCGCGGCTCGGGGCGAGCGCGTGACGCGCCCGACGGCCGTTCCGACGCACGCGGCGAACCCGGCGCCCGCGACCGGCATCAGGAGCCAGAAGGCGAGGCTGTCGCCCGGAGCGCACAGCCGTCCCTTCGCGATCAGGAGGCTCAAGACGATCGGAGCGATCAGGGGGAGCGACGCCGCGACCATCGCTCGGCCCGCGACCGCGAACGGATCGGGGTCGTCACCGGCGCGACGCGATTCCCCGACGGCGGCGATGCCGAGGAGGCCGCCGAGGAAGGTCGCCGGAAGCGCGAAGACGGCGGCGAACTCCCATCCGACGGCGTCGAGCAACGGAACGTACCGCAACGCGAGCCCACCCCCGGCGAACAGGACCGCCGCCACGCGCCACCAACGGCGCGCAAGGAGAGCGCGGAGGGGTTCGGGGAGTTCCCCGAGGGAGCGCGAACGCGCGGACAAGGGGAGCGACTGTAGCAACCGCCTCCTCCATACGCTATGGTGCCGCCCTTGATGTCGGTCGACCGCTCGAGTCTCCTCGCCTTCTTCGCCCGCCGCCAGACGGGGGGCACGCTGCGGGAGATGGTGCGCGACCTGAGGATCCCGCCCCACGAGCGCCGGCACGCCAAGCGGATCCTCCACCAGCTCACCCAGGAGGGACTCCTTCGCCGATCCGACCGCGGCGAGTTCGCCCTGGCGTCGTCGCCGCCCCGGCGTTCGAGGCCGGTCGAGGTATGGTCGCCCGCCCGCGCGCCGGCCGCGCCCGCCGCCACCGCGAAAGGGCCGCGTGCCTTTCCGGGAATCGTTACCGGCCGTTTCACGCGCCATCCGGAAGGATACGGATTCGTCTCACCGCTCGACCGCGAAGGACCCGATCTGTTCGTTCCGCCGGATGCGGTCGGATCCGCGCTCCACGGCGATCTGGTCGACGCGCGGGTCACCTCGATCGAAGAGGGCGGGCGTCGTCGCGCCGGCCGGATCGTCGGCGTCCGCGAGCGCTCGCGGGCGGGGATCCCCGGGCGGTTCGACGTTCGCGGCAAGAACGCCTTCGTCGTCCCCGACGACCGGCGGATCTCCGGCGACCTGTTCATCCCCCACCGGGACCGGGGCGACGCGCGCGACGGGGAGCTGGTGCTCGCCGAGATCGTGCAACCGCCGCAGCGCGACTTCTACGCCAAGGCCCGCGTGATCCGCCGCCTCGGCGATCGGGAGGACCCGGCGATCGACAGCGACCTGGTGATCGGGGAGTACGGGATCCGGGTCGAGTTCTCGGCGGGCTCGCTCGCCGAGGCGGCGCACCTTCCCGACGAGATCCCCCGGGACGAACGCCGCCTCCGGCGGGATCTGACGCATGTGCCGTTCGTGACGATCGACGGAGCGAACGCCAAGGACTTCGACGACGCCGTCGCGGTCGAGTCGCTGGGGGCCGGACGAACCCGGCTTTTCGTCGCGATCGCCGACGTCGCCCATTTCGTCCGGCCAGGAAGCGCCCTCGATCTCGACGCCGCGACGCGTGCCACCAGCGTCTACCTACCCGACCGGGTCGTCCCGATGCTTCCCGAGCGGCTGTCCAACGACCTGTGCAGCCTGAAGCCTCGCGAGGACCGGCTGGCGCTGTGCGCGGCGATCGACGTCGACGACCAGGGTCGGGTCCTGGACTACGCGCTCGACCGCGTCGTCTTCCGTTCCCGCCAGCGGATGACCTACGAAGACGTACACGCGTTGCTCGTCGACCGCCGCCAGGACCTCATCGACCGCTACGCCGACCACGTCCCCGACCTCCAGGCGATGCGGCTGCTGGCGGAGCGGCTGCGCGCCCGACGGTTCCAGTTGGGCTCGATCGACTTCGACCTTCCGGAACCGCTGATCGAGATCGACCTTCGCGGTTCGACCACCAACATCGTCAAGGCGCCCCGGTACGTCAGCCACCGGATCGTCGAGGAGTTCATGCTGCTGGCGAACGTCACGGTCGCGAAGCACTTCGCGTCGATCGGCGTGCCGCTCGTCTTCCGGGTCCACGACGCGCCCGATCCGGCGAAGCTGGAGTTGTTCAACGAGGTGCTGCAGCCCTACGGCGTCCACCTCAAACCGTCCGACCTCGCTTCACCCGCCGGGGTCGGCCGCGTGCTGCAGCGGTTCGAGGGCCGGCCGGAGGCGCGCGTCGTGAACGCGCTATTGCTGCGCGCCATGCGGCAGGCGCAGTACTCGGTCGAGAACATCGGCCACTTCGGCCTGGCCTTCCCCTACTACTGCCATTTCACGTCGCCGATCCGCCGTTACCCGGACCTGCTCGTACATCGCGCCGTCCACGCGCTCCTTGAAGGCCCGCGCGCGCTCTCCCGCTACGCGCGCGAGGCGGCCGCGTCGGCTCCGGAGGCGGCGCTCAAGTCGAGCCGCGCCGAGCGGGTGGCGATGGAGGCCGAGCGCGCGATCGTCGCCCTGAAGAAGGTCCGCTTTATGCGCGACAAGGTGGGGGAGGTCTACGCCGGGCACGTCACCGGCGTCGCCAAGTTCGGCCTGTTCGTCGAGCTCGACGAGATCTTCGTCGAAGGACTGGTGCGGATCGACGCCATCGGCAAGGACGACCAGTACGAGTTCGACGAGCGGAGGCATCGCATTCACGGGCGTCGCTCGGGTCGCGCCTTCCGACTGGGGGATCCGGTCTCGGTCGAAGTGACGAACGTCTCGCTCGAGCGTCGGGCGATCGACTTCCGCCTGGCCCGCAAGACCCGCTAGACTTTTGGTCAGGAACGATCGGTGGCCGAAGACGACGCCCGGGCGAAGCTGAAAGAGCACTTCGCAAAGGCGCGCGCCGAGCTGGAGCGGCGGCGCCACCTTCGCATCGACGCCCGGGTTCCGATCTCTTTCGGCAGTGCCGACGAGTTCGTCCGGGCCTACACCGAGAACATCTCCAAAGGGGGCATCTTCTTCCACACCACCGAGCGGCTGCCGCCGAACGGCCGGTTGGAGATCTCGTTGGCCCCGCCGGGGGGCGAGCGCGAGGCGCGCGTCGTCGGCCGGGTGGTGCGGATGACGACCTCCTACAAGGAGGTCGACGGGAAGCGGACCCGGCTCTACGGGTACGGCGTGCGGTTCGAGACCGTTCCGGCGGCCGAAGGGGAGATCCTCGACCGGTTCTTTCAGGATGCGAAAGGGAAGTACCCGGAGACGCCGATGAGCGGAGCGCCGGCGCGGGAGGCGCCGGCCGCGCCCGCGCCTTCCGAGGACGCAGGGGACGAGGGATAGGACGCCGTGGCCTTGGCCCGCCTTCGCGGGGCCAAGGACCTCCTTCCGGCCACGTTCCGTTCCGGCTCCCTCGGGGAGCCCACGCCGGGAGGGACGCGAGAGCGCGCCGATGCGGCGCGCGTCACTCGCCGGTGACGACGCCTCGCGCCGACGTGGCGGCGGTCGGACGTTCGTCGGGACCTTCGCCGCTTTCGCGAGGCGCGGGCGGATCCTGGAGCGTGACGAACATCCCCGACGGTTCGCGGATGCGCGCCCACGACACCACTCCGTGAAGCCGGGTCGGACGCGACTCGCCCGGCGGCGGTGCCCAGAGCTCGAGTGCCGTCCCCGGTGGCCAGAGGATCTGCGAGGCGACGAAGAACCCGTCGTCGTCGCGCTGCGAGAGGCGGCCGGTTCGGGACTCTTCGGGGCGGTCGAGCGGGGCGTAGCGAACGAAGGTCTCGATCGGACGAGTCACGGCGCCGCAGTATAGGAGGGGCCGACCCCCAAACCAAGCGGGCCGACGAAGACCCTTCACATTCAGCCACTTAGAGACAATATTAAGGAAAATTAAATATAATTAAACTTCTTATTGACATCACTTTCTATCAATTATACGCTCACGGTTCAGGAGGGCAGAACGTGAGAAATTCGGATGCGGTTCCCAACGGTCCCTCGGCGGAAGCGAACCCGGTCGAACGCGCGACCGGAGTGCCCCCCGGAAAGCGCGTGCTCAATACGCACATCTCCTTGGAAGAGCACAGCTTTCTGAAGTCGATGGCGAGCAAGAATTCGATGACCGTCACGATGTTCCTGCGAAACCTGATCCGGAAGGAGATGCACCGGAACCGCGACGTCGATCTACGCCAGTTCGGCACCTGAAGAAGCGGGCAGCTTCAGCGGCTTCGCCGCTGACCCCGGGCGGGCAAGACGCGTCGCGAGCCGAGCGACGGTTTTCAGCCCCACCGGACGGCGCGAAGCCGGCGAACGGACGATCACGTAGCGTTTGCACGGGGCCCCGGAGCGTTGACGCTCCGGGGCTTTTCATTTTTTTCGACGACTCCGGAACCTTACGTACGCCGGTTGCATCTGAAGCTCGTATCGGCGGGGGCAACCGTAGCGATGCGACCGATCGGGGGGGGCGATCCGACGTCCGGTCTCGTCCGTTCCTGAAATAAACGGTCGCGAAAACGGGTCTTGAACGAACGATGAAGGCGAAGACGAACAATGCGATGACGCTCGACGACATCGTCCGGGTTGCGAAGGAGGCCGGGACGATCACGACGCGCGAGATCCTGAAGATGCTGCCGCCGGGGCAGCGTTCGACGGAGGACCTCGCCCAGGTGGCCCAGCTCCTGACCGAGTCGGGGGTGAGAGTGAAACGCCCGAGCGCCGCGGCCGCGGCGAACGCCGGACCGATCAAAGAGCCGGGGACGGCGCCGTCCGGACTCCAGGGGAGCGTCGGGGACGATCCGATCCGCGCCTACTTCAAGGAGATCGGCGACGTGCCGCTTCTCTCGGCGCCGTCGGAGAGCGCCGTGGCGCGCAGCATGCGCGCCGGTGAGCGGGAGATGGTTGCCGCCGCCGTCCGCTTCCCGGGAGTGGCGCGCGACCTTCTGGCGATCTGGGACGAGGCGGTGGCGCGCGGCGGCCGTCCATCGGAGTACTTCGAGGAGAAGGGGCCCGAGGGCGGAGCCAAGGTCGCTCCGGCGCACATCGAGCGTCTGCGGTCCGCGCTCAAGCGGGCCGAACGGATCGGGTCGAACCTCGTCAAGACGCCGTCGAAGACGCGCCGCCGGGAGCTGGCGGGCGTCCTGGAGAAGGCGCAGGAGGAGATCGCCGAGGCGATCCGGCTCCTCAACCTCGACGTCAAGCTGGTCAAGCGCCTGGCGAAGAAGGTGCAGGCGAGCGGGATGCGCGTCGACCGCCTGCAGCACGAGGCCGAGCGCCTGACCCGCGTCGGCAGCGAAAACGCCCTCGAACGGGCACGGCTCGCGCGGGCGGAGATCGCGGCGCTGGAGCGGGAGTTCCTGCTCCCCGCCGACACGATCCGGGTCCTCGGGAAGCGCGTGGAGCAGGGGGAGGTCAAGTACCAGCAGGGGAAGGTCCAGCTGGTCAACGCCAACCTCCGCCTGGTGATCAGCATCGCCAAGAAGTACGTGAACCGCGGACTGCCGCTCCCGGACCTGATCCAGGAGGGGAACCTGGGACTGATGCGGGCGGCGGAGAAGTTCGACCCGGAACTGGGCTTCAAGTTCTGCACCTACGCCAGTTGCTGGATCCGCCAGTTCATCGCGAGGGCGATCGACAACAAGTCTGCGACGATCCGCATCCCGATCCACATGATCGGGATCTCCAAGCGCATCGGGAAGATCCAGCGGGCGTTTCGCCAGCGGTTCGGGCGCGAGGCCTCGACCGAGGACCTGATCAAGCGGTCGAAACTCCCGGCGGAGAAGGTGGAGGCGGCGCTGGCGATCGTGAAGAACCCGATCTCGATGGAGACGCCGGTCGGCGGCGACGACGAGGTCGACCTCGGATACTTCCTCGAGGACAAGAACGCCGTGATGCCGGCCGACGCGGTGGTCGGCGCGGCGCTCGCCGACGAGACGCGGCGCGCGCTGTCGACGCTGACGCCGCAGGAGGAGAAGGTGCTCCGCCTGCGGTTCGGCATCGGCGAGGACGCCGACCACACGCTGGACGAGATCAGCCGTCACTTCAACGTGACCGGGGAGCGGATCCGGCAGATCGAGGCCAAGGCGCTGAAGAAGCTGCGCCACCCCGCGCGCGGGGAGCGGCTGCGCAGCTTCCTCGGTGAAACGATGGAGGACGAGGTGACGGTGCTGAACTAGGAAGCCGGTACGGCGACCGTTCGGCGACTTGAACCGACGCTTCGTCGGTAGTAACGTAAGGAAGGCGCGAGGGGGAGACCCCTTGCCCCCCGGGACCCGCGGCATCAACGCCCGCATCCGGCTCTCGGGAGCAGCAGGGAAGTCGGCGAAAACGCCGGCTTTTCTCTTTTATGGGGGGCCCGTGCGCGCGGCCCTACGGGCCGTGCTCCGATGCCCCCCAAGCCCCCACTCCTCGGGCGGCCGTCGGCCGTCCTCGGCGTCTGGGGTCTATGCGAGCTTTTGGACGAACTCGAGCTCGTGGCCGCTCGGGTCGGTGAAGTAGGCGCGTCGGTAGGCCGGATCCTCCGTCCGGTCCGACGGCCGGACCCCCGCCTCGCGCAGTCGCCGCACCAGCCCTTCGACGTCCGGATGGGCGAAGCCGATGTGGTCGACGGCCAATCGCCCGCTCGGGGCCTTTTTCGCCCCCCGCCACTCGTAGATCGAGAGATAGCCGGGCTGCGGCTCGCTCGGATCGTGTGGCGGTCCGATGTGCACCCACGGCTCCCCGCCGGGCCTTCCATCCCAGCGGACGGTCCAATCGGGCAGGAGCGTGCGGTAGAAGGCGAGGGACTCCTCCAGATCGCGGACGTACAGCAGGGCGTGCTCCAGTCGGGTTCGTTCCATCGGTGGACCTCCGTCGTCTGTTCTCCGGCCCGGAACGGAACGGCGCGCCGCCCGGCGGGATGCCTCCACCCTGCGCCCGCCATGACCGTATATCGACCGTCTTGCCAATACAATGGCGCCATTCCATCCTACGGGAATGGACGACCGCCCGCCCTCCGCCAACCTGGCGAGAAACGTCCGCTTCCTCCGCCAGCGGCGCGGACTGACCCAGGCCCGGCTCGCGATCCTGTGCGGGATCCCGCGGTCGACGGTGGCGCAGCTCGAGTCGGGGGCCGGCAACCCGACGCTGGCGGTGCTGCTGCGCCTGAGCGCGGCGCTCGGCCTGTCGATCGAGGAGCTCCTTTCGCCGCCTCACGCGCGGATCGCGCTGTTTCCCAAGGGGACGCTCCCGACGCTGCACCGCGGTCGGAGCGGTTCGGCCCGGATCCACAAGCTCCTGCCCGATCCGATTCCCGGGATGGAGATCGACCGGCTCGAGATCGGTCCCGGTGTGCGGATGACCGGGGTCCCGCACCGGCCGGGGACGCGCGAGTACCTGGCCTGCGAGAGGGGACGACTCACGCTGTGGACGGAGGGGGAGTCGCGCACGCTCTCCGCCGGCGACGTCGCCGCGTTCCAAGGGGACCAGCCGCACTCCTACTCCAACGAGGGGACGACCGTCGCCGTCGCCTTCAGCGTCGTCGCGCTGGCCCCGCTCTAGCCCTTGTCGAGGCGCGCCGGGTCGAACAGCGAATCGTCGAACGTCGGGGCGAGGTCGGCCGATTCGACGTCGATCACCGTGCGGTGCCCGTCGATCCGGTTCGTCATCTCCAGGCGCAGCGGAACGACGATCGACCCGTTCCGCTTCACGCGCGCCGGATCGACGGCCAGTCGCTTGGTCTCGATCCCGTTGCGGTCGAAGTAGCGGACCTGCACCGTGAAGTAGTCCTCACGGGTGACGTAGGCGACGGTCCGGCCGTACGCGGACGGTTCGCCGGCAACGGGCGTCGCTTCGATGACGTAGCACGGCCGGCCGTCGAGCGTTTCGTCCGGGAGGCGTTTCCAGCTCGCGTGATCCAGGTCGCGCACCGACAGGTCTTCGTAGCTGAAGTCGCTCCCCAGGAAGGCGCCGCTCCGTTGGCCTCCGGTGATCCGGCGGACCCGTCGCAGACCCGGGAGGTAGAGGTGCTGGGTCGATTCGCCACGCTCCGCTCGCGTCAGAAGCACCGTGCCCGCCACCTCTTTCGGGGCGAGAAGATCCAGCCGCGTATCGGAGCCGTTCGAGGCGGGCCGTTCCCGGCGTGACAGGAGAAGCGTCCGTGCGCGCCCGGTCGCCGGTCCACCCGGATCGAAGAGCGTCATCGTCGCCTTCTGCCGCAGCGCGGCCGGGCGGCGGGCGGCCTCGGCCCGCTCCGCGATCTCACGCGCCGAACGATCCGTCCCCGCGGCCGCAGTCCCCTGCGAGGAGGACGCGGGCGAGCCCGCCCGGCTCATCGGCGCGATCAGGCCGCAGGCGAGGGCGAGGAGGATCCCGAACGACGGGCGCACGCCGGGGAGTATAGTTCTATCGCAGGGCGTCCCGCGCGCGCGACTCGAACAGGCCGACCGCGACGAGCAGGACCGACCCGATCATCACCGAGTAGAGGACGATCGACAGCGGCAGGGCGATCCATCGGGTGGCGCCGATCGATCGGTCGGGCGCCATCAACATCATCGGAAACATGGCGAAGCTGTTGCAACAGCAGAAGGTGTAGACGACCGTCCCCCCGAAGGTCGCGGCGACCGCCACCGCGCTCTTGGCAAAGATCGTCGAGAACAGGATGCCGGTCGAGATCATCAGCAGCGACACCAGCACCGAGGTGACCGACGCCCACATCCAGGTCTCCTCCATGCGCATGAAGCCGAGGAGGAACGGGACGGCGGTGAGGGGCAGCGCGCGGGCGCAGGCCCCCAGGAACTTCCCCATCACCACGGTCGTTCCGGGGGACGGAATCAGGAGCAATGCCGCGATGGCGCCCGACTCCTTCTCCCCGCTCACGCTCAAGGCTCCGAGCACGCCTCCGGCTACCGCCGGCAACACGACCGTCGCGCTTCCCAACGCCGTCCGGAGACCGTCGTCGGAGACCCACATGGCGGCGACCAGGCATCCGACCGAGGCGAGCGTGATCAGGGCGAGGAAGCCGGCGACGCGACGGCTTCCGCCGCCGTTCAGCTCGCGCCAGAAGATCGGATGGTCGCCGACCGGGCGGCTCCGCCGCACCGCCGTCGATCCCACGCGCGTGCGGTCGAGGAGGCGCGAGACGCTGGGAGGGGAGAGCAGGAACAGGCCGGCGCCGAGTCCCAGCAGCAGCGACACTGCGAGCGAGGCCGCCGCGGCGTTCCACCACGGATGGACGGAGAGCCCCTGGGTACGGAGGCTCCGGAACAAGGCCACGTGCAGAAGCCACTCCTCGAAGCCGGTCGGGAACAGGACGTCCCCCCACCACTGGACGGTCAGGTAGCCGATCGCCAGGAGGTAGCTCAGCACCAGCGCGACGCCGCTGCTCCGCGTCGCCGCCGACGAGAAGACCCCCACCGCGACCAGGAGCACGGTCGTCGCAGCCGACAGCCCGAGTGTGGCGAAGATGCTTCCGACCGCGATCCCGCCGAACAGCGTCCAGACGAACAGGAACGGGACCTCGGACGCGACGAGCAGCGCCGGCAGCGCGGCCGCGCCCAGGAGCTTGCCGACGGTGAAGGTCGCTCCGCGGATCGACGCCAGCCGGAGGAGGTCGATCGTGCCACGCTCGCGCTCGACCGCGATCGTCGAGGCCGAGAAGGCGGGGGCGGCGGCGATCAGCAGGAGGAACTGGACCCAGACGAAGACCTGGTAGAGCCCCTCGGCGACGCTCTTGGCCGAATAGAGGCGCTCCGAGAGGATCAGGAGCTGGACCAGCAGCGGCAGCGTGAGCAGGCAGAGCAGCGCCAGGGTCGCCAGTCGCAGCCACAGGGTGCGGCGACGGCGCGAGAGCGAGGTCAGCTCCTTGCGGAGGAGCGGGAGAAGGGAGCTCACGGGCGGAGCCCCCAGGGGGTCTCGGGGGAGCCCCCCGAAGTGCGCGAAGCGCGTGACGATCCGCGGAAGCGCGAGCCGCTCACTGCGGCTGCTTCTGGATCAGCGCGTTGGCCTGGGCGATCTTGTTCCGCAGCGTCTTGGAACGCGCGTCCGCCTCGTTCCCGATGAACTCGATGGCGATCGACCAGCTGTCGATCGCCCGCTGGTAGTCGCCGCTGTCGTAGTGGAGCGCACCGGACTTCTCGTAGTCCTGGACCTTCTGCTCGATCTCCCGGTTGACGGCCTCCAGCCGGACCGAGCAGGAGAGACACGTCGGTTCGACGCGGAGCGCCTCCTTGAACGCCGAGCGCGCGGCGATCAGGTTCTTCGAGACGCGATTCGAATCGCCGATGTCGAGGTAGTACTGCGCCGCCTTGGTGATGCGCGAATCGTCGACCGGCGTGCCGATCGCCGGCGGCGCCGGAGGGGGGACCGGTTCGTTCGTGGCCCGGCGCTCCGACCTCGTCGTCCGCCGGGCGCCCGT
>CAYJRR010000085.1:0-19801 GCA_964372275.1 uncultured bacterium
CCATCGCGGCCCCCCCTCATTAAGGACTACCCGGCGGCTCATATAATTCAAATCTAACCGGGCTACCTGGACCCGGCTCCTTGTTTTGGGGTCGAGCGCGCGCACGACTTCCCCGGATCGGCGGTTCTACGAAGCGTCGACCGAATCGTCTTCGTGAACGTTCTCCGGACCGAAGAGGTCCGACCGAACTGTCCGCCGGGCGCTCCCTGTCTCGCACCGGACCCGCCGCACTTCCGCGGGATCTCCGTGACCGTGCTCCGCGATCCCGGAGCCTAGGAGCCCCCGCGGCGGGTTCCGGGATGGAGGGGGAGGGGAAGCAGCGCCAGGCCTCCCGGGAGACGGTCGCCCGCGAACGGGCCCAGCCCCACCACCACGCGCGCGTCCGACCGTCCGTCGAGGAAGGTGCCGAGCGCGCGGTCCCAGATCGAGAAGATCGTCCCGAAGTTCCGGTCGTGCTCGGCCGGATCGATCGAATGGTGCAGCCGGTGCAATGCCGGAACGACGAACAGGCGGCCTACCAGCGCCTCGACGCGCGGCGGGAGCCGGCTGTCGGAGTGGACGTAGAGGTTGCAGAGCCCGAAGACCGCCTCGAAGGCGAGCAGCGCCTCGATCGGCGGACCCAGGAGCGCCACCGCCGCGAGCTGGATCGGAAGCGAGAGGACGAGCTCGCCGGCGTGGAACCGCAGCGCCGTCGTCAGGTCGAGCCGCCCGTCGCTGTGATGCACCGCGTGGAAGCGCCACAGCGGCCCGAGCCGGTGGTTGGCGCGGTGCCAGGCCCAGGAGAGCAGGTCGAGCGCGGCGATCGTCGCCGCCACCGCCAGCCAGCCCGGCAAGGCGCGAAGAAGACCGATCCCCCACGATTCGGCGAGCCGCGCCGCGGCACACAGGCACCCGCCGCACGCGAGCGACAGCAGGACCGTGTTCACCGCTCCGATCGGGAGGTTGCGGTGCCATCGGGCGAGGCCGTTGCGTGGCCCTGTCCACGGAAGGAGCCGCTGCAGCGTGTAGACGGCGGCGAAAGAGAGAACGAACACCGCCGTCTTGAACAGCCCGAACCGGGACTCGTCCATCCGGTCCGGAACGCTAGCGAAGAAGCTCCCGCTTGACAAAGTGGGCGCGCGGCGGGATTCAGAGCGGACTTCGGACCGACCCGAAGACTTCGAAGGAGACGATCGATGAAGACGACCTCGGCACTGCTCGCGCTCGCGATCGCGGCGATCGGCGGCAGCGCCCACGCGAAGGGGAAGGAGCACGGCGGCAAGGAGCACGCGGGCAAGGAACACGCCGGCAAGGAGCACGGCGGAGCGAAGGCGAAGTCCTACAACGCCGAGGAGATCAAGGCGGCGATGAACGCGCACATCACGGCGCAGACCAAGGACGGCGGCGTCCTCCGGATCAAGGACGAGAAGACGGGCGAGGCGCTGGAGCTTGAGTTCGTCAAGATCCACGATCCCGTGCGCGTCATCGAGAAGAAGGGCTACTTCGCCTGCACCGACTTCAATCCCAAGGGGATGAAGGAGAAGCTCTACGACCTCGACTTCTGGCTCAACCCGAACGACAAAGGGGAGCTCAAGGTCTACGAGACCCGCATCCACAAGCATCCGGAGCAGAAGGACGGGAAGTGGGAGAAGAAGGAGCGCTACACCTTCATCAACGACAACCCGGTCGAGGTGAAGTGATGTCCCGCCGCCGCGCCGGTTCGCTCCGCGCCGCCGGCGCGGCGGCGCTCGCCCTCCTCGTCCTCGGGGCCGCACCCGCCACGCGGACGATCGACTTCTCCTACGTCGTCACCGCCGACGTTCCGGCGGGCGAGGGTCCGATCGACCTCTTCGTTCCGATCGCGCGCGGCGACGACGGGCAGGAGATCGTGCGCTCCGAGGTCGTGGCAACCGTTCCGGGTACGGAGCGGACCGAGGAAAGGCACGGCAACCGCTTCTGGCACGCTCGCGTCGAGCGCTCCGACGGGACGCCGATCCGGGTGCAGGTCGACTACACCGTGAAGCGCACGACCGTCCGTCGCGACGTGACCGGGCGCGCGACCACGCGCGACTACAGCCGGCGCGAGCGGAAGGAGGCGTCGATCCACCTCGCCCCCGACCGCCGCACGCCGGTGAAGGCGGCCTATCTCGAGCCGATGCTCGCCGACCTCCGAGCCCGCGGAGCGAGGAGCCCGTACGAGCGGGCCCGCGCCACCTACGACTTCGTCGTCGACACGATGGAGTACAAGAAGACGGGCACCGGTTGGGGGAACGGCGATACCGAGTGGGCCTGCAGCCAGCGCTACGGCAACTGCACCGACTTCCACGCCCTGTTCCTCTCGTTGGCGCGCGCGCAGGGTCTCCCGTCCCGGTTCGAGATCGGCTTCCCGGTCCCGGAGGACCGGGTGGAGTCGGAAATCCCGGGCTACCACTGCTGGGTCGAGGTCTATCTCCCGGAGGTCGGCTGGTTCCCGATCGACGCCTCGGAGGCGAAGAAGCGTCCCGAGAAGCGTGACCTGTTCTTCGGCGCGCAGCCCCCCGACCGGGTTCTGTTCACCGTCGGCCGCGACCTCGAGCTCGGACCCGGACACACCACCGGTCCGCTGAACTACTTCGTCTACCCGCACGTCGAGGTCGGCGGAAAGGTCTGGACCGGGGTGACCACCCGGTTCCGCTTCGTCGACCGCACCGCGCGGGGCGAGACCCCCACCGCGGGCAAGACGACGCTCTGACGCGGTCCGTTCGCCTACGGCGCCTTCGGGAGCTTGAGCGTCACCGTCGCCCCGCCGCCGTCGTTGGTGGCGGAGATCGATCCGCCGTGCGCCTCGACGACCGCGCGGGCGAAGGCGAGGTCGAGCTTTCCGCCGGAGCCCCCGCGGACCAGTGCGCCGGCGTCGAAGACGTGCGAGGGGTGTTCGGCGGGGAAGGCGGGGCCGGTGTCGCGCACCGTCAGGGTGTAGGCGCGGTCGCCTTCGTCGAGCGAGATCGACACCTTCCCGCCCGGGCCGGCCGCCGACGCGCCGTGGTCGATCACGCCGCGCAGCGCCGACTCCAGCCTCGAGGCGACGGCGACGACGGTGCGCGGCCCGGCGGCGTCGACCTCGAACGCCACCTGGGCGTGCCGCGGTTCGGCGCGCAACGCCTCCCCGAGTCCGCGGGCCAGCGCCGCGAGGTCGACGACGTCCCGCTCCTCGTCGATCAGCCCCGCCTCGGCGCGCGCCAGCTCCACGAAGTGGGTCACCGATTCGTCCAGCCGGCGGCTCGCGTCCTGGAACAGCGCGGCGTGGCGGGTGACGCGCGGGTCGTCGCCGGCGCCGCGCGCCAGCGAGTCGGCGGCGGCGCGGATGGCGGCGATCGGGTTCTTCAGGTCGTGCGCCAGGTCGGAGAAGAGCGATTGGTTGGCGCGCGACCGGCGGCGCAGCGCCACCAGCAGCGCGTCGAACGAGGAGGCCAGCTCCCCCACCTCGTCGGCGCGGCGCCGCTCGAGCCCGGCCCCCGGTGCGGCGCGCGTCGCCTGCGGGACGATCCGCGCGCGCAGCTCGTCGTAGGGGAGCGCCACCGCCCGGCCGTTCCAGCGTCCGACGACGAACCCGGCCAACGCCGCGGCCGCGATCCGCGCGAGGAACGGCACCCCGAACAGCTCCAACACCAGCGCGGTGGCGAGCGTCGACGCCGCGGTGTCGAGGCAGGCGATCGTGACGCGCAGTTTCAGTGGCCGGGGAGCCGGACCGAGCACGAGCCCCATCGACGCTACGCGGCCTTCCACCGATAGCCGGCGCCGACGATCGTCTCGATCCCGTCGAACGCGGGGTCGATCGCCTCGAACTTGCGCCGCAGGCGGCGCACGTAGGTGTCGATGATGCGCTCCACCACGATGGTGTCCTCGCCGCGGAGCATCTCCAGCAGCTTCGCCCGCGAGTGCACCACGCCGGGGCGGCGCAACAGGATCTCGAGCAGACGGAACTCGGTGACCGTCACCACCACCGGCTGGCTGCGGAAGCGTGCCTCGAGCCGCTCCGGGTCGAGCTCCAGCCCGCCCCCCGAGACGACCGGCTGTTCCCGGGTGGCGCCGCCGACGCGAAGCGCCTGGCGCCGGAGAAGCGACTGGATGCGCGCCAGGAGCACACGGGTGGAGCACGGCTTGGCGACGTAGTCGTCGGCGCCGAGCTCGAGCCCCAGCGCCTCGTCGATCTCCCCGTCGCGGGAAGTCAACAGGATCAGCGGCACGTCGTTCCCGCCCTCGCGCACCTTGCGGCAGAGGGCGAACCCGTCGATCTCGGGCATGTTGACGTCGCTGATCACCGCCTCCGGGCGCTTTTCGTCGATGGCGGCGAGCCCCTTGGCGCCGTCGGCCGCGGTCAGGACCGCGTGGCCCGCGTCCTCGAACGCGATCGACAGAGCGGCGAGCAGGGCGGGATCGTCGTCGATGATCAGGATCGTCGCCATCGGAAGGAATCGTCTCCCAGCGCCGCGAAAGGCTCAAGAGCCGACCGCCTCGCCGGTACCGCCGTGGTAGCGTTCGCACCGCGATGCTCCTCCAGGTTGGCCTGGTTCTCGCCGTGGTGTCGGCCGTCACAGTGGCCGGCGCGTGGTGGATCGTGCGCCGGCCGCTCCCGAAGAGACGCGGGCGGATGCGGCTGCCGGGCCTCTCCGCGCCCGTGGAGGTGCTGCGCGACATCCACGGCGTCCCGCACCTCTTCGCGGCGAATCTGGAGGACGCCGCCTTCGCCCAGGGGGTGGTCCACGTCCAGGAACGCCTGTGGCAGATGGAGCTGAACCGCCGCGTCGGGTCCGGGCGCCTGTCGGAGCTGTTCGGCGAGCGCGCGCTCGCGGCCGACCGCCACCTGCGGCGGCTGGGCTTGCGTCGCGCGGCCGAGGAGGAGGTGGCGCACGTGCGCCCGGAGGAGCGCGCGCTGCTCGAGGCCTATGCGCGCGGCGTGAACGCGGCGATGGCGCGGCATCCGCGGCCGCTGGAGCTCCGGATCCTGCGGGTGGTGCCGGAGCCGTGGACCCCGGTCGACAGCCTCTGCTGGGCGAAGGTGATGAGTTTGAGCCTCTGCGCCAACCTCGAGGCGGAGCTGTTCCGGGCAAGGCTGGTGGAACGGGTCGGTCCGGAGCGGGCCGCGGCGCTGGAGCTGCTCTATCCCGCGGGCTTGCCCGCCGCCGTCCCGCCGGGGACGAAGGTCGGCGATCTGGCTCCGGCGCTGCTCGCCGCATACGCCGAGATTCGACCCTTCCTTCCGCTCGGGATCGGCGGCGGCAGCAACAACTGGGTCGTCGCCGGAAGTCGCACGGCGACCGGAAAGCCGCTCCTCGCCAACGACCCGCACCTGGTTCTGTCGCTGCCGGGTATCTGGTACGAGACGCACCTGGTGGCCGGCGACGTCGACGCCTACGGCGTGACGATGCCCGGACTTCCCGGGATCGTGCTGGGGCACAACCGCCACGTCGCGTGGGGCTTCACCAATTCGTTCGCCGACGTGCAGGACCTCTACCTGGAGCGCTTCCACCCGGAGCGTCCGGACGAAGTGGAGTTCCAGGGACGGTTCGAGAAGGCGCGCGTGGTGCGCGAGACGATCCGCGTCAAGGGGCGCCCGGACGTGGTGGAGGAGGTGCGGATCACGCGGCACGGACCGGTGTTGACCGGCCCTGGATCGACGACCGGCCTCGCGCTCCGCTGGACCGCCTACGAGCCGGGCCACACGGTGGCGGCGATGGTCGGCATGATGCGCGCCCGTGACGTCCACCAGTTCCGCGAAGCGCTGCGCGACTGGCACACCCCGTCGCAGAACGTCGTCTTCGCCGACGACGCCGGGAACATCGGCTTCCGGATGTCGGGGGTCGTCCCGATCCGCGCCAAGGGATCGGGGCTGACCCCGGTCCCGGGCTGGTCGGGCGACCACGAATGGACCGGCTACGTGCCGTTCGAGGAGCTGCCGCAGGCGATCAACCCGAAGGCCGGATTCATTGCCACCGCCAACAACCGCGTCGCCGGCGACGGTTATCCCCACCACCTCACCTGGGACACGATGAACGGGTACCGCGCCGACCGGATCGAGACGTTGATCCGCGCGACCCCCCGCCTGGGGCCGAAGGAGTTCCGCGACATCCAGATGGACGTCTTTTGCGCCCCGGGGGCGCGCTTCGCGGCCACGGTGCGGAGCGTCGGCCTGAAGCCGACCGACTCGATCGAACGGCAGGCGCTGGACGCGCTCCTTCGCTGGGACGGGCACGCCAGGCCCGAGAGTGGCGGCTGCGCCGTCTACCAGGCGATGCTGCTGGCGGCGATGCGGCGGGTGTTCGAGCCGGCGTTGGGGCGGACGCTTCTCGACGCGATGATGGGGCGCTCCGACAACCCGATCAACCCGTTCGGGATCCTGGTCGGTCGTTACAGCGGGGTCCTGGTCGAGGCCTTCGCGCGTCGGGACACGCGCTTTCTCGAGGCCGCCGAGTTCCGCTGCGGACACGCCGAACCCTGGAAGGTGCTGGCGGCGCGCGCGCTGAGCGACGCCGTCGCCGAACTGCGCGCGCGGATGGGGGACGACGTCGCCCGCTGGTCGTGGGGCCGGATCCACACCCTGTCGCTCAAGCATCCGCTCGGTTCGGTGAAGCCGTTGCACCTCCTCTTCAACGGCCCGACCGTCCCGATCGGCGGCGATACCGACACGCCGCTGCAGACGGCGGTGGTGCCGCACGCGCCGTTCGGCGCCGACGCCTGGTCGCCGTCGTGGCGGCAGATCGTCGATCTGGCGGCGCCGCACCGGTCGGTGTCGGTGCTGCCGGGAGGGCAGTCGGGGCATCCCGGTAGTCCGCACTACCTCGACCAGTTCCCGCTGTGGTTGCGCGGCGAGTACCACGCGCAGTGGCTCGACCGCCCCGAGATCGAGGCCCACCTCGAGGGGCGGCTGCGCCTCGAACCGGAGGCCGGCGTCGCGGCGGCGGGTCGGGAGCGCGGCGCGGCGTGATGCGGGGGGTCACGCTCGCCGCTCTGGCGTCGTACCTGGTCCTGCTGATCGGCGTCGGCCTCTGGTCGGCGCGGCGGCACAAGGGGTTCCACGACTACGTCACCGGCGGCGGGCGGATCCCGGCGTGGATGCTGGCCCTGTCGTTCCTCTCCAACTTCGTCAGCTCCAACTCTTTCGTCGGACACAGCGCCAAGAGCTACCAGGTGGGGCTCACCTGGTGCCTGGTCGGCGGGATCATGGTCGCCTGCTGCGCGCTCTCCTGGTTCGTCTTCGCGCCGCGGTTCGCCGCGTTCGCCGGACGCACGCGAGTGACGACGCTTCCGGAGTTTTTCGAGACCCGATTCGCGTCGCCGGCGTTGGGGGCGGTCGTCGCGGTCGTGGTGGTGGTTACGACGCTCTTCTACCTGCTCGCGGTCCTTCGCGGGACGGCGCTGGTGGTCGCCAGCGGGCTGGGGCTCCCCTACGTCGGGGCGCTGGGGGTGATCTACGTCGTGACCCTGGTCTACGCGGCGCTCGGCGGCCTGTGGGCCGACGTCTCGACCGACGTGGTGCAGACCTTCGTGCTCGTTGCCGGGGCGGTCGCACTCCCGCTCGCGGTCCTCGCCGCGGAGCCGGCCGCCACGGCGCCGCCGCCGATCGAGCCGGTGCCGCTGGCGCTCGTCCTCTCGGTCGGCATCGCCGGCGGGGTGAAGCTCCTCGCCGACCCGAAGCAGATCATCGTCTTCTACGCCTTTCAGGACCCGGCGCGCGCGCGGCGGTTCCGGTGGGTGGGGCCGACGCTGCTCCTCCTGGTCTACGCCTGCCTCTTTCCGCTCGGCTTCCTGGCGCGGCGGATCGCGGGGGAGGTGCCGGCGCTCGAGTCGCTCGTGCCGTGGCTCGTCTTCGAGCGAGGGATCCTCGGCGCCTGGCTCGGACCGCTGTTCATGGTGGCGCTGGTCGCCGCGGCGATGAGCTCGCTCGACTCGGCGCTCCTCGTCGTCGCCTCCTGCGTCGAACGCTCGCTCTTCGCGCGTGGCGGCACCCCCCCGAGCGTTGCGCGCACGCGGCTCCTCGTCGTCGCCGCGGCGACCGCCAGCCTCCTGCTTTCGATCCGGCCGCTGGGCGGCATCATCGAGCTGACCACCTTCGCCGGCGCGCTCCTCGGCGCGGCGCTCCTCCCCGCGATCGGCGTCGGGTTGACCTCGCGCGAGATCCCGGCCCGCGCCGTCCTGGCGTCGATCGCCTTCGGCTGCGCGGGCGCCGTCGCCGGAAAGCTGTTGCCCGACCTCGTCGGGATCCGCTCCCCCTGGTTCCAGGACATGTTCGTCGGTCTGGCCGCGTCGACGCTGGCGCTGCTTCCTAGTCTCCGACGCGCTCCAGGTTCTCGAACGTCAGGTCGTAGCGCACCCAGTAGTACGGGTCGTCCGAGCCCTGCTTGAAGTAGCGGCCGGTGTAGGCGAACGATCCGCCGTCGGAGGTGAGCGCCCCTTCGGTCGAGATCCGGACGACGATCACCCCGAGGTCGCCGCCGACGTCGTACTCCCCTTGCAGATAGTCCGAGCCGAAGGTGAGACCCCTCGGGTCGGCCAGCGCCGTGAATCCGGCGAACGAGACCGCCGGACCGAACTGGTCGACGACGAACTTCACGGTCCGGTCGTCGACCGACATCTCCCCCCCGTCCTGGGTGGAGTAGCGGATCGTCACGTCGGCGGTGAACGTGCCGTCGAACTCCGCGGCCGACAACGGATATTCGGATCCTCCGGGGTCGCAGCCGCCCGCCAGGAGCAGGGCCAGCAAGCCTCCACGCGTGCCCATCGTGTGACCTCCCTCGTCTACTGTAACCCCGCAAAGCCGCTCTGGCAGCGGATTTGCGGGGAGTTACCCCACGGTGGCGGTGCCGGGTAGGATGCCGCCGTGCGGCTGCGAACCCCCTGGATCTTCGACGTCGGCGCCGGGATCTACGACCGGCTCACCGACCAGGCGGTCTGGCGCGCCCACTGCCGGGAGATGGCGGCGCGTCTCCCCGGCGGGCCGGTGCTCGATCTGGGGATCGGACCGGGAGTCTCCGGGATCGAGATGGCGCGCGCGTCGCCGGGACTCTCGTTCATCGGAGTCGACCTGGCGATGCCGATGCTCGAGCGGGCGAAACGCCACGTCGCCGCGGCGCAGGTCGAGCTTCCCCTGGTCCGCGCCGACGCCGCGCGGCTCCCGTTCGACGCCGGGAGCTTCGCCGCCGCCGTCGGCCACAGCTTCCTCTACCTCGTCGAAGACCGGACCGCCGTGCTTCGCGACGTCCACCGCGTGCTCCGCCCGGGTGGGCGGATCGTCTTCCTGGAGCCGAACGGCGCGACCGGTTCAATCGCGCGCGCGTCGGCGATCGGGCGCGCGGTCGTCCGGGGCGAGGTGCGGTTTGCGACCTCGATGGCGCTCTGGAACGTCTTCTCCCGGTTGCACGGCCGCTTCACCGCCGAGACGATCGGGGCGCAGCTCGCGGCCTGCGGATTTTCCAATCCCAAGGCGGAGCCGACGCTCGGCGGCCTGGGGCTGATCGCCTCGGCCGAGCGGTGACCGTGGCGCGAACGCGGGGACAACGGCGCGTGACCGCACCGAACCGGTTCGCCGCGGCGACCGGGGTCGCGGGGGCGGCGGCGGCCGTCCCGGCGGCCTTTCCCGCGGCATCCCCCCCGCCGGGGGTACACCCCACGGCCGCCGTTACGGCCTCCGTCGCGGCCCCGGTACCGGTCGCGAATGCGGCTACGTGGACACGGGCACGAAAGCGTGTCTGAAATACGCGCCCCATGATCCCCCTGCTCGCGTCCATCCTTCTCGCCGCGCCGGCCTCCCACGCGCCCGCGCAGCTCCTCCTCACCCACGCCAACGTCGTCACCCTCGATCCGGCGCACCCGCGCGCCGAGGCGATCGCGATCCGCGGTGACACCATCGTCTACGTCGGCGATGCCGCCGGCGCGGAGGCGTTCGCCGGACCGAAGACCGAGCGCATCGACCTGGCCGGCTCCACCGTCGTTCCGGGACTGGTCGACGCGCACGCGCACGTAGCCTCCCTCGGTGGCGACCTGGAGAGCCTGCGGCTGAACGGCACGACGAGCTGGGAGGCGGTCGTCGCCGCCGTCGCGGAACGGGTCGCCCGGGCGAAGCCGGGCGAATGGATCGTCGGGCGCGGCTGGGATCAGAACGACTGGGCGGTGAAGGAGTTCCCGACACACGAGAAGCTCTCGGCCGTTTCGCCGAACAACCCGGTGTTGCTGTCGCGGATCGACGGGCACGCCGTCGTCGTCAACGCGCTCGCCCTGCGGACGGGGGGCGTGACCCGCGCGACGGCCGACCCGCCGGGCGGCCGGATCCTGCGCGCGGCCGCGGCCGGGGAGCCGACGGGGGTGCTGGTCGACGACGCGATCGATCTCGTGGCGAAGCACGTCCCCTCGCCGACGCTCGCGCAGGTGAAGGCGCGGATCCTGCGCGCGCAGGAGGCCTGCCTCGCGGCGGGGCTCACCGGCATCCACGACATGGGGGTCGGCGCGACGGAACTGGCCGCCTTCGAGGCGCTCGACCGGGAGCGGAAGCTGAAGCTTCGCGTGTACGCTTTGCTCGACGGCGGCGACCGCTCGCTCTTGAAGAAGCGGTTCGCCCGCGGTCCGGTCGTCGCGAAGGGCAAGGGGCGGCTGACGGTTCGCGGCTTCAAGCTGTTCGCCGACGGCGCGCTCGGCTCCCGCGGCGCGGCGCTGCTCGCCGACTACGCCGACGAGCCCGGGAATCGCGGTCTGCTGCGCGACGGAGTCGACGAGATCGCCCGGCGCATCGACGAAGGCCGAAGGGCCGGCTTCCAGGTGGCGGTCCACGCCATCGGGGACGCCGGCAACCGAGCGGTGCTCGACGCCATCGAGAGCGTCCGCGACCGCGTCGAGCGGCGTTCCGGCGGGAAGCCGATGTCCGCGGTCGAGCGCCCGCGGATCGAGCACGTGCAGGTGCTGGCGCCGGAGGATCTGCCGCGCCTGGCGAAGCTCGGGGTCGTCGCTTCGATGCAGCCGACGCACGCCACCTCCGACATGCCGTGGGCCGAAGCCCGCCTGGGGAAGGAGCGGGTGAAGGGGGCCTATGCCTGGCGCACGCTCCTCGACTCGGGGGCGTCGCTTGCGTTCGGCTCCGACTTCCCGGTCGAGGGGGTCTCGCCCCTGTGGGGGATCTACGCCGCGGTCACCCGTACCGACCACCAGGGGAGTCCGGCGGGCGGGTGGTTGCCGTCGCAGAAACTCTCCGCGCTGGAAGCGCTGGCCGGATTCACCACCGGCGCGGCCTACGCCGGTTTCGACGAACGGTCGGGCGGGACGATCGCGGCGGGGCGGCGGGCCGACCTGACGGTCTTGTCGCGGGACCTCACCGCCGTAGCAGCGGCCGAGATCCTCACCACGGAGGTCCGGATGACCGTCGTCGGAGGGGAGATCGTCTTCCGCCGCGACGCGAGCTGAAATAAGGTGCGGACCGGCGCGTAGGGGGGGCCGCCACGTTCGACCCGAGGAGCCCCGATGCCGACCGGTCCCGCCTTCGCCCTGATCCTCGCCGCCTTCTCCGATCTCCCCTCGATCGACGCGCCGGTCGTCACCGAGCCGCCGACGATCGACGGCCGGCTCGACGAGCCGGTGTGGGAACGGGCGGTGAAGGTCGACACCTTCTCCGCCGCCAAGCCGACCGAAGGGGCCCCCCCGTCGGAGCGCACCCAGGTGCGCCTGCTGCGCGACAGCCAAGCCCTCTACCTCGCCTTCGAGGCGTTCGAGCGCGATCCGTCCCAGGTCCGGGTCTCGTTCGGCGATCGCGACGACGTCGGATCGGACGACCTGGTCGGCGTCCTGCTCGATCCGTTCGGCGACGAGCGCCGCGGGTTCGAGTTCCTGATGAATCCCTACGGCTTCCAGCTCGACTGCGTCCAGATCGAAAGCGGCAACGAAGACTGCACCTGGGACGCGCTCTACGACTCGCGCGGCCGCACCACACCGGAGGGGTTCGTCGTCGAAGCGCGGATCCCGTTCGCCAGCCTCCGCTTCGACCCGACGCGCGACGCGTGGCGGATGCAGCTCCTGCGGGTGATCCGGCGTACCGGGGAGGCGCTCGTCTGGTCGCCGTTCCAGGCGGCGCGCGGCGGGTTCCTGCGCCAGACGGGACACCTCACCGGGATGCGCGGGATCCCGGCGCGCCGCACGGCGGAGCTCCTGCCGGAGATGACGATGCGCGCCGGCCCCGCGACGAGCCGCGCGGGCGCGCTCTACGCGCCGGAGGCCGATTCGGGGCTCCCCGAGAACGCCGCCGCCGACCTCGGGCTCTCGGCGAAGGTGGCGCGCGCCGGGGGCGCCGTCGACCTCGCGATCAACCCTGACTACAGCCAGATCGAGTCGGACGCCTCGCGAATCGCCGCGAACGAGCGGTTCGCCCTCTACTACGACGAGAAGCGGCCGTTCTTCCTGGAAGGACGCGAGCTGTTCGCGATGCCGTGGGAGGCGGTCTACACCCGTTCGATCGTCGACCCCGTCTATGGCGCGAAGGTCTCGGGCAAGGCCGGGCGCACCGCCTTCGCCGTGCTCCACGCCGAGGACGACCAGCCAGCGGCGAGCGTCGTCGACGGTCGCTGGAGCCCGGAGAGCTACGCCGAAGGACGGGCGATCTCGACCGTCGCCCGCGGCGTCACCGACTTCGGCGGGGACAACACCGCCGGTTTCCTCGCGACGACGAAGAGGGTCGGCGAGCATTGGAACCGCGTTGTCGGGGCCGACGGGAAAGTCGCGGTCACCGAGTCGTATCGCCTGATCGCGCAGGGGCTCTGGTCGGCGACCGACCTGCCCGGCGGCCTCTACGAGACCGGGACGGCGGTCAAGGTCCGCCTCCGCGGCGGCGACCGGCGGCTCAGCTGGTTCCAGTGGTACGAACAGATCGATCCCGACTTCCGCGCCGAGACCGGGTACATCCCGCGCGTCGGTTATCGCGAAGCGGGCCTGGGGCCGTCCTACCGGATCGAGACCGGACGCAGCACCGGCCTGCTCGCGGTGCGGCCCGAGGTCGAGGTGAGCTGGCTCGACTCCCAGGTCGACCACGACTTCGAGCGGTTCGGCCGGACCCGGATCGTCTTCGAGTTTCCGGCCACGCGGTTCGTCGTCGCCGGCGCGGCGGCCGAGGAAGGGTTTTCCAACCGCACGTTCCACAAGAACCGGGTCGCGGTCGGGGGCGGAGGATCTCCGACCGGGTGGCTCTCCTTCGACGCCGACCTCTCCGCCGGGAAGCAGATCTCCTACTTCCAGCCGGACGACCCGTACGTCGGCGGCGTGGTCGCGGCCGGCGGCGGCGTGGAGCTCAAGCCCTGGGACCGGCTACGGTTCGGCGCGCGCTACGGGCGCTCGATCTTCTCGTCCGGCGAGGTGGGCGATGCCTGGCGTCAGCTCACCTCGCGGGGCGGCGAGGAGACGGTCTTCGACGAGGCCGTCTCCCGTGGAAGCGTGCTGTTCTTCCTGACGCCGTCGATCTCGGCGCGGGTGATCGGCGACTGGACCTCGGATTCGGACCGGATCGTCCTCTCGGGCCTGCTCTCCTATCGGCCCGGACCGGGGACCGTCTTCTACGTCGGCTACCAGGACGCCGCCCCCGCCGGCGCCGACCCGTCAACCGCCCCCGCGCGCGCCGCCTTTCTCAAGCTCTCCTACCTCTGGCGCTCCTGACGTGACGGCCGGCACGGGACTGGGCGCTGTGACGTCGGCCATGGTCAACGCCCGCCGGGTGGAGCGATCATCGCGGACATGAAGGCTCGCGGATCGATGGCGGCAGTGTCGCTCGTCCTGATCGCGGAGCTCGTCGCCGGATGCCGGGACGAGCGGCGCAAGACGAACAACGACGACGACCTCGACACCGAGGCGGGGGTCATCGACGTCTACCAAAACTTCGAGCCGACGATCTTCAAGATCACCACCGCCGGTCTGGCGGCGAAGGACACCGCGGCGCAGGGGGCGAACATCCCCGCCGTGCCACTCACCGGCGACGTGATGGGGACGGGGACGATGGGGGGGACGGTGGCCCAGTCGGGCAGCCTGAACCAGAACTTGAACCTCTGGGTGCAGCTCAACGATTACAGCGACACCGGTCTGGTGCGCTACCAGACCGAGGGGACCTCCCTCCAGTTTGGGCTCAACATCACCAACCAGCCGTCGGACAACCAGATGACCGGCGACCTGGTGGGCGCGCTGACCCTGGCCGGCGACGTCGAGGGCATCGGCGATTTCGACCTGCACACCGTCTCCGACCTCGCCGACGACGACGCGAATCCGGCGCTGATCTGCACCCGCGTGACCGGGACGGTGACGGCCGTCCACGACTCGACGCTGACGGTCGACTTCGTGATCGCGGCCGGCGTCCTCGACTCCGCGCAAGCCCTCAAGTGCTCCACCCTGTAGCGGGTCAGCGGTGGAGGTGGCCGACGTCGGGGGCGCGTTCGCGGGTGAGGCGGATCGTGCCGAGGCGCTTCACGTTGGCGCAGGCGTCGACCTCCCCCTCGCCGCAGGCCGCGGCGTCGACGACGTAGAAGCGCGCCGGGCCACCTTGCTTCTCGGGGAGCGGCGCGTCGCCGAGACGGTAGGCGACGACCGCGTTGTCGGCGATCGCGCTTAAGCGGACGCTGATCTCGAAGGCGCCGTCCTCGGAGCAGAGCGAGGCGTAGGCCGCCGAGGCGGTCGGCGCCACGGCGTCGAGCAGCGCCCGCAGCCGCACCGCGCCGCCGGTCTTGCCGGGGACCAGGGTCGAGAGGTCGTCGATCTGGCCCGGCAGCGCGCGCAGCTCGGCGAAATCGAACTCGCGCGCCCGCGACACCTCGCCTTCGACCCGGATCATTCGTCCCTCATCGCGCCGCTATCCGCGCAGGGCGTAGCTCGTCTTCCGCGCCCACTGCGAGTCGGGCCAACGAGCGACGATCGTCGACCAACGTTCGGTGCAGTCGGCAAAGACCTTGGAGCGCCGGTAGCGGCTGATCCCCTGCCAGTAGATCGCCTCCGGCGCCCGCTCGGCCGTCCGGCCGCCCGGCGTCGCGTCGGCGACCGCCTGGAAGAGCCGGTCGGCGTCGTCGTATCGCTTCTCCCCCATCGCCAGGATGGCGCGGCCGAAGTCGAGCTCGACCAGGAACTCCTGCGGCGGCAGGAATCCGACCTGCACGTGCGCCGGCCGCTCGTCGGCGCCGGCGACGATCAGCCCCGGCAGCCAGCGGGCGTTCATCTTGCGCGGCAGGTCTCCCGCCTTCGTGCTCTCCAGCTTGCAGGGGACGAACGAATCGCGGAGCCGCTCGATCACCGTGGGGTCGGGGTACGTCACGGTACCCATCTCTTTGCACCCCATTCAGGTGTGCGCGTAGAGCCAGAGGAAGATCGGAAGGCCGCGCCCCTGCGCCTGCGCCCGCGCCTCTTCCCAGCTTTCGATCCACGGGATCATCTCGAACCTCCGCCGGCGGATCCTACTCCGGCGCGGGCGGGTCGGCCACCACCACCGACGCGTGCTCGGCGACGTAGCGCTGCGAGATCCAGCCGTAGCCCGGACCGAACGGGTGATCCAGGCCGAAGCTGGCGGCGCCCCAGCTGTTCTTGAAGAGGTAGAAGCCCCGTTCGCGCACAGCGTGTCCGTCGGCGTCGAGGACGATCCTCCCTTCGCCGTCGCGCACCGGGACCTCGAGGGTGTCGTCCCAGCCGACGATCAGGACGCCGTGCCCGGCCGGATTCCGCTCCGAATCGGCGCGGTCGGCGTCGTTCGGATAGGTGACGAACCCGGCGCGCCAGTAGTCGCCGTTGAGCGGAAGCCCCGACAGGCCGTGGTTCCAGCTCTGGTAGAAGACCGGCAGCCCGATCGTCGCGCCGGACTCGGTCTCCGCCAGGTGCGACTTGATCGCGTTCGGGTGGAGGTATCGCGGCATCGGCAGCTTGAAGCGGGGCGCGGCGAGCGCCTCGTCCGGCGGATCACCGTTGGTGAAGCAGACGCGGGGCCGGGCGGCGGCGGCCGGATCGCACGCCGGGTCCTGCGCAGGACCCCAGGGGTCGGGTTGGTAGGGGGCGACCGGCTCCTCGACGATCCCGAACTTCGAGACCGCTTCCAGGTTCACGCCGCTGTGCGACCCCTCGCCGTCGGGGAAGGCGCCGAGCTCGGTCTTGACCGACCACTGGAGGAACTGTTCCGAGAAGTCGGGGTTCGCCAGACCCCGCTTCTTGTAGAGGCTCTCGACCAGGGCGACGCTGGCGAAGACCGAACAGACGCCGCGCCCGCCCTGGTCCTTCACCGGTGTGTCGAAGCGCGCGACGTCGAAGACGGCCGGCAGGATTGCGGGGAGGCTGGTGTCGACCAGCTCGTCGGCGGTCGGTACGCCGGCGAACAGCGCGTCGAGATCGGACAGCGTCGGGCGATTGTCGGTCGGCGGCTCGACCGGCGGTTCGCTCGGCACCGACGAGACCTCCGCCGTACGGCAGGCGGCCGAGAGGAACAGCAGAGCGGCCGCGAGGCGGGAGAGGTCGATTCGCGGCGTTCGTTCGTTGCGCACGGTCGGTCCTTCGGGCCGTCCGTCGAGCAATCCGGATGCCAGCGAAGCCCGCCGACCCGGTCGTGCAACTAGCGGCGATCGCAGCGCTTCCCGATGCGTCTCGGCGTTCGCGGCGCCCCCGTCCGTCCGTCCCCTGGGTTCGGGAGGTCCCCCTGTCCCGTCCGTAGACCCGCGGCCGGTCGAGAAGTGGTGCGGTACGGCACCGCGGACAGGCTAGACTCCGTCGCCCCAAGAAGGAGTAACGGATCGATGGCGCGAACGGTGAAGTGCGCGAAGCTGGGCAAGGAGCTGCCGGGTCTCGACTGGCAGCCGTATCCGGGGGAGCTCGGGAAGAAGATCTACGAGAACGTCTCGGAGCAGGCGTTCCAGATGTGGCTCGAGCAGGCGAAGCTGATCATCAACGAGTACCGCCTGAACCTCGCCGATCCGGCCGCCCAGAAGATGCTCTACGAGCAGGCGGAGAAGTTCTTCTTCGGAGAGGGGGCGCAGATGCCCCCCGACTACGTCCCGCAGGGGGCGGCCAAGAAGTAGCCGGCGGCCGTTCGCCGCTCGATGAGAGCACCGGGCGACATCCTGCTGGTCTCGACCTACGAGCTGGGCCGCCCGCCGTTGGGGATCGCCTGGCCGGCGGCGTTCCTGGAACGCGCCGGATTCCGGCCGGCGACGCTCGACCTCTCGGTCGAGCCGCTCGACGAGTCGCGCATCGCGAACGCGCGCTTCGTCGGGATCTCCGTGCCGATGCACACGGCGCTTCGGCTCGGCGTCCGGCTCGCGGAGCGGGTCCGCGCGCTGGCGCCAACGGCGCACGTCTGCTTCCACGGACTGTACGCGTTCGCGAACGCGTCGTTCCTGCTCGAGCGCCTGGGCGATTCGGTGGTGAGCGGCGAGCATGAGGCGGCGCTCGTCGCCTGGATCGAAGCGCTCGAAGCGGACGCCGCGGAGCCCGGCGCCGCCCGGTCGATCACGACCGGTGCCGTCGCCGGCGGGGGGACGGCGATCCCCGGGATCCGCGTCCGGGGCGGGGAGGCGGCCCCGATCCTGCGGCGCCTCGACTTCCCGGCCCCTTCGCGCGCGGGGCTCCCGCCTCTCGACCGCTATGCGCGGATCGACGTCGACGGCCGCCAGGGGCTCGCGGCCGCGGTGGAGGCCAGCCGCGGGTGCCTCCACCGGTGCCGCCACTGCCCGATCCCGCCGGTCTACGACGGCCGGTTCTTCGTCGTGCCGGAAGCCGTGGTGCTCGCCGACGTCGACGCGGCGGTGGCGGCGGGCGCGACGCACGTCACCTTCGCCGACCCCGACTTCCTCAACGCCCCGGCGCATGCGCGGCGCGTGTTGGAACGGCTCCACGCGCGCCATCCGTCGCTCACCGTCGACGTCACGGCGAAGGTGGAGCATCTGCTCCGCGATCCGGCGTTCCTCGGCGACGCCAGGCGCTGGGGCTGCCTGTTCGTGGTGACCGCCCTCGAATCGCTCTCCGACCGCGTGCTGGCGATCCTGGAGAAGGGGCACACCCGCGCCGACGCGCTCGAGCTGCTCGACCTCGCCCGGGAGGCCGGCGTCTGCGTGCGGCCGTCGCTCCTTCCGTTCACGCCGTGGTCGACGCTCGACGACTACCTCGAGCTCCTGGACCTCCTCGTGGACCGCGACCTCGTCGACCACGTCGATCCGGTGCAGCTCACGATCCGGCTGCTGGTGCCGGCGGGATCGTTGCTGGAACGCGATCCCGAGTTCGTGCCGCACCGCGGACCGTTCGAGGCGGAGCGCCTCTCCTGGCGCTGGACGCACCCCGACCCGAGGATGGACGCGCTCCACGAGCGGGCGGCGAGGATCGCCGCCGACGCGGCCCGTGCCGGCGAACCGCCCGAGACGACCTTCGCGCGCCTGCGCGAGGCCGCGCTCGAGGCGCGCGACGGCGCGCACCGCCGCGCGGTCGCCGGAGAGGCGCGCGACGCGACGGCGCGCCGCCCCCGCGCCCCCCGGCTGACCGAGCCCTGGTTCTGCTGAGCGGAACCGCTCGAGGGTCGGTCCGACCCTCTCGCCCGCGAACGCCGCGCCGCGACCTAGGCCTTGTTGAGCGACGCGGCGATCCGCACGTCCAGCCTCCGGTGGGCGTCGCGGAGCGATCGCTCGACCGACTCCGGAGATTCGCCCCGCGCGAAGAGGAAGCCGAGATAGCTCGATCCCTCGGGCAACGCGACGACCGTCCGGCCGGTCTGCGCGGTGATCGAGAGCTCCTCGATCCCCGGGACGGCCTTGGCCGCCTCGATGCCGTCGATGCCGCGGAAGACGCCGGTCGCCGGGATCGGGAGCATCATCACCCCGGCCGCGGGGCGGGACGGATCGCGTGTGACGGGCGTCCCGTCGGGGGGCCGCCGATCCGGCCGCATCGAAGAGCCCCTCGCCACGGCGTGGCGCAGGATCACCTCCTCGAGCGACATCCCGGCGCCGAAGCGCAGCGCGCGCGAGCAGAGTCCGCCGATCGAGCGCGCGGCGATCTCCAGGACGTGTGGCCCGCCGGCGGCGACCCGGAGCTCGGCATGGACGGGGCCTTCGACCAGGCCGAGCGCCGCCGCGGCGCGGGCCGTCTCGGCGAGGATCGCGTCCTGCGTGGAGGAGGGGAGGCGCGACGGCGTGACGTAGATCGTCTCCTCGAAGAACGGGCCGTCGAGCGGGTCGGGCTTGTCGAACAGGGCGAGGACCTCGAGCCGGCCGTCGGTGAGGAGACCCTCCAGCGCCACCTCCCCTCCGGGGACGAACGATTCGACCAGCACCGATCCGGCGGTGTCGCCGGCGCGGGCACGCACCTCCGGGTCCGAGAGGATCTTCCGCACCCGTTCGAACGCGGCGGCGAAGCCGGGCTCGTCGTCGGCGCGGATCACGCCGCGGCTGGCGGAGAGCGAGCGGGGCTTCACCACGCAGGGGAAGCCCGGGTCGGCGGCCGCCCGCGCCGCCGCCTCGACCGCCGGGAGCGACAGCGGAAGCTCGCGGAACCGCGGCTGGCGCACGCCCCCCTCGGCGAACCGTCCCCGCATCTCGCGCTTGTCGCGAGAGGCGCGCGCCGCGCCGACCGGGTTGTGCGGAAGTCCGAGCGCGCCCGTGGCGAGGGCGGCGACCACGGTGGTCGGATCGTCGGTGGCGACCACGCCGTCGAGCGGCGACGAGGATGCGTACGCCACGATCCGCCGGGCCGACTCCTCCGGGTCCAGGAGGTCGAGGACGACCGAGTCTCGCGTGAGCGGCACCGCCCCTTGCGACTCGAGCACGTGGCACCGGTCGCTCCCCAGCACCACCTCCACCCCCAACCGGTCGGCCGCCGC
>CAYJRR010000086.1:0-7535 GCA_964372275.1 uncultured bacterium
GGGTTATATTGTCCTCCCGGACGCCCGCGCCCGGGGGCTGTCCGTTGACGGTGAGCGTCACCAACTTGAAGCGCTCCGCTTTCAGCCGTTCGACCGTCTTGGCGACCGACGGAGGGAACTCGTCGGGATCGACCACCAGCCCGGGCATCAGCGTGAGGGCGGCGGCGGCGTCGTCGGACGCCAGCTTGACGTCGTTCATCGAAAGGTAGACGGCGGTCCGCCAGAGCAGCAGACGGACGCGGTCGGCGAGAGGGAAGGCGAACCGGTCCTGCAGGTTCGACAGCTCCCCCAGGCGGGCGATCGCTTCGAGCGGACGGTCGTCGTAGTAGGCGGTCGAGGCATCTTCGAGCAGCGTCGCCGCCTGTTTGAGCGAATCGGCGTCGGGAACGACGCCCGCCGTTCCGGCCGTGGTGACGTGGGCCGTGCCGAGCAGGCTGGCGATCTCCTCGGTCGGGACGAGCGTCAGCTCGGAGAGGCCGGTGAGCGCCTGCTCGAGACGTCGCTGCAGATCGCCGGCGACGACGGCTTCGGGGCCGACGCTCAAGACCGCCACGCGGGCGGGGACCGCGGCCTTGGGCGCCGGCGTCGCCTCCGGGCTCGCGGTTGGCGCGGGCGATTCGCTCGCTGCTGGGGACGGGGAGGGGCTTGCCGTCGCACCGGGTGGCGTCGGCGAGGGCGCGGCAGCCGGCGTCGCGCCGGGAACGGGTGACGCCGTCGACGCGGGGGAGACGGTCGAGGCGGGGGAGGCGGTCGATCCGGAATCGGCACCGTGCCCCGTCCGGGCCGCGGGCGCCGACGCAATGGCCGCGGCGAGCGCCATCGCCAGGAGGCCCGCTGCCGGCGACGGCCGCCGCGTCACGGCACGATCCGGCGGATGCGGTGATTCCAATCGGTCACGTAGACGACGCCGTCGGCGCCGATCGCCAGGCCGAACGGCCGGCTGAGCGACGCGTCGAGACGCGGCCCTCGCTCGCCGGCCAGCCCCCAACGACCGGTCCCCGCCACCCGCTCGACGATTCCCGACCCGGAGAGCTTCGCGCGCCGGACGATCGCTCCGTCGGACTGCGACCAGTAGAGATACCCGTCGTGGATCGCGAGGCCCAAGGGCCGGCCGACGGTCGCCAGGTTCGGCGGCAATCCGTCCCCCGCATACCCGGTGTTTCCGTTGCCGGCGAAGGTCGTGATCGTGCCGAGGGCGAGGTCGACCTTCCGGATGCGATGGTTGTTGTGGTCGGCGATGAACAGCACGCCGGTTCCGACGGCGAGGCCGGTCGGCTGGCTCTCCGTCATGTCGAAGGTGGCGTTCGTCGCGAGGCCCCCATCGCCGCCGTAGCCGGAGGCGTTGGTGCCGGCGATCCGGTTGATCTGGCCGGAGCCGACGGTGACGCCGCCGACGACGATCGGGTTCGCCGTGCGGTTGATCATCCGGATCCGGTCGTCGTCGGCGATGAAGAGATTGCCGGCGGAGTCGACGGCGACGCCGGTCGGCGCGTCGAGGGCCGCGGCGGCCGGGGCCCCTCCGTCGCCGGTTCCGAAGTTCACCTTCACGCCGGTGCCGGCGAGGCGTCGGATCACCCCGTCGGCGTCGATCTCCCGCACCACGAAGTTCCGCGCGTCGGCGACGACCACGACGTCGCGGCGGGCCGCCACGGAGGTCCCCCAGAAGCCGGCGTCCCGGGCCGGACCCTCGTCGCCGGTGGCGAGCGGGCTGCCGGTGCCGGCGACGGTGTCGCGGTCGCCGCTCTCCGGATCGACCCGCCACAGGTAGGCGTTCTCCGCGGTCATCCGCAGCGATCCGTCGTCGAGCACCGCGATCGACGTCGGCTCGAGCCACGCGCCGTCGAGGCGCCCTTCGTCGGCGTACCCCGCGATCACCGTCATCGTCGGACTCGCCGGATCGATGCGCCGGATCACCGCGTTGCCGCCGTCGAGCACCAGCATCGCCCCGTCGGCGGCGACCAGCGGCGGGGCGCCGCTCAGGCGGAACGCCTGCTGGCGGGGGGCGGAGCCGTCGAGGTAGGGGAAGTCGCTCAAGCCCGTGCCGGCCACGGTGTCGATCGCGGTGGCGTTGACGGTGATGCCGCCGAACGAGAGGGAGGCCGCGCTCCCGATGTTCACCATGCGGATCCGGGCGTTGTCGTGGTCGGCGATGAACAGGCGTCCTTGACCGTCGTACGCGACGCCGGTGGGGGAGTTGAGGAGCGCGGCGGTCGCCGCGCCGCCGTCCCCGGCAAATCCGCGCGTGCCGGTTCCGGCGATCGTCTGCACCACGCCGCCGGCGATCTTCCGGATGCGGTGATTGCCGGTGTCGGCGAAGACGATCGAGCCGTCGGGAAGCTCGACCGCGTGGTCCGGCGAGTTGATCGCCGAGGCGGTCGCCGCGATGCCGTTGGCCCCGGCGCCGGCGGTTCCCGTCCCGGCGATCACCGCCCGGCTCTTCGCGGGGATCGTCACGTTGGCGACCGACACGTTGACGTCGCCGCGGTTGATCGCCCAGATGCGATGGCCGTTCCCTTCGGGAACGAGGAGCTGTCCGCCGCGCGTGCACGACAGGTGCGAGGAGGTTCCCAGCGACAGCGCGATCGCCCCCGCGGCATCGGACACGAGCTCGATCAGCCCGGTCCCCGGGTTCAGGCCGTAGATCAGGTTGTCGCCGGCGGGCAGTCCGAACGGCTGTTCGGCCCAGGAGGACCAGTAGACCCAGCCGTCGGAACAGGCGGCGACGGTGTCGGGGCGGGTGATCGCCGTCTCGAGCGCCGCGCCGCCGGCGCGAAAGCCGAGGTCATCGGACTCGCCGTTCCCGGCGACCGTCTCCACCACGCCGTCAGCGTCGATGCGTCGGATCCGGTTCTGGAACGTGTCGGCGACGAACAGGTTGCCGCTCGTGTCGACGGCGAATCCGCGGGGATATCCGAAACTCGCCTCTAGCGCCGGTCCGCCGTCGCCGGCGCCAACCGACCCGAGCGAACAGGAGCTCCCCGCCTTCTCGCAGTCGACCGTCTCGTCGTCGATCACGAACCGGCTGCGGACGCAGGAGATCGACACGACCGTCGCGGCGAGGAACAGGAGGAGCGCGCGACGTCGGCGGTAGCCACGCATTCAACTCATTCTATTCGCGAATCCGGTCCCGACGCGAATGGTCACGCCCTTCGGGCTCATCGGGGGAACTCCCCCATGCCCCCTGCTACGCCTTGGCGCGCGCCGGTTCGGCGGGGAACGTTCCGGCCAGCGCGTCGAGCACGAGCTTCCGCGTGTCGTCGGGGAAGTCGCTGCGCGAGATCCACTCCAGGTAGCCCCGCTCGTCCGCCGCCATCTGCTGCAACGTCTTCCCCTGGTGTTTGCCGAAGTTGATCCGCGCTGCGCCGTCGCGCCACGCGATCTTGCCGTCCGAGCTCAAGGCGTCCGGCGACCGCTGGCGGCAGTACTCGTCGAGGGTCGTCACGTCTCCCGGCAGCGCGAGGTAACGCGCGAGCTGCGCGCGGAGGACGTCGATCGTCGCCGCCACGTCCGCCTCGGCGCGGTGTCCCTGGTGGGGGCGCTCGCAGTAGAAACGCACGGCCGACTCCAGGCCGAACTTCTCGTTGCGGTGGAAGATCGCCATCGCGTCGATCACCCGGCAGCGCTCCGGGTCGAAGCGGATCTGCGCGCGCGCGAACTCGGCGGCGAGCACCCGCAGGTCGAAGCGGCGCAGGTTGAAGCCCCCCAGGTCGTGGCCCTCCAGCGAGCGCGCCAGCTCGGAGGCGATCTCCGCGAACGCCGGGGCGTTGGCCACGTCGGCGTCGGTGATCCCGTGGACGGCGCTCGCGTCGGCGGGGATCGGTTGGCCGGGGTTCACCAGGGTGCGGAAACGGGTGACCTGGCCGGTCGGCAGCACCGTGACACTGGCGTACTCGACGATGCGATCTCGTTCGGGGGAGGTTCCGGTCGTCTCCAGGTCGAGGAAGCTCAACGGCCGCTCGATCTTGAGCCGCCGCGCGATCTCGCGCAGAGCCTCCTCGGTGGCGCCGGACATTGGGGCGCGCAGCATACCACGTGTGAAAACGGCGCGGAGGCGGCACGAAGGACTGGAGTAGAATGGGAGAGCCGATGCGTTGCCGGGCGCTTTTCGCGTGTGCGGTCGTCGTCGTCGGGGCCTGGGTGGGCTCGGCGGCGGCGGAGGCGGAGGAGGGGGGGGGCGCCCCGCCGGAGGCCATCGCGTCCCCGACCCCCGTCGCGCCGGCGCCGGACGCAAGCCCCGAGCCCGGCGCGAGCGCGCCGCCGTTGCCGGCGGAAACACCGCCGGCGGAGACGAAGGCGCCGGAGGGGACGTCGGCGGACGCGGCGGCGCCGGGAACGCCGGCGGCCGCGACCGATGGCGGCGCGCCTGCTGCCGCCGCCCCGGCCTCCGCGACCGAAGCCCCGGCCGGCGGATCGCCGGGGGCCGCGCCGGCCGACCCGTTGCCGATCGTTCCGCGTCCCCGCCCCGCGCGCGCCGAGATGGTGACCGGTCCACCGACGCTCTACGGCTACTCCGGCGGGCTGCGCGTCGTCTCGGCGAGTCCGACGTCGTGGCTGGCCGCGAACGTCGTCGTCGCCGGGGAGTGGTTCTCGATCCCCGGCTACCTGATCGAGGGGAAGAAGCACCATCACAACGGCGCCTCCTTCACGGTGAACGTGGCGCTCCTCAAGTACCTCGAAGTGGCTTCGACGATCCTCGGGTCGACGCACCACGACGGCGGCACGAACCCGGTCTTCATCGCCGCGATCGGCGATGCCGACGTCAGCGGGCGGGTCGTCCTCCCCGTCTTCCATCGGGGATCGTTCCGCCTCTGCCTCGGCGCGAGAGGCGGCGCGAAGCTGATGCAGGGATCGATCGACGCCGAGGACCCGGAGGCGCGGCCGGAGTTGATCCGGAGCCCGTACGGATTCGGACTGTTGTCGATCGAAGGGGGCCCGGCGCGATTGAGCCTGAACGGCGGTTTCATGGAGGACCGCTCTCGGGAGCTGGTTGCCGACGACTTCGACTTCGACCTGCAACCGGCCGAAGCCTACGCCTACGGCGTGAGCCGGTACGACGCCTACCTGGGCGGCGTCGCGCTCGACTTTCCACGGTGGCGATTCGCGCCGTTCGTCGAGGCGAGCGGTCGATCGGACATCGGCGCCGACGGTGATCCGGCGATCGTCGGCACCGGGGGGCTGCGCGCGCAGAGCGCCGACCGGCAGGCCACCTTCTTCGTGGCCGGGGATCTCGGGTTGATGGGAAAGAAGGTCGTTCCCGGCCGGCTGCGGGCCCCCGAGTGGCAGGTGGTCGGCGGCTTCAGCATCTCGTGGGGCCAGCGCCTCCCGTCGCGCAGCCCGCTCCTGCCGCCGGCGATCCCGATCGCACGGGCCCCCGCCTCCCCCGCCGCGCTTCCGGAGGTCGCCGACTACATCGCGGTGAAGAAAGGGGTGCTGGTCGGTTCGATCGTCGAGGACGCGACCGGAAAGGCGGTCCCCGGCGCCACGATCGAGCTGGACGACGGGTCGTCGGTGGTCGCCAACGCCGACGGACGGTTCGACGCCACCGGGCTGAAGCTTGGGTTGGCCTTCCTGACCGTCCGGCACCCCGGTTTCGCGGAGAAGCGCGCCGTCTACAGCGTCACCGAGCGGCGCGACAACGCGTTGGAGCTGCGGCTGCTGCGGCCGGAGGAGGCGATCCGGGTCGCTCGCGCCGCCGCCGTGCCGATCGAGGACGCGGCCGCGGGCGCCACCCCGGGCGCGATCGTCGGCGCTGCCGTCGCCACCGCGCGCGTTGCCGACGGCGCGGCCGTCACGACCACCGCCGCCACCGACGGGGCCGCGGACGCCACGTCCGGCGTTGCCGACGGCGCCGCGGCCACGACGCCGGCCGCCGCCGCGGCCACGACGCCGGCCGCCGCCGCCCCGGTCGCCGCGGGCGGCCCGGTCCCGTCGCTGACGGTCGAGGTTCCGCTCGACGCGGTGGCGGGTGCCGCCGACGTCGCCACCGGTTCCGCTTCGGCCGCAACCGGCGTCGCCGGGACCGGTCTCGCGGCCGCCGCGACCGCCGGCGAGACGACGTCGCTTCTGGCCGCGCCGCTCGACGTCGCGGCAACCGTCGTTTCGAGCCTTCCCGTCGCCGCGGCCGGCCTTCTGCTGGCGGTTCCGTCGCTCCTTTCCGGCGGGGACGGCGGCGCGCCCGGTCCGTCCTCCGGCGGCACGGCCGGTCTCGCCTCCGGCGTCGCGGCCGGTCCGGTCTCCGTGGCCGCGCCCGTTGCCGCCGTCGCCGCCGTGCCCGACGCGCCGACCGCGTCCCCGGCGGCCGCTCCCGCCGTCGGCTCCGCGAGCGGAGCGCCGGGGACCGACCCGGCCGCGACGCTCGCCGTTGCCCCGGGGGCGCCGGTCGTCGCACTCGCGCCGGCGGCCGCGTCGGAGCTGCCGATCGCCGCGGCCGTGGCCTCCGCGCCGACGCTCCCCGTCGTCCCCCGGGTGCTGATCCTCCCGCCGCCACGACCGCGCCCCGGACCGGAGGCCAAGCTCCTTCCCGTCACCGCCCGCTGGCCCGCCGCCAGCCGCCGGGGTCTTTCCTGGCGCCGAATGCCGCTCCCCTAGGTCGACGCGGTCTGCGGTCTTCACCCGAGAGAGCGAAACCGTCGATCGTGACCATTCGTCACTGCGCCGACTCGGCGCATCGGCAAAAGATTGCCATGCGAGAGTGCGGGCGATTTCGGCGATCCTAGAGCGGAATGTGAGCCCGATCACGCAGGGGGTCCGATGCGCGCGCTCGTCACGTTCACGCTTCTCCTGTTGTCGGTGATCGTCCCCGGCTGCCAGGCGGCCCAGTCCGGCGCCGGGGCGCCGTTGTCGATGGTCCTCGACCTCGCCAACGTCGCCGGGACGCTCTACACCAACGGCGTCGTCGAGTTGTGTGCCGTCGCCTACGGCGCGACGCCGAAGACGATCGACTTCATTCTCGACGGGGAGCTGCTCGCGTCGACCGAGATCCCGTTCTGCTATGCGTGGGACAGCACGTCGACGCCCGAGGGGGCGCATCTGCTGTTGGTGCGGGGGCAGATCGGCGAGGAGGTGATCGAGAGCGCCGCGATCACGGTGATCGTCGATCGCACGCGTCCGACCGTCACGCTCCGCACGCCGATCCCCAACGCGGTGAACGTCTCGGTCCAGGAGGCGATCCGCATCGAGTTCGACGAGCCTCTCCATCCCGCCTCCCTGACGCAGGACGCGGTGATCCTCTCGGGGTCGGGTTCGGTGGCCCTCGCCAAGACCCTGACGTTGACCGAGGACGGGCAGGGTTTCGTGATCGCCCCCACCGCCGTTCCTCCGCTCCCGACCACCCTTCGCGTCGACCTCTCCGACGGCATCACCGATCTCGCGGGGAATCCGGTCGACGTCGGCGGCACCGTCTGGTCGTTCACCCTGCCCGCATGGGTCCAGGTCGGTCAGAAGGCGAACAGCGCCGCCCGCAACCTGGTCAACACCAGCGCCTGCCCCGTCGCCGTGGTCGGCACGACGGGGCAGTTCGTGTTGGCGTGCGTGGA
>CAYJRR010000086.1:7635-16827 GCA_964372275.1 uncultured bacterium
GCTCGACACCGCCGGCAATCCGGTGGTCGCGTGGGAGGAACCGGATACGACCGTCACCAACGTCTACGTCAAACGTTGGACCGGGACGGCGTTCGTCTCGGTCGGTGGCCCGATCCAGGAGCAGCTCGGAACGACGAACGCCACCGTTTCGAGAGTCGTCGTCGATCCCAAGACCAACTTCCCGATCGTGGCCTGGTTGGAGGGGGACGGCAGCAGCTCCGAGGTGTTCGTCAAGCGGTGGGACGGATCGAACTGGGGGCCGACCGAGACGATCAAGCCGACGATCAACAACGGCGTGCTGAGCTTCCAGCCGTTCATGACGATCGGCAAGACGAAGACCCCGGTCTTGAGCTTCATCGAGCAGGATCCGACCGGGACCACCTTCAGCGTCTACGTGCAGCAGATGAACCGCTGACGATCTCTTCTTGGAGAGGGCGATGAGATCGACTGTTCGCGCCGCATCGATCGTGCTCGGGCTCGCCGCCGCGAGCTGCTCGTCCGACGAAGAGGGGTCGATCGGACCGACCGGGATCGGCATCGACCTGCTCGAGCCGGAGGATCAGAGCTACACCAACGGCACCGTCACCGTTCGCGCCGTGACCTACGGACTCTCCCCCGACCTGCCGGTGCACATCCTGGTGAACGACGCGGTGGTGATGACGCTCGACGCCGCG
Source organism: uncultured bacterium (assembly GCA_964372275.1). Classification (GTDB taxonomy): domain Bacteria; phylum CAYJRR01; class CAYJRR01; order CAYJRR01; family CAYJRR01; genus CAYJRR01. The sequence continues at coordinate 8,310 of CAYJRR010000086.1, forward strand.
CCCTACGTCTACCAGTGGGACACAAGCGGCAGCGTCGAGGGTCCGCAGCAGATCAAGGCCCGGGTCACCTCCGACGAAGTCCTGTACGAGAGCCGGAAGATCTACGTCCGCGTCGATCGAACGCCGCCCGTGGTCAGCTCCCGAACTCCGGCCACGGGGGCGATCAACGTTCCGGTGACCGATCCGATCCGGATCGACTTCAGCGAACCGATCGATCCCGCCACCGTCACCCAGGAGTCGGTCCGCTTGACCGGCGCGAGCTCGGCCGAGATCGCCAAGACGCTGTCGATCGGCGACGACGGCACGTCGGTGACGATCGCGCCGATCGGCGAGATGGCGCTGCCGCTTACCGCCCGCATCGAGCTGACCGGCGACATCGCCGACCTCGCCGGAAACCGACTCGCGGCCGAGAGCGACTGGACCTTCTCGGTTCCGGCGTGGTTGCCGATCGGCGGGCGGGTCAACCTTCCGACGCGGAACCTGGTGAACACCTCGGCCGCGCCGGTGGCGGTGGTCGGCTCGAGCGGGCAGCTGGTCGTCGCCGCCGTCGAGGCGGTCGGAGCCAACCCGGCTGACGTCTACGTCTACAAGTGGAACGGGACGCAGTGGTCACCGCTCGGAACGGCCTTGAACACCCTTTCCGGCGCCGCCTCCAATCCGGCGATCGCGGTGAGCACGAGCGGAAATCCGGTCGTGACTTGGACCGAAACCAACGGAACGACCGCGCAGATCTTCCTGCAGCAGTGGAACGGAGCCGCTTGGGTCGGGATCGGGTCGGCGAACGGCGTTCTCGACGGAAATGCCACCGCCTCCACCCAGGCCGACTTTCCGACACTCGCGCTCGACCCGGCGACGGCGGCTCCGATCGTCGCCTGGCAGGAGCAGCAGGCGGCGAACAACACCGCGTCGCCCGACATCTTCGTCCGGAAGTGGAACGCGACGTCGTCGTTCTTCGAAACTCCCGGGGGCGGCGTTCTGTCGGGCGTCGGCGCGGTGGCCAGCAACACCAGCGCGGCGACACGACCGTTCCTCCGGCCGGCGCCGAACGGGACCTTCTCCCTGATCTGGCAGGAGACGGCGCAGGCGAACGGAAACACCAGCGACGGCTTCATCCGGCGATGGAACGGAACGGCGTTCGAATCGCCGTTTCCGACGCAGAGCTCGGTGGGGGCCACCGGCGCCACGAACGCGACGAGCCTGGTCTCGCCGACCCTTTGGCCCGACACACTCGGAAACCCGGTCGTCGCATGGGAGGAGGAGGCCACCCAGGGGGGCCTTCGCGACATCTACGTCCGGCGGTGGACCGGAACGGCGTTCGTCACGATGGGGAGTGCGCTGCAAGAGCAGACCGGGACGACGACCGCGACCGGCGCGCGGATCGTCCTGGACGGATCGGCCAATCCGGTCGTCGCTTGGCTGGAGGGGGACGGCTCGGTGTCGGATATTTTCGTTCGACGGTGGAACGGCACGAACTGGTCGGCGAGTCAGGCGATCGTTCCGCCGTCGGACAACGGCATTCTCAGCTTCCAGCCCTATCTGGCGCTCGACTCGAGGAAGGTCCCCTACCTCAGCTTCATCGAGCAGGACCCGGTCGGAGGAAAGTTCAGCGTTTACGTCCTGCGAATGAATCGCTGAGAGAGCCCGGATATGAATGCCTATTCGAATCGGGTCATGTAGAGATTCTGTTGTCCGGCCTCGTTGCCTCCAATTACGCCAGCCGCTTGACCAAGCTGATGGCTGAATAGCCATGCGGCGCTGGCGCCTTCGCTGCTTTGGTAGCCTTCATCGAGTCGCCGGTGCGGTCGAGCAGGTCGAGGGTGAGGGTGACGGAGATCTCGTCGTAGAGGGAGAAGCGTGGGTCGGGCGTGAAGGTCAGGACGGCGCCGCTCGAGACGACGGTTCCGGGTACGGGCGTCTCGCCGGAGCGGACGAGGAAGCTCGATTCGTCGACGGACGCCGGATCGATCGTTTCGGAGAAGGTGACGACGATCGGTTGCTCGACGTCGACGCCGGCGGCATCGGCGGCGGGGATCGTCGAGAGGACACGCGGGCGGACGACGACACGGACCCCTTTCACGTAGTCGTCGCAGGCGGTCAGCGCGAGGGCGGCCAGCACGGGCGCGCCGAGTCGGTCCGTCGATCGCCTCCTCGTCGGGGTTCGCTCCACCGATCGGCACTCCATTCCCGTCCCACCGGCCGGTCCACGGACGACCGGCGGACCGTCCCGGCGGGTCGGCGCCTCAAATCTCAACGGAGACGGGCAGATACACTATGATGTGGGGGCCGCCGCGGGTCGGCGGGTGCGCGGCGTCACCGTCGCCTTTCCGTGGCGGCGGCGCGGCGGGTCTAGTTCGGCAGGGATGGGATGGAGCTCCCCTCGATCGAGGAGCTGTACCAGCGATACGGCGCCTTGGTGCGCCGGCGGGCGCGCGCCATCTTGGGGGAGGAGCAGGCGGCGCTCGACGCGATGCAGGAGGTCTTCGTGAGGGCGATGCGCGAGCGCGACGGATTTCGGGGGGAGGCCTCGCCGGTGACCTGGCTTTACCGGATCACCACCAACCTCTGCCTGAACCGCGTGCGCGACCATGCGCGGCGCCGGGAGCTGATGGAGGCGCAGGGGCCGCCGCCGGCAGGAGCGCCGGCCGACTCCGAGGACAAGGCGATCCTGGCTTCGGTCCTCGCCCGCGTGCCGGAGGAGCTGCGCGAGATCGCCGTCTACTACTACGTCGACGAGATGAACCAGGACGAGATCGCCGAGCTCACGGGATTGGGCCGCCGGACGGTCGGGAACCGGCTCGAGGAGTTCCGCGCCAAGGCGCGCGCCGCGGCGGGCGGAGGGGAGGCGGCATGATCGACCTGGACCGCCGCGAGCCGCACGCCGGGTGTCCGTCCAATCTCCGGCTCGACCGCCTGCTGGCCGGGGAGCTTGCGGCGGAACCCGAGCGCGAGCTTCGCGCGCACCTCGCCGCCTGCGCGCGATGCGCGGCGCGGTTCGCCGCGATCGAGGAGGAGGCCCGTGCCTTCCCGCGCGAGGTCTGGATCCAGGGCGAGGCGGCGAAGGCGAGACGCGCGCTCCGCGCCGGCCGCGGTCACTGGGGGACGATCGCCGCCTCGCTGTCGGCCGCCGCCGCGGCGGTGGCGCTCTTCCACCTGGCGCCGCTTCCGCATCCGCACCCGGCGGGCGTCCGATCGAAGGGGGGAGAGGCGCTCGATCTGGTGGTGCGCCACCGCGACGGATCGGTCGAGGAGACCTCCGGCGACGGACGGCTCCTTCCCGGGGATGCGGTCCGCTTTCGCCTGTCGCTGGCGACCGGGGGAACGGTGGCGGTGCTGGGCCTCGACGCCGCCGGCCTGGTTACCGCCTACGTCGAGCCGGTCGCCGTGCCGGCCGGCCGGACGGTGATCGAGGGGAGCGTCGTGCTCGACGAAACGCCGGGTGCGGAACGGTTCGTGGCGGTGATCTGCGCCGCGGCGCCGTCGGCGGAGACCCTCGTCGCGCGAGGGCGGGCGGCGCTGGAGGCGGCGGCGGGGGATCCGCGCCGGGTGGGTGACCTCGGCATCAAGGGGTGCCGGCAGGTGTCGGCCGTCGTCGAGAAGGAGGCGCCGTGAACGTCGGGCGCCGACGGTGGACGCCGACCCGGACGCTCGTCGGCGTCTTGGTTCTCGTCGCAGCGATCCTGCTCGTGTCGTCCTCCGCCGACGCGGCGGTTCGCCGCTATGCCCTGGTCGTCGGCGCCAACGTGGGCGATGCCGGGGAGGTGGAGCTCCGCTACGCGGAGAGCGATGCCAAGAGGATCGGAAAGATTCTGCGGGAGATGGGGGGCTTCCCGCCGGAGAACGTGCTGTTCCTCGACGGGGCGACCTCCGACGACGTGCGGCGGACGTTGATCACCATCAACTCGCGCGTGCGCGAGACGAGCGGCGATTCGATGCTGTTCGTCTTCTACTCGGGACATGCCGACAGCGAGTCGCTCCACCTGCGCGGCACGCGCCTGCCGATGGACGAGCTGAAGGGGCTGGTCGACGGTTCGCCCGCCACGGCCCGCGTGCTGGTGATAGACGCCTGCCGCTCGGGCAGCGTGACGCGGGTGAAGGGGGGGAAGAAGGGACCGAGCTTCGCCATCGACGTCGACGAGCGCCTGACGGCGAAGGGGGTGGCGATCCTCACCTCGAGCGCGGCGGGGGAGGATTCGCAGGAGTCCGACCAGCTCGCCGCGAGCTTCTTCACCCACTACCTCGCCTCCGGCCTGATCGGCGCCGCCGACCGGGACGGCGACGGGCAGGTGACGCTGTCGGAGGCGTTCACCTACGCCTCCGAGCGGACGCTGATCGCGACCGCCGGCACCATCGCCGGTCCCCAGCATCCGACCTACCGCTTCGACCTGGGCGGTCAAGGGGACCTGGTGCTGACCGCGCCACGGCAGCGAACGGTCGGGTTCGGCGAGCTCACCTTTCCGGCGGCGGGGAACTACATCGTGCAGCGGTCGAGCGGCTCCGGCCCGGTGGTCGCGGAGGTGGCGGCCGAAAATGGCGGGCGGCGGCTGGCGGTGGCGGCGGGGAACTACCACGTGACGCGTCGCGAGACCGACCACCTGCTCGAAGGGCGCTTCGCCGTCGCCGACGGCGGGACGACGCCGGTGGCGCGGGAACGGATGACGCCGATCGCCTACGCCCAGGTGGTGCGGAAAGGGGGGACCTCCCGCACGCGGGTGGTGAGCGCCTACGTCGCCGCCGGGCGGCGAGGTCCGGTGCTCGAGTTCGAACCGGCCCCGCATCGCGACCTCGGCGTGCGCGTCGACTTCAAGCCGCTGTCGCTCGACCTCCGGCTGACGGCGCTCGACGTCGAGCTTCCGGAGCGGCAGGACGTTCCGACGGTCGGCTTCGAGGAGCGGGCGTTGAGCGTGGCGGCGGTGCGCTCGATCGACCTCGGTCCGTCGTCGGTGGGGTTCGGCCTGGAGACGGGGGTGTTCCGCATGGAGCGCATGCACCCGCTGCTCGACGGGACCCGGCCGGAGATCACCGGCTTCTTCTACGGACCGGTGCTGCAGGCGGAAGTGCCGGTCTGGCGGCGGCTCCATGTCCGCCTCGACGGAGGGCTGCTCGCCCATTCACTCAAGCCCCCCCGGACCGAGGAGGAGAACCGGTTCGTGACGACCGTCACGTATCGGATCTCGGCCGGTCTGGGCCTCTACTTCTAAGCGAATCGCGGTGCCTTCGAGGCGGTGTGGTTGCCGTCGGAGCCGAAGAAAAATCTCGCCCCGATTGCCGCCGATCCGGTCCGGCGGGTCTGTCCGGTTGAGGCATACGGACAAAGGAGATCGAACATGAAGACGAAGATCCTGACGGCGGTAGGGGCGATCACGGTGGTCGGATGTCAGCCGGCCGACGAGGCGGGAAGCACCGACGAGGCGGCGGCGGCGCAGGAGGTCTCGGAGGCGATCGAGTCGTCGATCGAGTCGTCCGAAGCGGCCGACGGCGCGATGCCGGTCGGAGGGTGGGAGGGACCCGTCTTCATCGGCGGCGTGGAGGGGACGGTCACCGTCCTGGAGACCGCGATCGCGTGCGATCACGAGTACCCGTCCCGGCTGTCGATCGTCTGGGCCGGGGAACGCGACGGCGCGACCCTTTCCGGCAGCGCCGACGTGACCCGCACCTTGACCCCCGACGCCTGCCCGCCGACCTCGGTCGACGGCGTCGAGGAGATCGTCTTCGTGCGCGATCGGGCGCGCGGCGAGCGGGCCGAGCGCATCGACGGGACGGCGGAGCTCCGCTGGACGGCGGACTTCGAAGAGCGGGCCGCGCGCAAGGACGTCGAGGTCGCCCTCACCCGGAAGGTCACCGAGGGGGACGTGACGATCCGCGATCAGTCTCTGTCGGGTGAGAAGTCGGTCGAGCTTGCCGCCAACGGCGACGGTCCGGAGGACGACACCCGCCTGGTGAACGGCGAGCTGACCCTCGACCTCAACCTGGCCCGGATCCGTCTCGAGATCGCCGCGCAGGACCTGCTGTTCCGCCGCGACTGCTGCCACCCGGTCTCGGGCCGGATCGACTTCCAGCGGTTCGCGATCGACAACCCCGAGGAGTCGGAGAGCCGCGCGGTGCGATTCGGTCCGTCCTGCGGCGAGGCCTACAACGCGCACGACGAGGCGATCGACTTGCGGGAGTGCCCGGTGCGGGACGCCGAGCACGACGGTGAGCACGACGGCGAGCACGACGGCGACCAGGGCGGCGACGCGGAGTAACCGGCGACGTGTAGAGATCGATGGATGGAGGCGGCGGGGCTTTCGAGCTCCGCCGCCTTGCGTCCGTTATCGGTTCAGCGTCCGGTGACGGGCACCAGCGCCGTTGACCAGCCGGGATACTCCACCAGCGGGTGGTCGTCGGTGACGACCCATCCCGTGGGCTCCTCGGCATGACGCGCGTCGAGGCGCCGGAAGAGCGTCCGTCCGCCGGATGCGGCGGCCGCGGCGTCGTAGGCGGCCATCTCCAGCCCCAGTAGATCGCCCGCGGCGATGCGCGTGCGGAACGACTCTTCGGTGGCGACGATCGGCTCGTCGGAGCAGACGATCGCGTAGCCGTCGTCGAAGGTGACGCAGTCGCGGAAGACCGACGCCGCCGTCTCCCGGACGATCCGGGACTGGGCGGGGTTTCCGAGCGAGTTGGAGTAGATCGCGAAGACCCCCCCTTGTCGGAGGCGGCGCTGCACCAGCCGGAAGTACTCCCGCGAAAGCAGGACGCTCGACCCCGCCTGCTTGAGGTAGAGCGGCTGCTGGGTGATGAGGTCGTACCGCTCCGGCCGGAGCGCGAGTCCCGAGCGGCCGTCCTGCCAGAGGAGCCGAACGCGCGGGTTGCGCGCGATCTCCAGCGTGCCCATGGGGAAGGCGTGGAGGATCTCCTCGAGCCCGCGATTGATGTCGTAGCCGTCGACCCGCCGCACCGTGCCGACCTTCGCCAAGGTCCCGACGGTGATCCCGGCGCCGACCCCCACGACCAGCGCCTCCTCGATCGGCTCCGGGTGGACCAGCACCGGCGCGACCGCCATCAGCCAGTTCGCCGAACCGACGTGGCTCGTTCCGTCGGAGAGACTGGAGTGCCAGAGCCCGTCCCAGACCAGACTGCCCGTCCGGTCGACCTCGACCACGCCGTCGCGGTCGTAGACGGCGGTCTCGATGGCGCCGCCCGACGGACCCGGCCGCGCGGCTCCGTGGAGGCCGACCGCCGCGACGCCGGCGATCGAGACCGGGCGGGCGATGCGTCGGATGCGGCCCTCCTCGTGCAGGTAGACCGCCAGCACGCCCGCCGCGAGCGTCAGCGAAAGCGCCTCGGGCGACATCTCGTACCCGACCAGCGTGCCCAGCAGGATCCCGGCGCAGGATCCCGCGGTGTTCCAGGCCCCGAACCGCCCGACGTCGCTCCCCCACCGCCGGGCGTTGCGGGAGACGAGACCGCCGTAGGCCAGCCCGAACCCGATCACCGGGAGGCTCGCGACGACGGTCGCGGCGGCGAGCGGAAGGTGGAGCGACCAGCGGTCGAGGTGCAGGATCGGTGGCATTGCCGCGACGAGCACCGCGGTGGCGAGGATCGCCGGCGCGATCGCCGTCCCGGGCAGACGCGCGGCGAGGAACGCCCCCAGCGACCAGGCCGTCAGGAAGCCGCCGAGCACCGCCGCGAAGGTGTAGGGCAGCGGCTCGTGCGCGAGCGCCATCGCCCGGAACAGGTACATCTCGTATCCGAGGGAGAGCAGACCCATGAACAGACCGAGAACGTCCTCCCGGGTCGGTCGCAGGTGGGACGGGCGCGCCGGCGAGGCGGGATCGGGAGCCGGAGCGGGGGCGGCACCCGTGACGGCGGCGGCGAGCGCGAACAGCAGTGCCCCGGCGGCGCCGTTGAGCGACGCGGCGGTGAGGATCGCCGCGCTCTGACCGAAGCGCGGGAGCAGCAGGAAGCCGCTGGCGAGCGCGCCGAGCACGGCCCCCGACGTGTTCACGTACAGGAGCACGTTGACCAGGGACGACCGATCGTGGCCGAGTTGCCGCTGGCACGCCTCCGACGCCAGCGGGATCGTGACCCCCATCAGGAAGCAGGGGACGCCGAGCACGATCACCGCCCCCGCCGCGTAGAGCGCGCGCAGCGGGACCCCCAACCCGAGCGCCGCCCGCTGCGCGGCGTAGACCGATTCGGAGAGGTCGGTCGACAGGAGCGTGGCGACGCCGAGGTTCGCGAGACAAAGCGCGACCTCGACCCAGGCGAGCCGCCGCAGCGGGTTCGCCAGCGCCTCCGCCTTCGAGGCGAAGGCGCCGGAGCCGACGCCGAGCCCGAGCATGAAGACCAGGACCACCGTCATCGAGCTCAACGCCTCGCTCCCGCCGAGAAAGATCTTCAGGCCGCGCTGCCAGGCGACCTGGTTGACGAGCCCGGCGAAGCCGGAGAGCAGGAGCGCGCCGAGGAGTGCCGCGAGCGTGCGTCGACGCGTCATCGGCCCCCGAGCATACCGTCGTCGGGGGCACCGCTGCGACCG
>CAYJRR010000086.1:16927-19748 GCA_964372275.1 uncultured bacterium
GTCGACGCGTCATCGGCCCCCGAGCATACCGTCGTCGGGGGCACCGCTGCGACCGGGCCGACGCGCCGGGGCGGCATCGACGCCGGCCGCGCACGTGCTAGCCTCCGGAGGGTCGAGGTGGCCATGCGCACGCGCTCCCACGCCGTCCTGATCGCTCTGGCGCTCGCCCTCCCGGCCGGCGCCGGGGGGTGCAAGCGAAAGCCGTCGAACGCGGGGAACGGGCCGATCCCCTCCGAGTTCGGGCTCGACGCGCGTCCGTCCAATCCGACCTGCCTCGCCCCCGCGCGGCCGACCGTCGATTCGAACGTGACGCTCGAGCCCGCCTTCGCCGGGCTGCCGGCGTTCCTCTATCCGGTGGCGCTCCTGCAGAAGCCCGGCGACGGCACACGCTGGTACGTCGTCGAGAAGGGGGGGAAGGTCTTCACCTTCGCCAACGATCCCGGCGTCACGTCGCGGTCGGAGTTCCTGAACCTGACCGGCACCGTCTCCAGCGGCGGCTTCAACTCCGAGCGCGGGCTGCTCGGGATGGCGTTCCATCCCTCGTTCGCCTCCAACAAGCATCTCTTCGTCTCCTACACCGCCGGGAGCAGCGGCACCTCCAAGATCGTCCGCTTCAAGAGCAACGATGGCGGGCTGACCGCCGACCCGACCAGCGCCGCCGAGTTCCTCTCCCTCAACCAGCCGTACGCCAACCACAACGGCGGCGACATCCACTTCGGACCGGACGGCTACCTCTACATCGCCTTCGGCGACGGCGGGTCGGCGGGCGATCCGGGGAACCGGGCGCAGGATCCGTTCGAGCTGTTGGGAAAGATCCTGCGGATCGACGTCGACGGCGGCCCCCCCTACGACGTCCCCTCGACCAACCCCTTCGCCAGCGGCGCCGACGGCGCGGCCGAGGTGTACGCCCTCGGGATGCGCAATCCGTGGCGGTTCTCCTTCGACCGTGGCACCGGCGAGCTGTGGGCGGGGGACGTCGGCCAGGACTGCCACGAGGAGGTCGACCGGATCGAGCTGGGGGGCAACTACGGCTGGCGCGTGCGGGAGGGCTCGACCTGCTACGACAGCTTCGACTGCACCCCCGACCCGTCGGACTGTCCGTCCGGCGGGTACGTCGACCCGGTCGTCGACTACCCGAACCCGGGCGAAGGGCAGTCGATCACCGGAGGATACGTCTATCGCGGCTCCGCGATCCCGGCGCTGGTCGGCATCTACGTCTTCGGCGACTTCGCCAGCGGCACGATCTGGGGGATCTTCCACGACGACGACGGCGTCCCGTACCGCGATGTGCTGGTCGAGTCGGGGATGGCGATCTCCTCGTTCGGCGAAGGGGAGGACGGCGAGCTCTACGTCATCGACTACGCCGACGGGCGGCTGCACAAGATCGTGCCCGCCGGGACGGCGCCGGCGGACGGCTTCCCGCAAAAACTTTCGGAGACCGGCTGCTTCGACGCCGACGACCCCACGCGCCCGTTGCCCGGTCTGATCCCCTACACCGTGAACGTGCCGCTGTGGTCGGACGGGGCGGCGAAGGAGCGTTATCTGGCGATCCCCGACGGGACGACGATCGGGGTCGATCCGGAGTCGGGGGACTGGGACCTCCCCAACGGGACGGTGCTGGTGAAGACCTTCACGATCGGGGGGCAGCGGATCGAGACGCGGCTCCTCGTCCGGCACGACGACGGCGGCTGGGCCGGATACACCTACGAATGGGACGACGAGGAGATCGACGCCACGCTCCTCGCCTCCAGCAAGGCGCGCCCCGTCGGCTCGCTCACCTGGGGGTACCCCAGTCGCGCCGAGTGCCTGCAATGCCACACCGAGGCGGCGGGCCGGTCGCTCGGGCTGGAGAGCGCCCAGCTGAACCGCGATTTCGTCTACGTCTCGACCAACCGGGAGGCGAATCAGATCGACACCCTGATCCACATCGGGATGTTCGGCGGGACGCTTCCCAGCAAGGAGTTCCGCTATTCGTCGATCCACGGAAACGACACGGTGGAGAAACGCGCGCGGTCCTACCTCCACGCCAACTGCTCCAACTGCCATCGGCCGGGCGGCACGGGACAGGGCGGGGCCGACCTGCGGGCCGCGACCGCCTTCGGGGAGATGGAGGTGTGCAACGTCGATCCGCAGGAGGGCGATCTCGACATCGACGGCGCGAAGCTCCTCGCCCCCGGGGAGCCCGACCTCTCGCTCCTGCTGGAGCGCATGAAGCGCCTCGACTCGAACCGGATGCCCGACATCGGGACCGGAGTCCCCGACGAGGACGCGATCGACGTGATCGAGCACTGGATCGAGACGATCCCGAGCTGTCTCTAGCGGGGATCGGTGGAGGCCCCCGACGTGCGCGAAGACGCGGACCCTTGCGTGGCGCGGATCCACGCCACCAGCGCGTCGAGCACCTCGGCGTTCGCCAGGAGCGCGGCGCCGGTCGCCGAGCCGCCGGCGATCACCATCTTCTTGGGGCCGGTGGCGCGCCCGTCCAGTACCAGCGCGCTCATCGCCGCGCGCTTGTCGCCGCGTCCGACGGCGAGGAAGAGCGGCCGGGCGCCGTAGGCCGCGACCAGCTCTTCGCCGTCGAGGTCCGGCGTGGCGAGCGGAGGGGAGATCAGCGCGACCCCGGCGAGCCGTCCTTCCTTCGCGCCGGTGGCCAGGGCCGCGAGCCCCCCGGCGCCGGCGCCGACGGCGAAGACCTTCGAAGGATCGCCCGCCGGCCGGCGGTGGAGCCACTCGAGCGCTCCGACGAGGTCGGGGACGATCGATCGGTCGGCGGCCGGAAGGTCGAGGATCAGCGTCGAGATCCCGACGGAATGCAATCGGG
>CAYJRR010000087.1:0-19347 GCA_964372275.1 uncultured bacterium
GAGGGCCGGGCGATCGAGCGGACGGTCGGCGCCGCCGATTCGAGCGTTCGGCGCAGCGCGACCACCGGCGAGAGGTGGCCCGCTGCCCGGGCGGGGAGGTAGGAGGCGAAAAGCGACGCGAACAGTCCCGCCCCGATCCCCAGCGCCAGGCGCCCGGGGGTGACGACCAGCGATTCGGGGCGGACGGCCAGGTAGAGATCGGAGATCGTCTCCCCCACCGCCCGGAGCACCGCGTGCGCGAGCCCGAGTCCCACGACCAGACCCAGGCCCGAGCCGGCGAGGCCCAGCACCACCCCCTCCCCGACGAACAGGGAGACGATGCCGCGTCGCTCGACGCCGATGGCGCGCAGCAGTCCGATCTCGCGGCGCCGCTGGGCGACGGCGATCGAGAGCGATTGGAAGACGATGAAGGCGCCGACGAAGATCGAGACCAGCGAGGCGATCGAGGTCGCCAGCCGGAATCCGCCCAGGATCCGGTCGGCCTCCTCGGTCCGCCGCTGCGGGCGCGCGACCGGAGCGCGGCCGGCGATGGCGGCGGAGAGCCGCGCGGCGAGGTCGGGCACGGCGACGCCGTCGTGTGCCATCACGTCGATCCGGTCGAAGCGGCCGGCGCGGCCGAAGGCGTCCTGCGCCGCGTAGACGTCCATCACCGCCAGGTCCCCGCCGAGCACGGTGGCCGGACCGCGGGCTCGAAGCAGCCCGTGCACCGTGAACGACTCGGTCCCGGCGATCGTCTCCAGCCGCACCGAATCGCCGATCTTCACGCCGTGGCGGCCGGCGTAGTCGTGCGTGAGGAGGATCCCGCGCGGGTCGTTCAGGAAGGCGAGGTCGTCGGCGATCGGTCCGCGCGTTCGCGCTCCCCCGGGGGACTCCCCGGACCCCTGGGCTTCGTCCGCGGTCACTTCGTAGTCGCGCACCTTGGCGTCGGCCAGGGTGTCGACCCCGAGCACGGCGAGCTGCACCCCGGTGCGGAGGTCGCGCGCGGTGTCGTAGACGACCGGCACCGCCGCCGCGACCCCTTGGGTTGCCGCGACCGTCTCCAGCAGCTCCTCCGCCACCCCGGTCGCGCCGTCGCCGACCTGCAGCACCGTCCGGCCGGCGATGCGGTCGATCGTCTGCCGGAGCGACGCCATCACCGATCCGTTCACCAGGTCGACGGCGAAGATCACCGCCACCCCCAGCGCGATCCCCGACAACGTCAGTCCCGACCGCCCCGGCGTGGCGCGAAGGTGGCGCAGGGAGATCAGCCGGAGGAGGGTTCGCATTCCGATCCCCGGCGTGTGCGGCGGTCCCTCATGCCCGTGCGGCGCGCGAAGCGTGTCGTTCTGCGACGATCCGCCCATCGCGGAACTCGAGGACCCGATCGGCGATCGCCGCCGCCGCCGGGTCGTGGGTGACCATCACCACCGCTCGTCCCGGGCCTTCCCCCCGCGTCGCTTCGCGGAGAAGGTCGAGGACGCCGGCGCCGGCGGCGGTGTCGAGGTTGCCGGTCGGCTCGTCGGCGAGGAGCACCGCCGGCTCGGTGACCAGGGCCCGCGCGACGGCGATCCGCTGCATCTCGCCGCCGGAGAGCTCGTCCGGCGTGTGCTCCGCGCGCGCGGCCAGCCCGACGCGCTCCAGGATCCCCCGCGCGCGGCGGTCGGCTTCGGCGCGCGGGCGGCCCGCGAGCAGCAGCGGAAGGGAGACGTTCTCGGCCGCCGTCAGGAGCGGAAGGAGGTTGAAGAACTGGAAGACGAGCCCGATCCGATCGCGGCGCACCCGCGTCCGCTCGTCGTCGCTCATCCCGGCGAGCGACCGACCTTCGATCGACACCTCCCCCCGCGTCGGACGGTCGAGTCCGCCGAGGAGGTTGAGGAAGGTGCTCTTCCCCGAGCCGGACGGCCCGACGATGGCGACCATCTCGCCGGGGACGATCGTGGCGGAGACGCCGGCGACCGCGGCCACCTCCACCGCGCCGCGGCGGTAGACGCGGTGCACGTCGCGCGCCTCGATGCCGGCGGCATGGCCGCTCACGTCCACACCCCGGCGAGAGCCGTGGCGCACGCGGGGCACCGGCCTGCGACGAGCCGGTTGCGCAGCGTGCGGTAGCCGAACCGCGTGATCACCACCTCCGCGCATCCCGGGCAGACGGTGTGCTCGGTGTCGTTGCCCGGGAGGCCGACGTAGACGTGTCGCAGACCCGCCGCCCGCCCGGCCTCCCAGGCGCGGAGGAGGGTGGAGAGCGGCGTCGGCGGGTGGTCGAGCATCCGGTAGTCGGGGTGGAAGCGTCCCAGGTGCCAGGGGATCGATCGGTCGAGCGAGGCCAAAAAGGCGGCCATCCCCTCCACGCTCTCTTCGCCGTCGTTCTCCCCCGGGATCAGGACGGTCGTCGCCTCGACCCAGATCCCGCGCCGGCGGAGGGAAGCGATCGCGTCGAGCACCGGCTGCAGGCGGCCGTTCGCCAGCCGCGCGTACGCGCCGTCGTCGAACGCCTTCAGGTCGACGTTCGCCGCGTCGACCAACCCCTCGAGCCCGTCCAGCGCCTCCTCCGTCATGAACCCGTTGGTCTTGAGTAGGACCTTCAGGCCCGCCGCGCGCGCCGCCCGGGCGACGTCGCGGGCGTACTCGAAGAAGATCGTCGGCTCGCTGTAGGTGAAACAGACCGACTCGACGTTCGCCTCCCGTGCGCGGGCGACGACCTCCTCCGGCGCCACCGCTTCGCCGGGGGGATCGTCTCCGGAGCGCCCGGCGGCGAACTGTGAAAGGTCGTGGTTCTGGCAAAAGCCGCAGGCGAAGTTGCAGCCGACGGTCGCCAGGCTCAAGGTGCGCGTTCCCGGCAGGAAGTGCCGGAACGGCTTCTTCTCGATCGGATCGACCGCCATCGCCGCGGCGATTCCGTAGACCGACGTCCACAGCTTCTCGTCGCGGGCGAACCGGACGCCGCAGAGTCCGGTGCCGCGGTCCTCCAGCACGCAGCGGTGCGCGCACAGATCGCAGCGAACACGCCCGTCGGGGAGCCGCGCGTACAGCTCGGCCTCACGGATCGGGTGAACGGGCATCGCCCCCCATCCTAGCAGGCAGCTACTGGTAGCGCTCGGACGGCGCCTCGGCCGCCTTCTCGGCGCGGCGCGGCTCCCACAGGACGGCGACCGAGCCGGCGGAGCCGGGGAGCAGACAGACCGACTCCATCATCGAGAAGCGGAAGAACGCTCCTTCGCGGCCGTCGTAGGCGATCGCCAACTCCTGCCCGACCAGCAGCCGCGGTCCGGTTCGATCGCGCGAGAGCACGATCGCCCCCTCTCGCAATGCCGGGGCCTTCTCGATCCGTTCGAAGGCGGGTCGGAGCTGCTCCAGTGGCGTGAGAGGCGAGCCGGGGTAGGGGCGCAGCAACCGGTAGAAGAGGACGGGAGCGATCGCCGCGACGAACGGACCGTGCCGTCCCCGCTCGTCGAGCCGCCCGGCGGCGGTGACGAGGTCGTCGGCGGCCGCGGCCGGATCGCTCCAGTCGGAGATCGAGATCCCGAGGCCCCCGGCCTGGGTCAATAGGCCCGGCATCTCCTCGCTCGTCGCGCCGCGGAAGACCAGCCGGTCTTCGGCTTGGGCGACCGCCTGCGCCGCTTCGACCACGGCGCGGGTGTCGAGCGGCTCGCTCCGCGTCTCGAAGGCGGCGATCGTCCGGATGCCGACGCGGAAGGGACGGTGGAGCAGCGGCAACGGGCGCGCGTCCGGAAGGTGGATGTGCGCCGCGGTCGAGGCCTCGCCGGCGACCGGTCCCGTCTCCTCGTCCGGCTCGACCGGGCGATCCTCCGCCGCCCCGAGCCGGACGCCGGGTCCGGCGGGACCGACGACCCGCAGCAGCCGCCGGCCGGTCGCGGCCTCGGTGAATGCCTCCCGCGCCGCGGCTTCGAGAGCCTCCCAGACCGCCGGGCCGAAGGGGGCCGCTTCGTGGTCGAGGTAGCTCACGGGAGCACCTCCGGCGCCTGCATGACCGCTGCCGGGACCGCCGTCGCCGGCGCGCCCGGTTCCTGGCGCGCGATGTCGCCGGCGCGGAAGAGGAAGGCGCGCAGGTGGCGGGCGAAGCCGACGTCCTGGCGGCGGATCCACTCCAGGAGCATCGCGGCGTGCTCCTTCTCGTCGTCGCGGTTGTGCTCGAGGATCCGCTTGAGCTCGGGATCCTCCGCGGCGTCGATCCGCTGCTGGTACCAGTCGACCGCCTCCAGCTCCTCGACGAGCGACGTCAGCGCCCGGTGCAGGTCGCGCGTACGCTCGCTGAGGTGCTTGTGCGATTCGTGGTACGGCTCGCCCGCCATGGCGCTCCGATGAGCATCCGCGCCCGGGGCGGCAAGTGATAAGGTCGCGGCCCCGGTGGAACCGCGCCCGAAACTGTTCCTGATCGACGCCTACGCCTACGTCTTCCGCGCCTACCACGCACTGCCTCCGCTGGCGACCGCCAAGGGGGTGCCGACCGGAGCGACCTACGGGTTCATCACCGCGCTCCTGAAGATCCTCCGCGAGCACTCGCCCGACTACGTCGGCGTGGTGTGGGACGCGCCGGGGAAGGGGTTCCGCGAGGCGATCGACGCCAACTACAAGGCGAACCGGGGCGAGACCCCGGCCGATCTCCTGCCGCAGTTCGAGCAGGTGCGTCGCGTCACCGACGCCTTCTGCATTCCGCACGTCGAGGCGACCGGGTTCGAGGCCGACGACGTGATCGCCACCCTCACCCGCCAGGCGGTCGAGTCGGGGTGCGACGTGGTGATCGTCTCCGGGGACAAGGACCTGATGCAGCTCGTCTCCGACCGGGTCCGGCTCCTCGACGTCATGCGGGACAAGGTCTTCGACCCGGCGGCGGTGGAGGAGAAGTTTGGCGTCCCGCCGGCGCGCGTCGCCGACTACCTCTCGCTCACCGGCGACAGCTCGGACAACGTGCCGGGCGTGGAGGGGATCGGACCGAAGTCGGCGGCGGCGCTCCTCCTCCGCTACGGAAGCCTCGATCGGGTGCTGGCCGAGCTCGATCGGGTGGAGCCGGAGAAGGTACGCCACAAGATCGAAGCGAGCCGCGCGAACCTCGACCTTTCTCGAAAGCTGGTGGCGCTGTCGTACGACGCGCCGGTCCACTTCGACCGCGAACGGATGACGGCACGCTCCCCCGACGCGGAGCGGCTGCGGCCGCTCCTGGTGGAGCTCGAGTTTTCGCGGCTGATCCCGCAGTTCGCTGCGGTGAGCCGGGAGACGCGCGCCAAGGCGGCGGCCGGCTACCGTGCGGTGCTCGACGAAGCGGCGCTCGCCGAGATGCGCGACGTGCTGTCGCGCGCGCCGAGGATCGCCTTCGCGCTGCTGACCGACGGGCACGACCTCGCCGGCCCGACACTGGTCGGTATTGCGCTCGCCGGGTCGGAGGCGGAGGCCTGGTACGTGCCGCTCGGGCACCGGTACCTCGGCAGTCCGGCGCAGCTCCCGGCGACCACCGTCCTCGCCGCGCTCCGGGACCTGCTTGGCGATCCGGCCAGGCGGAAGGCGACCCACGACCTCAAGAAGACGCTCCACGTCCTCTCCCGCTTCGGCGTGGCGATCGAAGGCCCGGTCTCGGACACGATGATCGGCGCCTATCTCCTGAACGCCGAGCGCGCATCGCCGTCGGTCGCCTCGATCGCGCAGGAGCTGCTCGACCACACCACCGTCCCGTTGGAGGAGTTCGCCGGAAAGGGGGCGAAGCAGCTCCCGTTCGAGCAGACGTCGGTCGAGCCGGCGACCGAGTGGGCGGCGGAGCAGGCCCGCGTCACGCTCCTGGGCGCGGGGGCGGTCGAGGCGCGGCTCGACGAGATTCCGTCGCTCGCCCGGATCTACCGCGAGGTCGAGCTGCCGCTCACCCGGGTGCTGGTGGAGATGGAGCGGACCGGGATCGCGCTCGACGTGGAGCACCTGCGGCGGCTGTCGCAGGAGTACGACCGCGAGATCCGCGATCTGGAACGGGCGATCTTCGAGGCGGCGGGGACCGAGTTCAACATCGCCTCGCCGGTGCAGCTGCGTCAGGTGCTGTTCGATCGGCTCGGACTCCCGGTGATCAAGAAGACCAAGACCGGTCCGTCGACCGACCAGGACGTGTTGGAGAAGCTAAAGCCCAAGCATCCGGTGCCGAACCTGATCCTGCACCACCGCTCCCGGTGCAAGCTGAAGAGCACCTACGTCGACGCGCTGCCGCGCCTCCTCGGCCCCGACGGCCGGCTGCACACCACCTTCCACCAGACGGTCGCCGCGACCGGGCGGCTCTCCTCGACCGATCCGAACCTGCAGAACATCCCGATCCGGACCGAGGAAGGCCGGAAGATCCGCCGCGCCTTCGTCGCCGCCCCCGGCCACGCCTTCGTCGCCGCCGACTATTCGCAGATGGAGCTCCGGCTGGTGGCCGCCTACTCGGGGGAGAAGGCGATGATCGACGCCTTCCTCGCCGGCGAGGACATCCACGCCGCGACGGCCCGCACCGTCTTCGGAAAGGCGGACGACGATTCGAGGCGCGCCGCCAAGGCGGTGAACTTCGGGATCCTCTACGGGCAGGGCGGGTGGGGGCTCGCGCAGACCCTGGGGATCGAGCCGGCCGAGGCGGAGCGCTACATCGAGGCCTACTTCGAGCGCTACCCGAAGCTGCGCGCCTTCCTCGACGGAGTGCTGGCCCACGCCGACCGCCACGGGTGGGTGGAGACCCCGCTCGGCCGGCGGCGGACGCTCCCCGATCTCCACTCGAAGAACCCGCAGCTCCGCGATGCCGCGCGGCGCATGGCGATCAACCACCCGATCCAGGGGGCGGCCGCCGACCTGATGAAGCTGGCGATGCTGGCCGCGCACCGGCTCCTCGCCGCCGAGGGCCTGCGCGCGCGGATGATCCTGCAGATCCACGACGAACTGGTCTTCGAAGCCCCGGAGGACGAGGTCGAGCGCGTGCAGGCGCTCGCCCGCGAGGCGATGGAAGGGGTCGCCACGCTCGCCGTGCCGCTCAAGGTCGACCTCGGCGTCGGCCGCGACTGGAGCGAGGTCTGATCGCGTGTACGGCCGTCCGACGGCTTATTTGGCCCAGCGGCGCACGATGTGGCCGTTCTTCCGGACCGAGATCTCGATCCAGCCTTCGACGAACGCCGCGTCGCAGTCGCACTGCATATCCGTCAGGAATTCACGAACCACGGGAGTCTGCCAGAAGCCGGGCTTCACCTCACGAAGTCCGGTCGAAGCTCGCATCGTCTCGCCGAGGTCCTGATGATCGATCACCGCTGCCGTTGCAAGGTCGATCACCGCGGCGGAGAGACGATCGAAGTGGGGGCGGTTATTCCGTCGCATGACGAGCAGAAGGCGACCGCCGGGTAGGGGAAAGGCCGGGTACTGGTCGTAGGTGGTGCTCCTGCAGGGTGTCTTTCGGTGTCCGACGCTTCGTACGTCGAAATAGTAGGCCGGCGGTAGATCGAGCTTCTTTCCGTCGAGCGAAACCACGTCGTCGTCATCCAGGCAGTCGCCATCGGTACCGTGTTCGCGAAGGCTGGGACTTACAAACGTCAGTGTTGCCTTTCGATCGGTCAGTGCGCACGTCACTTCGAATTCGCAGCGCGGCGCTTGTTCGGCCGACGCCGGCCGCATTCCGGGCGCGAACAAGGTAGCAAGAACGACGACGTGCCAATTCCGCATTCGCCGATTCTAACCGACGCGAGTCGGCCTCGGTTTTCTCCTGCCGGATGACGACTAC
The DNA here is from genome assembly GCA_964372275.1 of uncultured bacterium. Taxonomy (GTDB): domain Bacteria; phylum CAYJRR01; class CAYJRR01; order CAYJRR01; family CAYJRR01; genus CAYJRR01. The sequence goes on from CAYJRR010000087.1 coordinate 7,709, forward strand.
CGCTTCGGGTACGGGTTCAGGCGGCCGGGGGCGCGCGCGGCCCCCTTTTGACTCCGCGCGCGCCCCCGTCGTCAATCAGCAGAGAAGCGGCAGCGCCCTCCTCGTCGCCAGGTTTGCCTGCACAGCCCGAGCCTCGGCGGCGCGCTCGGCGATCGGGGCGAAACGGGCCGACGCAATCGGATCGGCGAAGAAGGGACCGCCGTCTTCGAGCAGCGATCGCTGGATCCGCTGCGCGAGCGCGTAGAGGGCGTGAACGGCGCGCGACGCCGAGAGCGTAAGGCGATCCCGCGCCAGGCCGACCGCCATCAGCGCGCGGTCGACGGCAAGCACCGCGGCGCGGGCGGTAGAGGCGGTGGTCGCCTCGACCCGGTCGATCTGCAGCGCGGCCGGGCGGGCGTCGAAGGCATGGACTTCGAGGATCGCGCCGCCGTCGGCGAGGCCGCCGATGACGAACGGAAGCGGTTCGACCGTGCCCAGGGGGCGGCGGCCGCACGGATCGGCGGTCGCCGAAAGCAGGGCGATCTCGGCGCGCGTCGCGGCGAAACGGGCTCCGAGCTCGCGCCGCTCGGGGGCCGGGCACGACGGATCGGCGGCGCGCGCGGCGATCGCGCGCATGCGGGCCAGCCGCTCGGAGACCGCTTCGTTCAGCCCGTGCGCGAGGTGAACGAGCGAAAGGGCCTCGTTGGCGCATCGCTGCGCGAACTGCAGCGCGCGAAGCGCCGAGTGGACGGCGTCGAACTCCAGGGTCGAAAGCTCGGGCGCGGGGGGCGTCGGTTCGTCGGCGGGGGGCCGGCGCCCCGGCGGGGGCGGTTCCGGATCCTCGGGGTTCCGGTCCGACGATTCGACACGCAGCCGCGCGGCGATCCTCTCGACCCCCGTATGGAATACGAGGGGCATCGAGGTCGCCTTCCTATTGCAACAGGCGGAGCGCCGACTTCGACTGGGTGTTGGCCTGCATCAGCGTCGCGATCCCGGCGCTCTGCCGCACCTGCAGCTGCGTCAGCAGCGCCGCTTCGACGGCGAAGTCGGCGTCCCGGATCCGGCTTTCGGCGGCGGCGGTGCTCTCGATGCTGCTGCCGATCGTCGAGATGGTGGTCGTCATCCGGTTTGCCGTCGCGCCGAACCGTCCGCGCGCCGCGTTCACCTGGGAGATCGCGCCGTCGATCGCCCCCACCGCCGCGCTGGCGTTGGCGGCGGTGTCCACCCCGGCCCCCGCGAGCCCCAGCGCCGTCACCGTCGCGTTCGCCGTCTGCACGGCGATCTGGTCGGTGCCGCCGGTCCCCGTCCCGACCTGGAAGGTGACGCTGGCGGTCTGGTTGAGGAGGTTGACGCCGTTGAAGTTGGTCGTGCCGGCGACCCGCCCGACCTCCTGCGACAACGAGCTGAACTCCTGCTGCAGGGCCGCGCGCTCGCTGGTTCCGAGCGTGCCGTTCATCGACTGGATGGCGAGCTCCCGCATCCGGCCGAGCATCGACCCGACCTCGTTGAGCGCGCCGTCGGCGGTGCTCGTCAGCGAGATGGCGTCGTTGGCGTTCCGTTGCGCCTGTTGGAGCGAGCGCAGGTTCGCCCGCATCTTCTCCGAGATCGCCAACCCCGCCGCGTCGTCCGCGGCGGTGGCGATCCGAAGTCCGCTCGAGAGGCGGCTGAACGTTCCTTGGAGCTGCCGATTCGTCTGCTGGAGGAACCTCTGCGCCGAGATGCTGCCGAGACCACTGCTTGCGTTGATGGCCATTTCTGGCCCTTCCCTTCTCCCCCTTTTTAGGAAAAGAGACGAAAGAATCATACCACCGCCGCCTCCCCCGCGGAAGTAGCGGCTATGGAGGGCGGAAATCCTAAGTTATTACGAAAGGATTCGAACCGAGTCGGATCCGAGCCGTACCGGTATCGGTATGCGACCCGATCCGATCCGGCCGGCGGATTTCGGATCGGATCGGTTCCGATCGGCTCGGATCGGATACCGATACCGATACCGATACCGATCGGATCGGCCTCTCTAGCTGCCGGCGTTCTTGAGCTCGCGCTCGATCAGCCGGCTGATCTCGGGGACGTTCGCCCCCGGCACCATCCATCCGTTCACGAAGAAGGTCGGCGTCGAGTTCACGCCGTAGGCGTCGGCGTCGGCCATGTCCTTCTTCACCTCGTCGACCCGCTTCGGGTCGGCCACGCAGGCGTCGAACTTCGCCAGGTCGAGCTTCAAGAGCTCCGCGTGCGCCCGCAGATCGGAGGCCTTCATCGCCGACTGGTTCTTGAAGACCGCCTCGTGGAACTCCCAGTACTTCCCCTGGTCGCGCGCGCAGCCCGCCGCCACCGACGCCGGCAGCGCGTCGGGGTGTTTCCCCATCAGCGGGTAGTCGCGATAGACGAGCTTCACCTTCCCCTCGTACTGCTTCAGGACCTCCGGGAGCCGGTTCTCCGCCGTCCTGCAGGCCGGGCACTGGAAGTCGGAGAACTCGACGATCGTCACCGGCGCGGAGTCCGACCCCTTCATCGGGTCGTCGTCGACGGAGACCTCCACCCGCGGCGGATCGGGCGGCGTGAGGTGGAACTTCACGTTCGACGACTCGATCAGCTTGGAGATGTAGGCACCGCGCGCGTCCTGCTTGGCGCGCTGCTCGAGGCCGGTCTTGATCTGCTCCTTCACCTCGTCGAACTTGGGGAACGGATCGCCGGGCTTCGCCGACTTCTGCCGGGAGCTGTAGAACATCTGCACCTCGGCGTCGGTGACCGCCTTGGCCGTCGACTCGACCTTCTTCTCCAGGAACTCGTCCATCGTCAGGCCCTCTTTCTGGGCCTCGCGCGTGATCAGCCGCTTCGCGATCTCGTTCTGCACCCACCCCTGCTTGGTCTCGAAGATGTCGCGGCGCGCTCCGAAGATCGCGCCGGCGGTCGCCTGGTCGACTTCGGTCCCGGTGATCTTGATCCCGTCGGCCTCCGCAACGACCCCGGATCCCAACGGATCGCACGACGAGGCCATCGCCCCTTCGGCCCCCGCTCCGCCCCCCGCTCCGGCGTTGGGGTTGGCGCACGCGGCAGCGGCGAGGGCGATGATCCCGGCAAGGGCGAGACGGCTCGAGCGTACGGAAACGCGCATGAATCCTCCGGAGTGGCGGATCGGGCGATGGCCGGCGACCCCCCGTTTGTCGCGCGCCAAGCTAGCATAATTGCCTGATCCGGCAACCACTTTTGACACCGGAGCGGACCCGATGCTACACCGCGAGGGGCCGCCGAAATGACCTCCACCGCGAATAAGCCGGATCCCGCGCCGTCCAAGTCGGCGACAGGCGATTCGCCAGGAACGAAGGGAGGTTCGAGCACGATCGGGGAGGCGCCCCCCTCCGATCCGAAGGAGACCGACGACGAACGGGCTTTGGTCTCGAGCCTGGTCCGGAAGACGAGGGCCGGCGACCGTGAGGCGTACCGGCAGCTGGTCGAGCGCTACCAGAAGCGCGTCTACGCGGTGCTGTTCGGGATGCTGCGCAGCCGCGAAGACGCGATGGAGGTTTCGCAGGAGGTCTTCGTCAAGGTCTTCACCCGGATCGGGGAGTTCGAGGAGAAGTCGTCGTTCTACACCTGGATCTACCGGGTGGCGGTGAACCTGGCGATCGACTTTCGGCGCCGCGAGTGGAAAAAGGTGCACGCGGTGTTCGACGAGTCGATCGAGGACCAGGGGATCGAAGAGGCGACCTTCTACCGTCCGGACCGGACGACCCCCGAGCAGGCGATGCAGTCGCGGGAGTTGGGGGAGCAGATCCGGGCGGCGCTGGAGACCCTCCCCGAGGAGCAGCGCGCGGTCTTGGTGATGAGGGAAGTGGACGGGATGAGCTACCAGGAGATGGCCGACGTCATGCGCTGCTCGATCGGGACGATCATGAGCCGGCTGTTCTACGCGCGGAAGAAGATGCAGGCTTCGCTGAAGGCCCTGGAGAGAAAGTCGTGAGCTGCGAGCAGGTCCAGGAGTGGATCCCCAAGGTGGTCGACCGCGAGGCGCTCGCGTGGGAGCGGGCGGCGGTCGAGGAGCACCTCGCCGGCTGCGCGGCGTGCGCGGAGCTGCGCGCCGAGCTCGTCGAGATCGGGGCCCTCGTGCGCGGGCCGATCCTCGCGGCGGCCGACGCGGCCGACTTCTCGGGACTGTGGCCGGCCGTGTCGGCCGGGATCGACCGCGAGCTCGCGGCGGCACGGCGTGAGCGGGTGGCCTCACGCGGATGGGACGCCCTCCTGGCGCCGCTGTCCCGGTGGGTCGCGGGCGGACTGGTCGCAGCCGCCGCGGCCGCCGCGGTCTGGATCGCGCCGCCGGCGCCCCACCTCTTCCCGGCCGACCTCCGCGTCGAGGTGAGCGAGGTCGAAGGCGGGGCCGACCACGACGTGATGATCTACGAGTCGCAGGACGAAAACGTCACCTTCATCCTGGTGATGCCCAAGTACGAGGCAGATCACAGGAGAGGAGCACCGATATGATTCCGGGGGCGCGAGCGAAGCGGGTCGGTCTGTTGGGGCGGGCGGTGGTCGGGGCGGTGATCGCCCTCTCGCTCGCCGTCGCCGCGTCGGCGCGCGCGGCCGATCCGACCGAGGCCGACGTGCGCGTGCGCGTCATCCACGCCTCCAACGCCGGCGGCAAGTCGCGGATCGACCGGAGCGTCCGCGATCTCGACAAATACCTGAAGCCGTTCAACTACGACCGCTGGCGGCAGGTGATCGACCAGACGTTGCACCTGGGCGTCTCGGATACCCAGGGGATCGGCCTGCTGTCGGGGAAGAACCTGAACGCCACGCTGGTGGCGCTGACCAAGGAGAAGGCGACGATCCGTCTGCTCCTCGTCGGACAGACCGGCCAGATGCTCGACACCACCGTCTCCGCCGGACCGCACCGCCTCTTCTTCATCGCCGGTCCGCGCTACGAAGACGGCGTCCTGTTCATCGCCATCGAGCCGCATTACGACCCGGAGAAGGTCGTGCCCGACGCGAACGTGTCGGACAGCTCGAAGCGGCGGGAGTAGGAACGGTTCGGGGGCGCGGCCGCGCGCCGCGTCCGGTTCCACCGGCCCATTCGCGCCCCACCTCGTCCGGATTCCGATCGCGGAAGGTTCGATCGCGCGGACGCCGCGCGCGCCGCGGCATCGCGTCGCCGCAGACTTGGCGCGTCCTCGCCCCCGGCACCGGCGTTGCTCCCTCCCCGCGCGCTTCCACGCGCCTCGAATCCACGGGAGGGACCCTCGATGAAGACCGTCGCCGAACACGCGATTGCGATCCCCAGCCATCTCGAGCTTCCGAGCGCCTTGCTCGTCACCAAGTTCCTCCGCGCCGACCGCGGCGGTCTGCTCCGGCTCGACGATGCGCGAAACCTGCTTCGCCGCAGCTTCGAGCTCTACCGGTCGACGTACGATCTCCGCATCCACGCCTGGTCGTTCCTCCCGTCGCGCGTCGACCTGGTGGTCGGACTTCCGTGCGAAGGCACCGTCAAGGAGGCGCTGGAGAAGGTCTTCGGCTACTACACCCGCCGGTTCAACGCGCGCTACGGGAAGGACGGCGCGCTGTTCCGAACCAAGTTCGTCAAGCGGCTGCTGGTGGGCCAACCGGCGATCGCCGCCGCCGTCGAGCGCGTCAGCCGGATGCCGGAGACGAGTCGCTGCCGGTGGGAGCCCGGGCGCGAGTGCTGGTCGAGCGCCGGCTTCTACCGGCTCGGACGTGAAGACCGGATCCTGACGCCGCTCCCGGGCGTCGCGCGTCCCTGGGGGCGGCGGCGCGAGGAGGCGGGCCGGATGGCGGCCTCGTTCGAGGAACCGACCGCGCCGGAGTACGCTCCCGGTCGGTGACCGTCGACTCCGGGATGGGCGCGCGGGGTGGGCCGGATCCGCACCCGGCGGAAGGGGTTCTCGCGCGGGCCGTCTTCCTGCGCGCGCTCGGCCTCGTCTACGCCGCCGCCTTCGTCTCGCTGTGGGTGCAGGTTCACGGACTGATCGGAGAACGGGGGATCGCCCCCGCGTCGGAGTTGCTGGCGGTCGCCCACGAGCGCTTCGGCGCCGGCGCGGCCTGGCGGCTGCCGACGGTCTTCTGGCTCTCGTCCGGCGACGTCGCGATCCACCTCGTCTGCGCCGCCGGGACGGCGTGCGGCGCGCTGCTCCTGCTCGGGCGCGCGCCGGGACCGGCGGCGATCGCCGCGTGGGGGCTCTACCTCTCGCTCGTGGGGGTCGGGGACGTCTTCCTGAGTTACCAGTGGGACGCGCTGCTCCTGGAGGCCGGTCTGCTCGCATGCCTCGACGCGCCCTGGCGGCTCCGGCCGGGCGGCGTCGAGCGCGCGCCCTCGAGACTGTCGCGCGGACTGCTTCGTCTGCTGCTGTTCCGCCTGATGTTCGCCTCCGGCGCGGTGAAGCTCCTGAGCGGCGACCCGTCGTGGCGGAACCTCTCCGCCCTCGAGTTCCACTACTGGACCCAGCCGCTCCCCCATCTCGCGAGCTGGTTCGCGCATCGGCTGCCGGGCGCGGTGCACGCGATCTCGACGTTCGCGATGTTCGCCGTCGAGCTGGTCGTCCCGTTCTTCTACGTCGGACCCCGCCGCGCGCGCCGCTACGCTGCCGTGGCGACGGCCGGTCTCCAGGTCGCCGTCGCCGCGACCGGGAACTACGGCTTCTTCAATCTGCTGACGGCGGCGCTCTGCGTGACGCTGCTCGACGACGACGAACTTCGCCGCGTCTTGCCGGCGCGGCTCGTCGAAGCGCTCGTGCCCCGGTCGGTCGAGCCGGCGCGGGCGCTCCCCCGCGGCGTCGCCGGGTTCGTCGGAGGGTTCCTCGGCGCCGCCGGTCTGGCGGCGTTCGCCGGCGGGCTCGGCGTTCCCGTTCCACGACCGCTCTCGATTCCGCGTGAGCTTCTCCGACCGACGATGTCGGCGAACGCCTACGGACTGTTCGCGGTGATGACGCGCGAGCGGCCGGAGATCGTGGTCGAAGGGAGCGACGACGGCCGGACGTGGCGGAGCTACGACTTCCGGTGGAAACCGGGCCCGGTGGAGCGCGCGCCGCGCCTGGCGCCGCTGCACCTGCCGCGTCTCGACTGGCAGATGTGGTTCGCGGCGCTCTCCGCCTGCCGGGACGAGCCGTGGTTCCTCCAGTTCGAGCGGGCGCTGCTCGAGGGCCGGCCCGAGGTGTTGGGGCTCCTGCGCGACGCGCCGTCGACGGCGCCGGAGTCGTCCGCCGGGCAGACCCGCGCCTCCGCGACGCGACCGCCGCGATTCGTCCGCTCGACGCTCTACCGCTACCGCTTCACCACCGCGGCGGAACGCCGGGACGGCGGCGCCTGGTGGTCGCGCGAAGAGGCGGCCCCCTACTGTCCGACGCTGACGCTGGTCGACGGCCGGCTCACCCGCGTTCCGTGATGGAATGCAGGGGGGCGGCAGGGGGCCGGGGAGGTCCCCGGGAAGCGCCCAGGCGCGAAACGTTCCCCGTAGAAGCCCGAAGGGTGGACAGCGATGACGAGCCCGAATCGCGACGCGTCACCTCCGCCACCGGACGGTTGGGGTCTGGGGATGGTGGTCGGGGGATGGGTCCTGGCGGTGGCCGGCGGGATCCTCTCGATGCTGGCACTGGGCCTGGGCGACACCGCCGCGATGATCGTCCTCGGTCTCGCGGTGCTTTCATCGGGAACGCTGTTCGTCACCGGCAGTCTCCGGCTTGCGCGAAACCTGCAGTGGCCCGCCGCCGTCGGGGTGGCCGGTGGAGTCGTCCAGGTCCTAGCCCTCCTGGCCGCGGCGCTCGCCTGGGTGGCGGTTCTCGCCATCGCCGGAAGCCCCTACAAGTGACCGGTCCTCCGTCGGCATCACCATCCAGAGAACCAGGTACGTCAGGATCCCCGGAAATGCCGCCGATGTGACCGAGAGGACGACGTAGAGGATCCGCACCAGGGTCGGATCCCATCCCAGGCTGTCGGCGATCCCGCCACAAACCCCGGCGAGCATCCGGTCTCGGGTCGATCGATGGAGGGCCATGCCGCTTCTACGCGCGGCGCCGCGGATCTATTTCGGCCGGCGGGGCGATGTCGCGTCAGCCGCTCTCTCCGACCTTCGAGCCGGCGTTCCAAATCTCCGTGGAGACGAGTCGGCCCCGCTCGTCGAAGATCGACCAGGCGCCGTCCTTCTTGCCGTCGACGTAGGTCCCGCGCTCCTCGATCTCGTAGTCGTCGCGCCAGCGCGTGTACGATCCGTGCTTCACGCGGACACCGTCGACCGTCTTGTAGCAGTAGCGCTCCGCCCCGGCGACCGGGGGGGCCGCGCCGTCGAAGAGCGCCGTTCCGGCCGGACAGCCGGTCCCGATGCGCACCCATCCCGGGCGGTGCCGGCGAAGCAGCTCGTCCACCCAGGCGAGCGGACGCTCGGGATCCACCTCCGCGGGGCATGCCGGGGCACCGGCGTCGGATGCGTCGTGCCGGTCGCCCCCGGCGGCGGCGTCGAGGTCCGGCGCCGCGCGTGCGACCGGCGCCATCGACACGAGGGCGACAAGTGCGATGGTCCTCATAGAAGAGGGCGCCGCGCAGCAATCTCCGCGCCAGGCAACTCGCGTCGGAATCCGGCCACTTCGCCGCGCGCTCGCGACGCGGGACACGCGCGTCCGGTTTCCAGATGCCCGGATCGCCTCGTCGCGGCGAGGCGAACAGGGGCCCCCGTGGCGGTTCCCGCTAGAACAGGGTTCGTTTGGGCTCCGGCTCGAGGCACGCGGCGTCGTCGTGGCGCGCGGAGTTGACGCGGGTCGAGACCTCGGTCGTGAGGAGGTCGGGGTCCGATCCGCGATCGACGGCCGCGCGGAGGGCGCGGCCCGGATCGTCGGTGAGGATCCACTCCTCGACCCCGGCGGCGGGGAGCATCACCGGCATCCGGTCGTGGACCGTGGCCGGGACGCCGCGCGCGGCGGTGGTCAGCAACGAAAACGTTCGTTCTCCGGCGGGTCCGCCGTCCTCCCACAGGCCGGCCAAGAGCAGCAGCCCACCGTCCGGACGGTGCAGTCGGACCGGCCGGCGGGCGCGGGCGGGCCCGACCCATTCGAAGTAGCCGTCGGCCGGCACGACGCATCGCCGGCGCCGGAATGCCTCCCGGTAGGCGGGGGCCTTCTCCACCCGCTCCACGCGGGCGTTGATCTGCTGCGCGGCCCGGGAGGCGTCCTTCGCCCACCGGTTCACCAACCCGAAAGTCGCCGGTTCGAGCCCCCGCGCCCCCTCCGCGATGCGGACGATCCAGTGACGCTGCGTCGGGGCCACGTTGTAGCGCGGGCGGTAGAGGGCGCGGTGGTCGTCCCTCGCCGGAACGCCGAGCAGCGCCGCCAACGTGCCGTAGTCGACGATCGTCAGCGTGAACCGCCCGCACACCGCCGGTTCACCGGGAGGCGGCGGGCAGGGCCCGCGCCCGCCGGCTCGTCCAGAGAACGGCGAGACCGGCGGCGAAGACGGCGATCCCGAGGCCCTGGCTCACCGAGAGGTTCGTCCCCGGCACAAAGCCACGCTGGAAGTCGCCGCGATAGATCTCCACGAAGGCGCGGAAGGCGGCGTAGAGCATCAGCCCCGTCCCGAAGACCTGCCCGTCGAACCGGCGCCACCGGTTCAGGAGGAGGTGACAGACGGCCGCCAGCGAAAAGGCGTTCACCATCATGTAGAGCTGCGTCGGGTGCAGCGGCTGGCCGAGGAGCGACTCCGGATAGACCAGCGCCGCCTTGTTGGTGAAGGTCACCGCCCAGGGGACGTCGGTCACGTGGCCGAAATCGTCGCCGGCCATCAGGCAGCCGACCCGTCCGATCCCCAGGCCCAGGAAGGTCGCCGGGGTGAACAGGTCGCAGACGCGCCAGACCGGCATCGCATGCTTGCGGGCGTAGAGGATCACCACCACCGACGCCAGGATGAAGCCGCCGTACCAGACCAGCCCCCCCTCCCAGATGGCGATCAGCTTGGTCGGATTCCGAAGGAATTCGGAGTCGCCGCCCCGGGTGAGCAGGTCGATCAGCACGTAGAACAGGCGGCAACCGCCCACTCCGGCGACCATCACCCAGAAGGTCAGGTCGAACACCCGCTCCGCGTCGATCCCGTGCCGGCGCGCCATGCGCACCACGTAGAGGATCGCCGCCATGAAGCCGGCCCCCATCAGCACGCCGAAGGAGTGGAGGGGGAAGCCGAAGATCTTGATCAGGACGGGGTACACGGTCGGCGCCGACTGTAGCAGAGGACCCGGCGGGTCGAGGCAACTCCTCGATCGTCCGGGGCCCGACGTCGTTGCGAATTCCCGGGGGACTGTTTAGGATCCGAGCCGCGCTCAAAAAGCCTCGCGCGGGGGAGCCCTTACGTGTCCGAGATCGAGACGAAGCGGGTCGCCGCCGGCAAGGACGACGACGAAAAGAAGAAGGACGACAAGGGCGAGAAGCCGGACAAGGAGAAGTCGGAGAAGAAGAAGCCGTCCGGAGGCTCGATCCGGGCGCGCGAGGGATCGTCGGCCGGCGGCGCGCCGCAACCGGGGAAAGAGGACGAGGGGGAGCAACACGAGATCCCCGACCTCCTGCCGATCCTGCCGGTGCGGAACATGGTCCTCTATCCGTGGGTCATGGTCCCGATCCTGGTCGGGCGCGGGAAGTCGGTCCGGCTGATCGACGACGTGCTCCTCAAGAGCAAGGTGATCGGGCTCGTCGCGCAGAAGGACGCGGAGAAGGAGGACCCCACCCCGGACGACCTGTTCCGCATCGGGACGGCCGGCGTCATTCTCAAGATGCTCAAGTTCCCCGACGGCTCCCTGCGGGTACTGATCCAGGGGATGCGCCGCTTCAAGGTCGCCGAGTTCACCGAGACCGAGCCCTACTTCAAGGCCAAGATCCAGCTTCTGGAGGACAAGCTCGATGACGACAAGGAACTGCACGCGCTCGTCCAGAACCTGCGGACGCAGTTCCAGAAGCTGATCGAGCACTCCCCGATCATCCCGGCGGAGGTGCAGATCACGGCGATGAACATCACGGCCCCCGGGAAGCTGGCCGACTTCGTCGCCACCCACCTGAACATCGAGCTGGCCGAGATGCAGGGACTGCTCGAGACCCTATCGGTGAAGGAACGCCTGCAGAAGGTGACGGTGCTCCTCACCCGCGAGCTTGAGGTGCTGGAGCTCGGGTCCAAGATCCAGAGCCAGATCAAGGACGAGATGGAGTCGAAGCAGCGCGACTACTACCTCCGCGAGCAGCTCAAGGCGATCAAGAAGGAGCTGGGGGAGTCGGACGGCGACAACCAGGAGGTCGAGGAGTTCCGGGAGAAGATCAAGAAGGCGAAGATGCCGGCCGAGGTCGAGAAGGAGGCGATGGCCGAGCTCGACCGGATGAGCCGCATGCACCCGGACGCGGCGGAGTACACCGTCTCGCGGACGTACCTCGACTGGTTGACGGCGCTCCCCTGGCAGAAGGGGACCGACGACCACCTCGACATCAAGAAGGCCCGCGAGGTGCTCGACGCCGATCATTACGACCTGGAGAAGGTGAAGGACCGGATCCTGGAGTACCTGGCGGTGCGCAAGCTCAAGGCCGACATGAAAGGGCCGATCCTGTGCTTCGTCGGTCCTCCCGGCGTCGGCTAGACCTCGCTCGGCAAGTCGATCGCCAAGTCGCTGGGCCTGAAGTTCGAGCGGATCGCGCTGGGCG
>CAYJRR010000088.1:0-19181 GCA_964372275.1 uncultured bacterium
TGGCGTAGAATGGAGGGCCGGGGGGTCCCATGGCGCGCGCCGCGGTCGTGGTCTTGCTCGGGATCGTGCTGGGCGGATGCTCGGGCCAAGCCAATCCACCCAACGACGCCACCCCTCCGAACGACTTCTCCGTCTCGGGAAACGTGCAGAAGGGTCCGTACGTGCGCGACACGACGGTCTCGATCCAGGAGCTGCGCGACGACCTCTCCCCCAACGGGCGCTACTACGAGCTGCAGATCGAGGACGACCTCGGGTCGTTTCCGCTCCTTACCGGACTTCAGAGTCCCTACGTCGAGATCCACGCCGACGGGTACTACTACGACGAGGTCGGCGGAGCGCTCGCCAGCGGAACGCTGAACCTGCGCGCGATCGCCGATCTCTCGGACGGGGGGACGGTCGGGAACTTGAACGTGCTGACGACTCTGGAGAAGCACCGGGTGGTGAACCTGGTCGCCGGCGGGGCGACGGTCGCCGAGGCGAAGGTCCAGGCGCAGTCCGAGATCCTCGCGGTGTTCGGGATCGACGGCACCGGCATGCCCGCGTCGGAGGAGCTGAACATCGCCCAGGCCGGGGACGCCAACGCCGCGCTCCTCGCCATTTCGGCCGTGCTCCTCGAAGCGGCCTGGCAGGCATCGATCAATGGCGCGCAGGTGACCGCCAACCTCTCGGCGCTGATCGGCAGCGTGAGCAACGACCTGGACGAGGACGGTACGCTCGACGATCCCGACGTGGAGCTCCAGCTCCTGCGCGCCGCGAGCTACGTCGACCTGGAGCAGGTTCGGGAGAACCTCGAGACCCGGTACGCGGAGCTGGGTGCCGAGGTGACGATTCCGTCGTTCGAGGCCTACGTCGACAGCGACGGCGACGGGATTCCGAACGGGGAGGACGATCCGGTTCCCTCCTCGGTCCCCGCCGGGACGATCCTCATGGGCCGTTACGATACCTCCGCGGTGCTGCTCGGAAACGGCCTGGTCCTGATCGCCGGAGGCTCCGTTCCCGGCGCAGACTACGCCAATCGTACGCGGGCCGAGCTGTTCAATCCGGTGACCGAGACGTCGCAGAACACCACCGGAAACATGGCGCACTTCCGCGGTTACCCGTCGCATGCCCGGGTACTGGCCAACGGAAAGGTGCTGATCGTCGGAGGATCGACCGACAGCAACGGGCAGGCGGAGCTTTTCGATCCCGCGACCGGGACGTTCTCCGGGCTCACCGGTTTCAACGACTACAACCAGTACGTCCAGCCCTTCACCGCAACCGCGCTCCTGGACGGCCGAGTGCTGATCGTCCGGTCGAACTACTACGGATACGGCTCGGAGATCTTCGACGGCAGCGACAACTCCTACACGCCGACGACGGGCAGCCTTCCGAGCACCCACGGCAACCTGTTCAAGGACCACGCGGCCGTCCGGTTACTGGACGGCCGCGTCCTGATCGCCGGCGGCGCCGACGTGGCCGGCGGCGTGCCGGCCCGGCACGCGGCCCTGTTCAATCCGGCCGACCAGCAGTGGACGGTTCTCGACAACGCGCTCGCCGTCGCTCGATCGAAACACACGATGACGGTGCTTGCGGACGGCCGCGTCCTGCTCGCGGGAGGATTCACCACCGCCAGTCAGACGACACCGAAGCTGGAGCTGTTCGTTCCGCTGACGAACTCCTTCGCGCTCGTCGATGATGAACTCGCGTATCCGCGCTACTACCACACCTCCACCCGACTTCCGAACGGGCACGTGCTGATCGCCGGCGGCATGAACGGATCGGATCCCGACGTGTCGGCCGTGTCGGAGGTGTTCGATCCTCTGCTCGGGCGCGTCTACCGGCTCTCCAACCGGCTTCTCTCGCCGCGCAACCGGCACGCGGCGGTGGCCGCTCCCGACGGATCGGTGCTCTTGTTCGGCGGGTCGGGGACGGGGATCGGATTCCCCTTGGGGGTCGAGCGCGTCAAGTAGCGCGTTGCCACCCCCGCCCGAGCGCCCGGGGCGGCCGCCTCGACCGCGGGCGCTCCGGCTCTATCGGCGGCACCGTGGCCGAAGATCCGCACGTCGTGATCGTCGGCGGGGGATTCGGCGGGCTCGCCGTCGCGCGCCGGCTGAAGCGCCAGCCCGTGCGCGTGACGATCGTCGATCGCCGAAACCACCACCTGTTCCAGCCGCTCCTCTACCAAGTCGCCGCGGGGGCGCTGAGCCCGGGCGAAATCGCGATGCCGATCCGCCGGATCGTCCGCCGCCAGCGGAACGCCGAGGTGGTCCTCGGAACGGCGGTGGCGGTCGACGTTCCGCGCCGGGTGCTGGTCCTCGAGGACGGCGAGATCGGCTACGACCTGCTGGTCCTCGCCGTCGGCGCCACGCACGCCTACTTCGGACACGACGACTGGGCGCGCGTCGCGCCGGGGCTCAAGACCCTCGAGGATGCCCTGGCCCTGCGCAACCGGATCCTGACCGCCTTCGAAGCCGCGGAGCGCGAGGCCGATGCCGGCCGGCGCCGGGCGTGGCTCACCTTCGTGGTGATCGGCGGGGGGCCGACGGGGGTGGAGATGGCGGGGGCCCTGGCCGAGATCTCGCGTCGCGTGCTGCGGGCGGACTTTCGGCGGATCGATCCGGCCGAATCGCGAATCGTCCTGGTCGAGGCCGGGCCCCGGATCCTCGCGACCTACGCGGAACGATCGTCCGCCCGGGCGGCAACCGCGCTGCGTGTCCGCGGAGTGGAGGTCGCGACGGACCGCCCGGTGACCGACGTCGACGACCTCGGCGTCTCCATCGGACCGCGCCGGGTCGACTGCCGCACCGTGATCTGGGCGGCCGGCGTCGCCGCCTCGCCGATCGCCCGGAGCCTCGGGTGCCCGCTCGATCGGGTCGGTCGGGTGTGGGTCGAGCCCGACCTGACGGTGCCCGGCCATCCGGAGATCTTCGTGATCGGCGATCTCGCCGCCGTTCCGCGCGGTCCCGCGTCGGGCGCGCGTCCCCCCGTGCTCGTGCCGGGAGTCGCGCCGGCGGCGATCCAGATGGGACGGTGGACCGCCGCCAACGTCGTTCGGAGGCTGGAGGGGCGTCCGCCCCGGCCGTTCCGCTATCGAGACAAGGGGGCGCTCGCCACGGTCGGACGCGCGGCGGCTGTGGCGGAGATCGGAGGGGCGCGGTTCGACGGACTCCCCGCGTGGATCGCGTGGCTCCTCGTCCACATCGTCTTCCTGATCGGGTTCCGAAACCGCTTTCTGGTGCTGCTGCAGTGGGCCTGGATCTACTTCCGGTGGGAGAGCGGCGCGCGGCTGATCCTCGGTGAGCCGAGACGACCGCGGTCGCATGCGCCGCCGGATCCGCCGTGGCGCGAGGAGCGGCCCTCGCCTACGCCGTGAAGGAGGACCCGCAGCCGCAGGTCTTGACGGCGTTCGGGTTGGTGAACTTGAAGCCGGCCCCCTGGAACCCGACGACGTAGTCGATCATCGTCCCCTTGAGGTACGGCGCCGACATCGGGTCGCAGTAGACCTTCACCCCTTCGATCTCCAGCACCAGGTCGCCGTCGCGGGCCTCGTTCTCGAAGTCGAGGCCGTACTGGTACCCCGAACACCCTCCGCCCACCACCGACACCCGGATCCCGTGCTCGGGCAGGTTCTCCCGCACACGCGCCTCCTTGAACGCCTCGACCGCCTTGTTGGTGAGGGTCAGGATCTGCGGCACGGGGGCCGGCGCGGCGTCGGGGGTCTGGGTCTGGGTGTCGGCCATGTTGGCGCCTCGCAGAAGAAATAGTTCCTCACTACCAGTAGCGGACGGACCCCCAAAAGTCAACGGAGGGATCCCGCCAGGCGAGTCGGACCGGATCGGATCGGATCGGTTCGGTTCGCTTCGGCTCGGCTCGGATCGGATCGGAACCCGTTACCGATCCGGATCGGATCCGATCCGGACGGATCCGGCTATACTGCCCCGCTCATGGCCTCCCGGGCGCTCCCGATCATCGACGGCATTCACGCGACCGCGCCGTCGCCGCCAGCCTCCGGCGCCCCCGAGGTCCGGCCCGGCGGACCCCTCGTCGATCCGTTCGGGCGCCGGATCGACTACCTGCGGGTCTCGGTCACCGACCGGTGCAACTTGCGCTGCCTCTACTGCATGCCGGCGGAGGGGATGACCTGGATCCCGCGCGAGGAGATCCTCACCTTCGAGGAGGTGTCGCGCGTCGTCCGGGTGATGGCCGAGTCCGGCGTGCGGCGGGTGCGGCTGACCGGCGGCGAACCGACGGTGCGGCGGGACCTGGTCGACCTGGTGCGCGCGCTCCGGCCGATCCCGGGCATCGAGGACCTCGCGCTCACCACCAACGGTCTCCTGCTCCGGTCGCTGGCCCGGCCGTTGGTCGAGGCGGGGATCACCCGCTTCAACGTCTCGCTCGACACGCTCGATCCGGATCGTTTCGCGCGGATCACCCGTGGCGGCGACCTGATGGCCGTCCTCGACGGGATCGATGCGGTGCTGGAGCTCGATCTCCGCCGCCCGACCAAGGTGAACTGCGTGGTGGTCGGCGGCGAGAACGAGGACGAGGCCCCGGCGCTGGTGCGGCGGTTCGCCGACCGCGACGTCGTCGTCCGCTTCATCGAGTTCATGCCGTTCGCCGACCACGACGGCTGGGCGGGGGGGCGCTACGTGCCGCTCTCGACGGTTCGCGAGCGGCTCGTCGAGTCGCTGGGGATCGTCCCCGGCGCCTCGGTCGTGGGCTCCGGCCCCGCCGAGTACTGGACCGTCCCCGGCGCACGGGCGAGGGTGGGATTCATCCACCCGGTCTCCGACCACTTCTGTGCGGCGTGCAACCGCGTGCGGCTGACCGCCACCGGAGAACTGCGCCCGTGCCTGGGGCACGTCGGCAGCACGCCGCTGGCGCCGCTGCTCCGCGGCGGCGGCGACGACGACGCCCTTCGCCGGGCGATCGCGGCGGCCCTCGCCGCCAAGCCGGAGAAACACGACTTCGTCGAGAACCCGCGCGAGGAAAAGGGCGGCATGTCCGCCATCGGCGGGTAGGCGGGGGCAATCGCAGCGACATGGAGGTAATTCCGATGCATGTGGCGAGTCGCCGATACGCCGCGATCGTTGCGGTGCGCGTCAGTCGAGGTCGACACGCCGCGCTCCTCGCCGTGGGAATGAGCCTGCTGGCCGCCTGCCAGCCGGCCGGAGGATCGGCCCGGCTCCGCGCAGAGGTCGGCGTCACGGAGTCGGTCGAATCGGGCCGTGCGGATCCGCGAGTCGGGTTCGCGGCCGAGGCCGCGACGACCGAGGGCGGCGGTGGGCCGACCCTCGAAGGGAGTGACATCGTCTCGTTCACGCCGGACTCGATCCGGGTGCGTCTCCGCGGACTCTATTTCTGCGCCACCCTCGTCGACGTCCAGGGCAACCGCACCTGCGGGCCGGACCAGGAACAGATCTCGGTCCTGGAGGACCAGGAGATCGAGCTCGTCGACCAGGATCCGTTCGAGTCGCTCGCCGAGTTCGGCGCCGACGTCGGGAGCGGGAAGACCGGGGAGTTCGGCGGCGCGGTCCTGCTCTACGCCGTCGACGACACGAACACGTCGACCGTCCGGATCAACGGAACGGTTACGCTCTCCAGCGGATCGACCTTCACCTTCACCGACCTCGACGTGCCGCTGGGGCTCACGGGGATCGGCGTCGATCTCGTGCCACCTCTCGTGGTCGAAGAGGGGAAGACGGCGGTGATCCGCGGACTCTTCGACCCGGAGCATCTTCTCCATCTCCGGGAGACGGCGCCGACTCCCAACTGCGCGGCCTCCGGAGTCACGAACATCGGCGTCTGCTCCGAATCGTTTCCTCTCCTCCCGGTGGCGGGGGAGAACTCGCCGACGGTGGAGCGGTACGAAGTGGTGCTGGAGTCGGACGCGCTGGGGACCCAGGGGAAATATCACCTGAAGATCTCGCTCGCCTTCGACTCCGCAGACAGCCTTCTTTCCGCGGACTGGCATCCGATCTACGCCGAGGGGTATCGGTTCCAGGGGGGCGGGTTTCATCCCTGCCGGCTCCACCTTCCGGACGTCGTCCAAACCGGAACGACCTACCGGCTGAAATCGGAAGACGTGTGCCCCAGCAGCACGCTCGTCTTTCCCGCATTCGAGCGCGATTCCCATTCCGGGACGCTCGTGTATGGGGGGACGGAGATCCCCTACGCCGCGACGAAGCGGCCGTAGACTCGAACGCCATTCGAACGTCGGGGAAGGAGGCGCCTGCCAGTCCGCTCGCGACGGTAATACTATTGGTATGAAAACGGCGATCTCGCTGCCGGACGACCTCTTCGAGAGGGCGGAGCGTCTGGCGCGGCGATTGAATCGGTCTCGTAGCGAGCTGTACCGGGAAGCGGTCGCGGAGTACATCGCGCGCCGAAGCCCTGACGCCATCACCGACGCCTACGACCGGATCGCCGAACGGGTCGACCTGCGCGCGGATCCGTTCGTTTCTACGGCCGCCCGCCGTGCGCTTGAACGCACGGAATGGTGATCGCGCAGGGTGACGTGTGCTGGGCGGACCTGCCGGACCCGGTCGGGTCGGGACCCGGCTCTCGCCGACCCGTCGTCGTCGTTCAGGGAGATGCGCTGAACAGAAGACGGATCGCGACCGCGTTGTGCGTTCCGCTCACGAGCAACGTGGCGTGGGCGGCCGCGCCCGGAAATCTGCTGCTGACGGCGCGCGCCACCGGCCTCCCGAAAGACTCGGTGGCGAACGTCTCGCAGATCGTCGCCATCGAACGGTCCGTTCTGAGCGAGCGCACGGGCCGTCTCTCGCGCAACCAGATGCGCCTTCTCCTTGCGGGAATCGACGTCGTCCTGGGCCGATAGACGTGTAACCCTCCGCATCGCCCATCGCCGCCGGCGGGCGTCGTCCCCCTACTCGAAGATCACGTCGATGTCGTATCCGGACGAGAAGTTTACGAGTACCGGTCCGGTCGCCCCCGGCGCCTCGAAGGTGTGGATCCGGTACTTCAGGATCTGCATCGTGTCGACGATCTGGTAGGCGGTCGGCTCGAGGTACTGCATCGCCGAGGCCGGGATCGTCGCCTCGCCGTCGTCCTCGAACTTGCACAGGTAGACGAACGGCGTGCCGTCCTGGACCTCGTACTGCATCAGGAAGACGAACAGCGGAAGCCCGTCCTTCTCCGACTCCCACGCGAGCGGGATGTCCTGCGAGCGGTCGATCGTTCGCGGGCCGGTCCCGGCGGTCAGGTTCGCCGGCTCGGTGACCAGGATGTCGGGGGGACCGGGAAAGGTGGTGGAGAAGGCGCCCACCTGCGCGCCGGTACCGGCGAGAGTGTAGTCGGCGCCGCCGCCGACGAAGACGCCGGGCATCGCCTGCGCCAGGTAGAGCTGCAGGCCGCCGAGCGGAAGGAAGAAGAACGATCCCGTGCCGGACGGGGAGGCGATCGAGACATCGCCCGCGGCCAGGGTGATCTGCCCGCTTCCGGAGATCGCGATCGACGCCCCGTAGCCGCCGCCGCAGGTATCGAGCTCCATGTCGGGATAACCGCCGAACAGCGCCTCCCACGGCTCCATGAAGATCAGCGGCACCGGCTGCGCGTAGAACGATCCGCTCCCTCCGATCCCGCCCGGCGGGTCGTTCCCCTGGACCCGGATGTTGCCGAGAGAGAACCACCCGCCGAGCGTCTCGGGCGGCGCGCCGCCGCCGGGGGTGTCGTCATCGGGGGTCGGGTCGTCGCCGGTCGTGCCACCGTCGTCGTTCCCGCCGTCGTCGTCATCGTCCGCGGCGGGCGGTTCCGGGTCGGTCGTGATCCCTCCACCGACCACGTTGCCGCAACCGGCGGCGAGCGAGAGCAGGGACGCGAAGCCGAGAACGATCCAACGAGGATGGGCGCGCATCGAACCTCCAAAAAGTCGGGCGTCCGAATGAACAGAGCGAATGAATATTCATTCTGAGGACGGCGAATGAATACTCATTCCGTTCTTGCCTGGGAAGAGGGATTCGCGTCAGCGCAGCCCGACGACCTGCGTGAGGAGTGCGTCACGCAGGTCACGGATCGCCGCCGCGGGATCGGAGGCGCTCGCGTCGAGCGCCAGACGGAGCACCGTTCCCCCTCGGCGCGTGATCGACGCATCGGGGAGCGCCACGCCGCCCAGAGGGACGACGTACGACCGCCGGCGGGGATCGACCAGCGCCGACGGCTCGAGCTCGGCGACGAGGGAGACCGAGGCGACGCCTCGGCGAATCGGGTCGGCCAGGAGCCTCTCCATCAGCCGGTGCTCCTCCCGGTCGGCGCGGTCGGCCTCCGGGGAGAGGAGATGGACCGTGACGCGGGCGCCGTCCCCGCCGAACAGATCGAGGAGGTCCTCCGCCACGCGCGCCGCGAACGCGTAGGCCAGGACGGACGCGCTCACCACGTGGCCCGCCTTCTTGAGGCGCAGCGGCGCCGGTTCGAGCACGACGGCGAGCGCGCGCCGTTTCCGATGGAGGACCCCCGAGTCGCGCACGTAGTAGAGGAGATCCCCTTCGGCCCATCGCAACGCGAACAGGTCGACGTGCGGATCGGCGTCGCGCCACACGAGCTCCGACCGAACCAGGTTCTCGATCGATCCGCCGGTGGAGACCTCCTCCAGGCCGCCGGTCGGGTAGCTTCCCGCGTCGTGGAGCGCCGTCGAACTCTCCGGGCTCTCGACGCGCAGCCGCGTCCGCGCGAGGTCGACCGGGCCGGCCTCGGCGGCGAGCCGCCGCACCCGGCGCGCGATCAACCGCAGGTGCGGGTGGTCGAGCGCCTCCCAATGCGCGAGCTCGAACAGGTCTTCCTCGCGGAAGACGCCCGCGATCTCGATTCGCGACGCCTGGCGCCGCAGGAACGACGACAGGATGCGCAGGGCGCCGGGGGACGGCGTGTCGACCGTCGGCGGCGCGGTCTCGCCGAATCCGGCGAGGTCCCGCAGGTGGACGGGGTTGATCGAAGGCGACGCCTCGCAAGCCTCCCCCCGCGCGGGATCGAACAGGATCTCCAGCACCCGTTGGATCCGCGCGTCGTGGAGCGCCGCCGGTCCCTCGACGATCGTCGCCGACGCGCGGCGAAAGCCGGCATCGCAACGCAGGGCGTTCAGGAACCGGTTCTCGTAGGCCAGTCGGATCGGTCGCTCCTCCTCCGACCATCGGTCGAGGCGCGAGACGGCGGCGAACGGGAACCGGTCGGCCAGGAGCAGCAGGTGTCCGACGTCGTGCACGGCGAAGAACGGGATTGCCGCCAGCCCGAACCCCTGGAGATGGCGGAACCAGGCCAGGGCCCGGTCGGCGGCGGCGATCCGATCCTCGAACGCCGCGCCCGAGACGGAGAGGAGTCCGAGCAACGCCTCGGGCAGCGAGTCCGGCGGAATCTCAGCGGAGGCGGGATCGGATCCGGAGTCGGTGTCGGTCGGCATGCGCGTGGCGCGGGTCAGCGCTCGAGCTTGAGGATGGCGTCGACCTTCGTCCGCACCGCCGCGAAGTCGGCGTCCCGGTCGCCGACGTGCCGCAGCAGCGTCAGGTCCTCGCGGCGCACCGCGCCGCCGTGAAGCAGGAAGGCCCGGGCGCGGAGCAGCCGGTAGAGCTTGATCACCTTCCGGTCGGAGACCTGGACCCGGTCCTCCTTCTCCAGGGTGCGGAGGATCGCCTTGAACACCTCGAAGACCTCCTCGGGGAACCAGCGCTTCCGGTCCTCGGGATCGACCATCTGGTGGTCGAGCCAGGCTTTGAGCTTGAGGAAGTCCTCGAGCGAGGCGAGTCCGGCCCACGGCCTCCGCCTGAACGTACGCATTCCTTCGTTGGCGAGGCCCTTGGCCACCAGCTCGTCGAAGTGGCGGTCTTTCACCGGGTGGCTCTCGACCTTGAGCGGGAACCGATCGCGCAGCGCGGCCAGCTCGTCGAAATCGGGAACGCCGTTGGTCGCGGCGAACATCATCTTCATCCGCACCGGCACGGGGCGGCCGTCCTGGTAGTACTTCCGCTCGTTGATGAGGGTCAGCAGCGTGTTCAGGATCGCGGAGTTCGACTTGAAGATCTCGTCGAGGAAGACGACCTCGGCGGTCGGCATCTTCCCCTCCACCCGGCGCACGTACCGTCCGTCCTTCAGCTCGTTCAGGTCGATCGGACCGATGATCTCCGACGGCTCCGTGAACTTGGTCAGCATGTACTCGAAGTAGTCGGACTCCCCCAGACCCAGCGCCTCGCACCACCGGACCACCAGGTCGCTCTTGGCGGTCCCGGGCCTTCCGACCAGCAGCAACGGCTCCTGCGCCAGCGTCGTGACCGCCATCAGCTCCAGGATCTCCGCCTTCTCGACGTAGTAGGCGGCGAGCAGGGTCCGCGCGCGGTTGACGCGCTCGCGCAGCGACTCCACCTGTCCCTTGAGCTCCTCCGGTTTCCAGCTTCCGCTCATCTACACCACCTTTTCGTTGGCGATCCGCTCGCGCAGGACCCGCTCCTCCGCCCCCAGGTAGCGCGCGTACTCCGCCCGCACCCGAGACGCGGGGGAGACCACCTCGTCGAGGACCAGTCCCAGCAGTTCCGAACCGGAATCGCCGACGCTCAACGAGCGCTCGGCGAGGAACAGGTCGAGCACGCGGTCGACGAGGTGGAGCCGGCGGGGGCCGCCGACCTCGGAGAGGCTGTGCACGATCTCCCGCAGGAGGTCGTACCGGTCGCGCCCCGGCGTCTTTCCGGTCGCTTCGAGGACGCGCTCGAGCGACTCCAGGCCCGCCTCCTCGCCGCCGACGCGGATCCACCCGCGGGCGCACTTGGCAAGCGCCTGGTAGCGGTAGAAGGGGGTCCAGTAGCGGGAGGCGGAATCGCCGGCGGCACCCGAGGCCAGCGCCTCCACCCGGCGCAGGATCGCCTTGGCCTCCTCGCCGCCGCCGTGGGCCACGGCGTGGTCGACGCACAGTCCCAGCACCTCGAAGAGGAAGGTGACGTCGCCGGTCGAGGCGAGCGAGGTCGTCTCCACCAGGTCGACGACGGTCCCCATCACCGCGATCGCCGCCGCGCGGTCGCCGAGGCGCGCCGCGGCGTCGACACACGCCGTCAGCACCTCGCTCCGGAAGTACGGACCGATTCCGGGCCGTCCCGCCCGGTCGACGATCTGCTGCACGAGCGCGAGGCCAGGGCCGACGCGTCCGAACTGCGGGACGATCGAGGTCAGACGGCGCACCGCGCGGCGGCGATCGTCGTCGCTCTGGAGCGCCCATGCGCGGTCGACGGCCAGGGCGAGGTCCTCCATCCCGGCGTCGGCGGCACGCGCGGCGGCGAGCCCCCGGATGGCGGCCGCCCAGGCGAGCAACTCGGGGAAGCGGGGATCGGCGGCGCGCATCCGCTCGGCGAGCTGCAGAGCGAACGCCTCGCCGCCGATCGCCACCGCCCCTTCGACCAAGCGCGCGTCGGTGTCGCGAAGATCGCGGAGGTGGGGGCGGACGGCCGCCAGGAGCCGCTCGGTCGTTTCGCGCGGCAGCTCGCGTGGGCCCACGAACGCCGACAACGCCGCCATCGCGGCGCCGAAGTAGTGCGCGTCGGCCTGCACGGCCGGCGAGGAGGCGATCGCCAGCGCCATTTCGCGCGCGCGCGGGGCGGCCCCGATCCGCTGGAGCGCCGGCGCGCAGCGGGCGAGGGAGAGCGCGCCCCTGCGCGGATCGGCCGCCTCGATCGAGGCAAGTGCGTCGGCAAGGACCGTCGCGTCGGCCGGGACGTCGCTCGCCGCGATCAGGTCGAGGATCGCCGCCAGGGTGCGCGCCCGCTCGTCGTCGTTGGCAAGCCCCGTCACCGCCTCGAAGGCGCGGCGAATCGGCGCGTCGGCGACCGGATCGCGGAGCCTAAGCAGCGCCGCGCCAGCCGCGGCCAGCACCCGCGCCGCGGAGGCGCTTCGGCCCTGCCCGACGCCGGCGATCGCCTCGGCGGACAGGCGGCGGGCGCGGTCGACGTCGTCGATCTCCGCCCAGCGGCGCGCCAGTAGCGCGAGGCCCGAGAACCGGACCCGCACGTCGTCGAGCGCCGAGATCCTCCCGGTGAGCGCGTCCATCGTGCGCCGGAGGTCCCCCCCCTCGGTCGTCCCCGACCCGTGAGCCGTCCTTTCCGCCAGTCGCGCGCGCACGAACTCCGCGCGGTCGAGGGGCTTTAGTCCATGCTGGTTCAGGTCGGCGAGCAGCTCCTCGCGCTGCCGCTCGAGCTCGATCTCGTCGCCGGAGCGGGCCAGCACGGCGCTCCACACCAACCAGCGGCTCTTCTTGCGGAGACGCTCCGCGCGTCCGGCCGCGCGCGCGGCGGCGTGGAGCGACGCGAGCTCGGCGGGATCGATCGGTGCCCCCTCTTCGAGACGGAGCGCGCGGAGGCGCAGCGAGCGCAGGTCGCCGCCGGAGGAGGGGTCGGGGCGTGGCGCGCGCGCGGTCGCCGCCTCGAGCAGCTCGATCGAACGCCGGCGGGCGTCGGCGTCGAGGGAGCGATCGAGCCAGCGGGCGTTTTCGTAGCCGTCGACGGCGCCGTCGACATCGCCGCGAAGGGCGCGAAGGTCGGCGAGAGAGAGCCAGTCGGTCGGGGAGCCGGGGGGAGAGAGGGAGATGCGGGATTCGAGGAGGGATTCGGGGGATGGGGCGGGGGCGGGTTCGGGTCGGGACGGATCGGGCGGAACCGGATCGGGTCGGCCCGGATCGGTTCGGTCCGGATCCGTTCGGATCCGATCGGTGTCGGTAACCGTTGCCGATTCCGATCCGATCCGATCGGTACCGGTTACCGGTGCGGATCCGATCCGATCGGTCTCGGTCGTGGGATTCGGAGTGGGAGAGGGGACCGAAGGAGAAGGAGAGGAAAGGGGTCGCTCGGCGAGGCCGGCGATTGGGCCGGGGTCGAAGATCGTGGAGGCGATCAGGGGGGGGAGGGTGGGGGACTGGGTCGTGACGATGTAGTCGACGTAGGTGGTGAGGGGGCGGAACGACGATTCGGGCAGGCGGAGGGCGCGCACGCCGTCGGCGGCGGGTTCGACGATGACGAGCTCGCCGGGGGAAAGGGAGAATGCCTCGGCGATGCGGTCCCGTCGGAGGGGGGGCTCGAGTGCGCGGTCGATCGGGAGGAAAAGTCCGGGGAGGCCGCCGTGGCTCCGGAAGCCGCGGCGGGTGAAGTCGATCCAGCCGCGGCCGCGTCCGGTGATCACCTCGCGCAGCGCGGCCACGGGACGCGTCCCGCCGTCGGGGGGCGCGGGGGCGAAGAAGGCGACGCCCAAGTGTTTGAGGTCGGGCTCGGGGACCATCGCCAGCAGCCGCTCGACGGCGGGAAGGTCGTGCTCCTCGAGGAGCCACAGCTCCGGCTCGACGCGGTCGGGGGCGGAAGCCAGGCGGAGCTTGACGGTGAACCGCGGCGCCGGCTCGGCGGGGGACCAGCGGACGGCGCTGAGGTCCTCGGGGGAGACGGCGACGGCATCGTAGACGTCCCGCCAGTCGGGACCGGGAACGCGCTGGAGCGAGCCGTCCTCGTCGAAGAGCGCGACCTCCCCGCCGGCGACGCGCAGCCGCGCGGCGAGCGGATGCGACCATCCGAGGCGGACATAGACGTTCGGGGCGGCCGCGGCGAAGATCGGCAGCGCGTCGGATTCGCGCGTCCAGCGCTCGACGAGGTACCACGGCGGCGCGTCGATGCGCACCAGCACCGCGCCGGCGCCGCGCGCCCCGAGCGGCGCCCAACGGAGGCGGTCGGCGCCGAGCGCGAAACAGTCGCGCACCAGACGCGCGAACGAGCCGCCGTCGCCGCACCAGGCGAGGAGGTGGCCCCCGGGGAGGGGATCGGGCGCCTCGGCCCGACGCGTCGGACGCACGGCGTCGAGGAGTCGCTCGACGCGGGTCGACGCCTCGATCGTGAAGAGAAGCTCCGTCCCGCGCTCGGCGATCGCGCGCCGGCCGCCCCCCTCGAGGCGGACCCGTACCCGCCTTGCCCCGGCGAGCGAGGCGGGGGGCGCACCCGAGAGCTCCAGCAACAGGGGGCGATCTCCGCGAGGGTCCACCGCCTCGTGCACCGCCGCGGCCGAGCTCCACGGCGAGGCCGTCTCGCCGTCGACGCGCCCGCCGTCGGCGTCGATCCCGGGAAGGAGGCTCGCCGCGAGGTCTTCGACGCCGTCGAAGACGAACAGGTCGACGGTGGCGACGCGCGCGCCGGTCACGTCTTCACCGGCTCCTTCTCCCCCGCCCCGGCCGCCGTCCCGCCGGCGGGCGGGGCCTTCTTCCCGGTCCGCACCCGCTCCACCTTCACCCCGGCGGCCTCCTCCGCGGTGAGCGTGCCGGCGCCGACCAGCCGCTCGACGATCTCGCGATGCCGCCGCTCGTGTTCCACCGGGAGGCGGTCGTCCTCCCCTTCGTACTCGACGACGATCTCCTTCTCTCCGGTGGTGGTGTCGAAGCGGAATCGGACGGTGATGTCGGGCATGGCCGTCGACGCCTCTACGTCCCGACGCCGGCCGCCTTGCGCGGCGTCCGCGACGCGAGGATCGCCAGCGCCTCGTCGCGGGTGAGCGACTTCTTCTCCAGCAGGCGCGCCGCCATCTCGTCCAGCAGGGCGCCGTTCTCCTCGAGCAGGCGCTGCACCCGCGAGTTCTGCTCGCGCAACAGCTGGTCGATCGCCTCGTCGATGCGCCGAGCGCGTTCGGGGGAGGGGGGGCGCGGAGCCCCTTCGCGGGCGGGGGCGAAGGAGCGCAGGTCGACGCCGTCCCCCATCCCCAGCTCCTCGATCATCAGCCGCGCGATCTCGGAGGCGCGGCGCAGGTCGTCCCAGGCTCCGATCGAGACGTCGGCGCAACGCAGCCGTTCGGCGATCCGCCCGCCGAGGCAGACGGCGAGGTCGTCGAGCAGGTCGGCGCGGGTGGTGACGTAGCGGTTCTTCCGCACCTCCTGCAGCACGTAGCCGAGGCGGTCCTCCTCCTCGGTCTCGATCGTCACCTTCTCGAAGGGGGAGGCGTTGGGCAGGAGCAGGGCGCAGAGCGCGTGCCCGGTCTCGTGGATGGCGATCGTCCGCTCCTCCTCCGGGGTAAGCGTCCGTTTCGCGCCGCGGGTCTTCATCGCCTTGTCGATCTCGGCCGCGTCGATCACGAACTTCTCCCGGCCGCCGCGACGGATCTCCTCCCGCTTCAGCGCGCGGAACAGCGCCTGCAGGTGGTCGCCGGTCCAGCGCCCGCCGAGTTCCGGGTCGACCGCGCCGCCGGTCCGCCGCACCAGGTGCTCCAGGCCCAAGTCGTCGATGTTGAGCCGGAACCGGTCGCGGTAGATGCGGGCGATCTCCCGCCGGTCGTCCTCGACCGGCCAGGGGATGTCGATCACGAACTCGAATCGCCCCGGCCGGAGCAGCGCCGGATCGAGCGACTCGACGAAGTTGGTCGTCCCCACCACGAACACCAGCTCCTCGCGGCGGAAGCCGTCCATCTCGGTCAGGAGTTGGTTGACGATCGAGTGGTCGACGCCGTTGCCTCCTTGGTAGAGACCCCGTGAGCTGGCGATCGAGTCGAGCTCGTCGAAGACGATCACCGCCGGCGCCGCGCGGCGCGCCCGCGCGAAGATGCGCCGAAGGTTCTCCTCGCTTTCGCCGTACCACTTCGATTTGAGCTCCGGACCGCTGACGACGATGCAGGTGGCGTCGATCGCCGTGGCGAGCGCCTTGGCGAAGAAGGTCTTGCCGGTCCCCGGCGGCCCGGAGAAGACGATCCCGCGGGGGAGGAGCCCCTCGATCGCCTTGACCTCCTCCTCTCCGAGCCCGGCGTCCTTGCGGCGGAGCAGGGAGAGGATCTCGCTCTCCAGCTTCTCCTTCACCGCGGCATAGCCGCCGATGTCGGCGCGGAGGTCGACCCGCGGCACCTCCATGTCGCCGGTCAGCGTCATCTCGCGGATCTCGCGCAGGAGCTCCACCCGCGAAGAGGGGTGCGCCGGGTCGAAGTCGAGCCGGTTCTCGAGCTGCGCCAGGATCCGCCGCAGCTTGATCACGTTCACCCCGGACACGAACTTGTAGAGCGAATAGGGATCGAACTCGTCGACCCCCAGCTTGCGGGCCTCCTGCCGGCGCACCAGCTTCGGCAGCGACTCGCGCGGGATCCCGATCAGGAGCCGCCGGGCGGTGAAGAGGTCCTCGACCACCTTCGGGATCTCGAACGACGGGTCCTTGAATCCGAGGACGACCGCGTCCGGATTCTCGTAGAAGCGGGCGATCGCCTCGCGCGCCTCCATCGACAGCCCGGACTTGGTGGTGGTGGTGAGGATGTCGAGGTGCGGGACGACGACGACCGTCCCCCGCTCGGCGGTGAGGACGGCGTCGCCCAGCTCCAGCAGGACATTGGAGAGGACCGATCCGCCGCGCTCCCCCTCCTTCGGGCGGCCGGCCAGGAGTTTCACCGTCTTGGGCTCGCCGCGCGCGGCGTCCTTCAGCCGATCGCGGAGCTTCCGGTAGAGGAACTGGACGATCTGTTTGTCGCACTCGACCAGGACCGAAAGCCCGCGCCGCAGCTTGGCTTCGACCCAGTCGAGCGAGTCGCCGTAGGCGATCTCGACGGCGTCGTCGGGTTCGAGCTCCTCCGGAAGGGAGGCGAGGCGAACGCTGCCCGGCATTTTTCTCCGCCCGTTGGGCTTGGGTAGGGGGACCTTCCCGAACCCCTCGGACTCTACCATGGCGTTGCGGGCCGGGCGCGCCCGCCCCACGGGACGCGCAGTCACCAGCCACCGTTCCGTATCACGGCATGCGAGCTGTGGTTCGGGATGGTGCGAAACTTGTAGGGCCGCGCGCCATGACGGCGGGTACCTTCTGGCGCTCGAGGCCGCCCCGAGGCCAAGCCTCGGTCGAGTACGTCCTCGTCCTCGGCGCGGTCGTGGTGGCGGTGACCGCCGCGGCCCTGATCTTCGTGCCCGCGTTCCGTCACGGAGTGGAGCGGATGCAGGCCCGGGGGTGGATCAACTGGAACCTCCCCATGGACTGGATGCCATCCTCCTAGCGGAGAAGTCGAACCTCGCCCGGGCCGGACGCGGCCATCGGGGACTCCAAGCCCTTTGTTTCCACGGGCGAATCGCGCTAGTGTCGGCCTCTTGCGGCTGTCTCTCGGAGGGTCGATGTCCGCCAGCGCATCCAGCGTCCCCACACGGAATCGGGAAGAGCTCGAGGCCGTCGTCATCCGTTTCGCCGGCGACTCCGGCGACGGAATGCAACTAACGGGTTCGGAGTTTACCAAGACCGCGGCGCTCGTCGGCAACGACCTGGCCACCTTCCCCGACTTCCCGGCCGAGATCCGCGCGCCGGTCGGCACCACCTTCGGCGTCTCCGGGTTCCAGATCCACTTCTCCTCCCACGAGATCTTCACCCCGGGCGACCGGCCGGACGTGCTGGTGGCGATGAACCCGGCGGCGCTCACGACCAATCTGGCCGACCTGAAGCGGGGAGGGCTCCTGGTGGTGAACACCGGCGCCTTCACTGACGGCAACCTCACCAAGGCAGGATACAAGGCGAATCCACTCGAGGACGGCTCGCTCGACGCCTACCGGTTGCTGAAGATCGACATCTCGAAGCTCACGGCCGAAGCGACGGCCCCCTCGGCCGCCTCGGCGCGGGAGAAGGCGCGCTGCAAGAACTTCTGGACCCTGGGATTGATGTACTGGATGTACGGCCGCCCGATCGAGCCGACCGAGAAGTGGATCGACGTGAAGTTCGCAAAGGTCCCCGAGGTCGCCGACGCCGACAAGCGGGCGCTCCGCGCCGGGTTCAACTACGGCGAGACGGCGGAGGTCGCGCCGTTCTACTACAGCGTTCCCAAGGCGAAGCTTCCGGCCGGGAAGTACCGGAACATCACCGGCAACCAGGCGACGAGCTGGGGGATCGTGGCGGCGGCGCAGCTGTCGGGACTGAAGGTCCTGCTCGGCAGCTACCCGATCACGCCGGCCTCGGACATCCTCCACGAACTGTCGGCCCTCAAGCGCTTCGGGGTGCTGACCTTCCAGGCGGAGGACGAGATCGCGGCGATCGGCTCGGCGATCGGCGCCTCCTACGCCGGTGGCCTGGGCTTCACCACCTCCTCCGGTCCGGGGATCGCGCTCAAGACGGAAATGATCGGCTACGCGATCGTCACCGAGTTGCCGCTGGTGATCATCGACGTGCAGCGCGGCGGGCCGTCGACGGGCCTTCCGACCAAGACCGAGCAGAGCGACCTGCTGCAGGCGGTCTACGGCCGCAACGGCGATTCGCCGTTGCCGGTGCTGGCGGCGGCGACGAGCGCCGAGTGCTTCCACATGGTGATCGAAGCGGCCCGCATCGCGGTGACGTACATGACGCCGGTGATCCTGCTGACCGACGGTTACCTGGCGAACGGTTCCGAGCCGTGGCGGATCCCCGACATCGCATCGCTCCCCAAGATCGACGTCACGTTCCGGACCGAGACGGACGGATTCCACCCCTTCCTGCGCGATCCCAAGACGCTGTCGCGGGTCTGGGCGGTCCCGGGGACGCCGGGGCTGATGCACCGGATCGGCGGCATCGAGAAGGACTACGACACCGGAAACATCAGCTACGCCCCGGCGAACCACGAGAAGATGACCAAGACCCGGGCGCAGAAGACGGCGAACGTGGCCGACGACGTCCCCCTGGCGGCGCTCGAGGTCGGCGAGGAGAGCGGCGACCTGCTGGTGGTCGGATGGGGCTCGACCCTCGGTGCCGTCTCTACCGCCGTGCGCAACTGCCGCGCGAGCGGCATGAAGATCTCTCACCTGCACCTGCGCTACATGAACCCGCTGCAGAAGAACGTCGGGCAGATCGTCTCGCGGTTCAAGCGCGTGCTCGTCCCGGAGATGAACAATGGCCACCTGGTGAAGATCCTCCGCAGCGAGTTCCTCTGCCCGGCGATCGGCTACAACAAGATCCAGGGAAAACCGTTCATGGTCTCCGAGGTGGAGTCGAGGATCCGCGAGGTGATGGGGTGAAAAGACCATGGTCCAGCTGACGCAGCTCCGGAAGAAGGATCTCGCCTCCGACCAGGACGTCCGCTGGTGCCCGGGGTGCGGCGACTATTCGATCCTCACCTCGGTGCAAAAGACCCTCGCCGAGCTGGGAATCGTGCGGGAGAAGACGGTGTTCGTCTCGGGGATCGGATGCAGCAGCCGGTTCCCCTACTACATGAACACCTACGGCATGCACACCATCCACGGACGCGCGCCGACCTTCGCCACCGGGATCAAGCTGACCAAT
>CAYJRR010000089.1:0-19127 GCA_964372275.1 uncultured bacterium
GGGGGCGACGAGGAGGCGATGCCCTACGACGCCGACTACGTGCGGGCACTGGAGTACGGGCTGCCGCCGACCGCCGGCGAAGGGATCGGGATCGACCGGCTCGCCATGCTGCTCACCGACCAGGCGTCGATCCGCGAGGTCATCCTCTTCCCGCTGATGCGGCCGGAGCGCTGATCGATGCGCTTCGAATCGTGGGTCGGATTCCGCTACCTGATCTCGAAGCGAAGCTCGATCTTCGTCTCGTTCATCTCGGTGATCACGGTGCTCGGCGTGGTGCTGGGGGTCGCGGCGCTGAACGTCACCCTGGCGGTGATGACCGGCTTCGAGGAGGACCTCAAGGCCAAGATCATCGGGATGAACGCGCACGCGGTCGTCCTCTCGCACCTGTCGACCTTCGAGCCCGATCCCCAGGCCGAGAAGACGATCCGGGAGACGCCGGGGGTGCTGGGGCTCACCCCGTTCACCTACAACGAGCTCCTGATGCAACAGGGGCCGCAGACCACCGGGGTGATCGTGCGCGGCGCCGACCCGTCCTCGATCGAGGCGGTCACCGACCTGGTGTCGAACATCTGCCTGGAGGAGGAGGTCGGCGAGGCCTGCGGCAAGGCGCGGGGAACGCGGATCGACGACCGGCGCGCGGTGCTGGCGGAGGTCACGCGCGAGCACGAGATCAACGAGAGCGACAAGAAGGTGCCGGGGATCCTGATCGGCAGCCAGCTCGCGTCGCAGTTGTTCGTGGCCCCGGGGGAGGTGGTGCATCTCGTCGCGCCGGGGGCCGGGATCGGTCCGGGCGGAAACGTCGCCAAGGTGCGGAGCTTCTACGTCGTCGGCACCTTCCGCACCGGGATGTGGGAATACGACCAGAAGTTCGCCTTCACCTCGGTCGAGGCGGCGCAGCGCCTGTCGGGGGACGACGGGCGGATCGCCGGCTACGAGGTCAAGACCGACGACCTCTACCACGCGCCGCAAATCGCGATCCGGATCCAGGAGCGTCTGGGCGGATACCCGTGGGTGGTGAAGAGCTGGGTCGACCTGAACGGCGCGTTGTTCGAGGCGCTCCGGCTGGAGAAGTTCGTGATGGGTCTGCTGCTCTCGATCATCACCGTCGTCGCCTCGTTCTCGATCGTTTCCATCCTGACGCTGATCGTCCTGGAGAAGACCAAGGAGATCGCGATCCTCAAGTCGATGGGGGCCTCCGACCGGAGGGTTCTGGGCATCTTCGCCATCGAGGGGTTCACGATCGGCGCCTCCGGGGTGGTGCTCGGCACGCTCGCCGGCTGGGGCGTCGCGCGCGCGCTCAAGGCCTACGGATTTCCGCTCGACACCACCGTCTACTACCTCGACGAGCTTCCGGTGATCCTCGAGCCGCTCAACTTCGGCGTGGTCGGGGCGGTGGGTCTGCTCATCACCTTCGTGGCGACGCTGATCCCGTCGATGGTCGCGGCCCGGCAGAATCCGGTGAACGGGTTGAACTATGAGTAGGGCGACGGGGGGAGGGAATCCGGGGGAGCGGACCGACCTGGCGGCCGAGATCGTCGTCGCCGGGTTGGCGAAGAGCTATCCCGTTCCGTGGCAGAAGGGAAACGGGGCGCTGCCTGCGTTGCAGGTGCTTCGGGGCGTCGACTTCACCGTCCGCGCCGGAGAGCGGGTGGCGATCGTCGGCGCGTCGGGGGCCGGGAAGAGCACGCTCCTCCATCTAGTGGGAACCCTCGACCGGCCGACCTCCGGACGGATCTCGATCGGCGGGCAAGACGTCGAGAGGTGGCCTGGACCGCGCCTGGCGCGGTTCCGCAACGAGACGCTCGGCTTCATCTTCCAGTTCCACCACCTCCTGCCCGACTTCAGCGCCTTGGAGAACGTGATGATGCCGGCGGTCATCGCCGGGCGCGGGCGGCGGGAGGCCGAAGCGCTCGCCCGGGAGGGGTTGGACGCGGTCGGCCTGGCCGATCGCGCCGAGCACCGGCCGGGGGAGCTGTCGGGCGGGGAGCGCCAGCGCGTCGCCGTCGCGCGGGCGATCGTGCTCCGGCCTCCGATCCTCCTGGCCGACGAGCCGACGGGGAACCTCGACGCGAAGACCGGGGGGGCGATCCACGAGCTGTTGGCCCGGATCAACGAGGAGCGTCGCGTCTCGCTGGTGACGGTGACGCACAACCCCGAGCTCGCGCGGCGGATGCACCGGCAGATCCGGCTGGTGGAGGGCCGGGCGGTCGAGGAGAGCCCCGGGACGGCGATGGAGATCCCGATGGAGGCGCAGCGACCGTGACCTTGCGCCGCGCGCGGATCGTTCTCCACCCGCTGCTCGCGATCGCCTTCGCGGCGCCGGCGGCGGCCCAGCGGAGGCTGCCGGAGCCGCCGGTCGCAGAGGCGCCGGCCGGCCGGATCCGCGAGATCCGGATCGAAGGGAACCGCAAGGCGGAGGCCGACGCGATCCGCTCCCGCATCCGGTCGCGCGTCGGCGAGCCGGTCGATCCGTCGCAGGTGGCCGCCGACATCCGCGAGATCTACGACCTCGGGCTGTTCCGGGACGTCGTGGTCGACGCGGAACCGGCCGCCGGCGGGGTCGCGCTGGTCTATCGCGTGGTGGAGAAGCCGTCGATCTGGAGCATCACCTTCGAGGGGAACGACAAGGTCTCGCAGAAGGACCTCGAAGGGGTGGTCGAGGTGAAGCCGTTCTCGATCCTGGACAAGGCGGCGATCGCCCGCAGCATCGAGAAGATCAAGACGCACTACGCCGAAAAGGGGTTCTTCCTGGCCGACGTCGTCGCCCGGCCGAAGGAGATCAAGGGGAACCGCGTCGTCCTCGTCTTCCGCATCGACGAGGGGAAGAAGGTCCAAGTGCGGCGCATCCACTTCCTGGGGAACAAGTTCGCCAAGGACGCCGACCTGCGGCAGGCGATGCTGACCAAGGAGGGGAACGCCTTCTCCTGGCTCACCTCGCGGGGTACCTACCGCGAGGACGTCTTCGCCGGCGACGTCGAACTGCTCTCCAGCTACTACCTCGACCACGGCTTCATCAACGCGCA
This sequence comes from uncultured bacterium, assembly GCA_964372275.1. Lineage (GTDB taxonomy): Bacteria > CAYJRR01 > CAYJRR01 > CAYJRR01 > CAYJRR01 > CAYJRR01. Next base: position 3,024 of record CAYJRR010000089.1, read on the forward strand.
GATCGACCCGCCCCGGGTGTCGCTTTCCCGCGACAAGCGGTGGATCACGATCACCATCAACATCCGCGAAGGGGATCCGTACACCGTCTCGTCGGTCGATCTGAAGGGGGACCTTCCCGGGGAGGGGCTCTCCTTGCCGCTTCCGGACGGTGCCGACGCCGCCACCAAGGCGCGCGCGCGGGAGGAGCAGAAGGAGCTGCTCGACCTCCTGATCGCCAAGCCCGGGGAGACGTTCAGCCGCTCGCGCATCGGCCAGGACATCGTCCGGCTCACCGAGCGCTTCAGCGACGACGGCTACGCCTTCGCCAACATCTATCCGCTCACCGAGGTCGACAACGAGAAGCGGACGATCGCCATCGCCTTCGACGTGCAGAAGGGGGAGAAGGTCTACCTGGAGCGGATCAACGTCCGGGGGAACACCATCACCCGCGACAAGGTGATCCGCCGCGAGCTGCAGCTCGCGGAAGGGGACCTGTTCAGCGGGGCGAAGCTGAAGCGCAGCCGGGAGAACATCCTCCGCCTCGGCTACTTCGAGGACGTCTCCTTCACCACCCCGCGCGGCTCGGCCGACAACCAGTTGGTGCTGAACATCGACGTCAAGGAGAAGCCGACCGGGATCTTCTCCATCGGTGCCGGATTCTCCTCGGCCGAGAACTTCGTCTTCACCGCCCAGATCCAGAAGAACAACTTCCTGGGCCTGGGCTATTCGATGGCGGCCTCGACCGACATCTCCAGCCTGCGGCAGCGGTTCGCGCTGCACTTCCTCAACCCGTTCCTGTTCGACACCGAGTGGACGTCGGGGATCGACCTCTACAACCAGCAGTACGCCTTCCGCAGCTTCACGCGCCTCGACCGCGGCGGCGACATCTCCTTCGGGCACTACCTCGACCGGCGCCGCGAATCGCTGCTCGTCGGCAGCTACAAGCTGGAGGACACGCAGCTGGGGGACGTCAACGACGCGCTGCGGCCGATCTTCGGCGAGCCGGGGCTCACCTCCTCGGTGCGCGGAACGCTCTCCTGGGACCGGCGGGACAATCGCCTCTTTCCCACGCGGGGGTTTTACACCAGCCTCTCGACCGAATACGCCGGCGGTCCGTTCGGCGGCGACCTCGACTTCCTGCGTTTTTCGGCCAACGCCCGCGGCTTCTACCCGGTCGGAATCGAGGCGTTCCGCCCGGTGCTGCGGGCGAACGCGACGCTCGGCCAGATCTACAGCACCGACGGCGAGCCGGTCCCGGTCTTCGAGCGCTACTACGCCGGCGGAATCAACTCGGTCCGCGGTTACTACCTCAACTCGCTCGGGCCGACGCAGCGGGTGTTGGGGAGCGGAGATCCGCAATCGACCGACCAGCGCCTGCCGGTGGGGGGGAACCAGCTGGCGCTCGTGAACCTCGAGGTGGAGTTCCCGATCATCCAGCAGGCGGCGATCCGGGGCGTGCTGTTCTACGACGCCGGGAACGCCTTCGCCGCCGAGGATCGGATCTCCTGGGGCGGGATGCGGAAGTCGTACGGATTCGGCATCCGCTGGTTCAGCCCCATCGGACCGCTCCGGTTCGAATGGGGCTTCCCGATCGACCGGCGGCCGGACGAGGAGAAGCGCCAGTTCGAGTTCACCATCGGGAGCTTCTTCTAGATGCGCGCACGTCGACTGGCAGGGGGCGCCGTTCTCATCGCCGCCACGGTTTCGGTCGCGCCGCCGCGCGCGTCGGCGCAGCCGGCGCCGAAGATCGCCTTCGTCGACCTGGAGTACGCCCTCAACAACGTCGACGAGGGGAAGAAGGCGAAGGCGGTCCTGGAACAGGACTACAAGCGGAAGAAGGAGGAGCTGGAGGCGACGCGGTCCCAGCTCGTCCGCATGGAGGGGGATCTCAAGTCGCAGGTGCTCGTTCTTTCGGAGGAGGCGCGTCGGGCGAAGACGCAGGAGCTCGGGGTGGCGCAGGCCAAGTACGAGGCCGACAAGAAGGCTGCCTACGAGAGCTGGCAGAAGAAGGAGGCCAGCTTGACCCGCGATCTCCTCGAGCGGCTGACGGCGATCGTGCAGCAGATCGGCCGGGAGGGGGGCTACACCTTCATCCTGGAGCGGCACGACGCCTCGGTGCTCTACGCGCCGGAGAACGTCGACCTCACGCGACAGGTGATCGAGCGCTTCAACAAGCAGGGAGGATCGCGATGAGCGGGGACAGGGGTCCGGAGAGCCCCCCGGGGGAGCGCGGACGCGCGGACAAGGCTCCGGCCGCCGGGGCGATGGACATCCAGGAGCTTCTGCAGACGCTTCCCCACCGCTACCCGTTCCTGATGGTCGACCGCGTCACCGAGTGGGAGCCCGCCAAGCGGGCGCGCGGCTACAAGAACGTGACGGTCAACGAGCCGTTCTTCACCGGGCACTTCCCGGGCCGGCCGATCATGCCCGGGGTGATGATCGTGGAGTCGATGGCGCAGGTGGCGGCGACGCTCGCCATGCGCGGCGAAGGGGGGAAGGAGAACCAGGTCTACCTTCTCGGCGTCGACGACTTCCGGATCCGCAAGCCGGTCGTTCCGGGTGATCGCCTGGAGATCCTCATCGACGTGCTGAAGGTGAAGGGGGCCTTCTGGCGATTCCGGGGCACCGCCACCGTCGACGGCGCCGAGGTGGCGTCCGGGGAGTTCCTCGCCGCGGTCACCAAGGCGGACGGGAGCGCCGGCGCCGTCGAACGGGAGAAGAAGGGGACCGCCTCGTGAGCGCCTCCATCCACCCGACCGCCCACGTCGAGAAGGGGGCCGAGCTCGCCGACGGAGTGCAGGTCGGTCCCGCGGCCTACGTCGGTGCCCACGTGAAGATCGGCCGCGGGACGGTCGTCTCTCCGCACGCGGTCGTCGACGGACACACGGAGCTCGGCGAAGGGAACGTCGTATACCCCTACGCCTCGGTGGGGACGCGCCCGCAGGACCTGAAGTACAAAGGGGAACCGACCGTCCTCAAGATCGGCCATCGCAACCAGATCCGCGAGTTCACCACCCTCAATGTGGGGACCGTACAAGGCGGCGGGGTGACGACCCTCGGGTCGGAGAACCTGATCATGGCCTACGCCCACGTCGCCCACGACTGCCATGTCGGCGACCGGTGCGTCCTGACCAACGGGGTACAGCTCGCCGGCCACGTGACGCTCGAAGAGTACGTCATCGTCGGCGCGATGGCGGCGATCCACCAGTTCGTGCGGATCGGCGCCCACGCCATCCTCTCCGCCGGATCGATGATCGGGCGCGACGTTCCGCCGTTCTGCATCGCGGCCGGACGCGGCGGACTGCTTTACGGCCTCAACACGATCGGTCTCAAGCGCCGCGGCTTTTCCGCCGAGACACGCTCGGCGATGAAGCGCGCCTACCGCGCGGCCTTCCGGTCGGGGTTGTCGGTCCCGAAGGCGATCGAGGCGTTGCGGCGCGACTTCGCGGGCGTGGCCGAGGCGGAACGGATGGCGGAGTTCATGGCGGCTTCCAAGCGGGGCCTGTGCATCGACTCCAGCCGCCGCAAGGGGAAGCGCGTCGAGACCGGCAGCGAAGAGGCCGAGGGATAGGCCGGAATGGCGCCTCTACGGTTCGGGGTGGTCGGTTGCGGATACCTCGGGCGCTTCCACGCCGAGAAGTACGCGGCGATGGCCTCCGACGGGGTGCAGCTGGTGGGTGCCTGCGACATCGCTCTCGACCGCGCGCAGGAGGTGGTCCAGAAGCTCGGCGTCGGAACGGCGTTCGCGGAGGTCTCCGGGCTCGTCGCGGCCGGCGTCGACGCGGTCAGTGTCGTGGTGCCGACGCACCTGCACCACGCGGTGGCCAAGCCGCTCCTCGAGGCCGGCGTCGACTGCCTGGTCGAGAAGCCGTTCGCGGTGACGCTCGAGGAGGCCGACGACCTGATCGCCACCGCCGCCGCGCGCGGAAGGGTGCTGCAGGTCGGGCACCTGGAGCGATTCAACCCGGTGATGCTCTCGCTCAAGGAGAAGATCCGGAATCCGATGTTCGTGGAGAGCCACCGCTTGAGCTCCTTCGGCGAGCGGGGGACCGAGGTCGACGTGATCCTCGACCTGATGATCCACGACCTCGACATCATCCTGATGGCGGTCGACAGCGAGGTGATCCAGGTCTCGGCGGTCGGGATCCCGGTGCTCACCGACAAGATCGACATCGCCAACGCGCGTCTCGAATTCGCCAGCGGCTGCGTGGCGAACGTGACCGCCTCGCGGGTCTCGACCGGACGCATGCGGAAGATCCGGCTGTTCCAGGCCGACGCCTACCTCTCGATCGACTATCAGGCCAAGAACGTCCAGGTCGTGCGGCGCACGGCGGAGCCGGGAAGGGCGCCATCGATCGGCGGAGAGCTGCTCGAGATCCGGGAAGGGGATGCGCTGGAGGCGGAGCTCCGCTCCTTTGTCGCCAGCGTCCGCGCGCGGTCGCGCCCGGCGGTCACTGGAGAAGACGGCCGCAACGCGCTCAAGCTCGCCCACGACGTCGCCGACGCGATCCGCCGGCGCGCGGCCGCCGCGCGCGACCGTCTGCCGGCCGGGATCGCCGACTCGATCCTCGCCCGCCGGACATGAGCGCCGGGTCCGCCGGCGGAGGCCAGGCCCCCCGACGCCTGATGATCGTCGCGGGGGAGGCGTCGGGGGATTCGCACGGAGCGGCCCTGGTCCGGGAGCTGCGCCGCGCCGATCCGGGCCTCGAGGTGTTCGGGTGTGGCGGTCCGCGGATGCGGGAGGCCGGCGTCGACGTCGTCTTCGACTCCAAGAGCGTGGCGGTGGTCGGGGCCTCGGAGGTGGTGTCGCGGCTGCCGACGATCCTGCGGGTGCTGGCGTGGCTCCAGGCGGCGCTGGAGGAGGTCCGGCCCGACGCCGTCGTCCTGATCGACTTTCCCGACTTCAACTTCCGCGTCGCCGCCGCCGCGCGCGCAGCCGGGGTGCCGGTCTTCTACTACATCTCGCCGCAGATCTGGGCCTGGCGTCGCGGCCGGGCGCGATTCCTCGCGCGCACCGTTGCCGGGATGGCGGTGATCTTCCCCTTCGAAGCGGAGCTCTACCGCGCGTGGGGGCTGCCGGCGCGCTTCGTCGGACACCCGATCATGGACGGGCCGTTCGGCGCCGTTCCCGACCGCACCGCGGCGCGGATCGATCTCGGCCTCGACGCCGCCACGCCGGCCATCGCGCTGCTGCCGGGAAGCCGGGAGAGCGAGGTGGGGCACCACCTGGCGCCGATGATCGCCGCCGCGTCGCTCCTTGCGCGCGAGATCCCGGGGGCCGTCTTCCTTCTGCCGGTCGCGCCGACCCTCGATCGCCGGCGCCTCGAAGGCGCGCTCGGCGGGTCGGCGGCGCCGATTCGGCTGATCGAGGGGGACGCGGAGCGGCCGGCCAGCCTGCGCGTGCTGGCGGCGGCCGACCTCGCCGCCGTCAAGTCGGGGACGTCGACGGTCGAGGCGGCGCTCGCCCAGGTCCCGTTCGTCGTCGTCTACCGGCTTTCGGCGGCGACCTACGCGCTGGGCCGCCTCCTGGTGCGGGTCCCGTTCATCGCCATGGCGAACCTGATCGCCGGGCGGGAGGTGGCGCCGGAGCTGGTGCAGGGGGCGTTCACCCCCGAGCGGCTGGCGGCGGAGATCGTCGCGCTGCACCGGGATCCGGCGCGACGCGAGCGGATCCGCGCCGGCCTGGCGGAGGTCCGGGGCAGGCTCGGTGGCCCCGGCGCCTCGGCGCGCGCCGCGGAGATGGTGCTCGAGCTGTTGGCGACCGAGGCGGAGGGCGGATGAGCGGCGTCCTGGTCGTCGTTCCCACCTACAACGAGCGGGAGAACCTTCCGGTCCTGGCCGGCGAGCTGCGCCGCCACCTGCCGCAGGCAGCCCTGCTCGTGGTCGACGACGGATCGCCCGACGGAACGGGGGAGGAGGCCGATCGACTCGCGGCGGAGCGGCCGGCGGAGGTGCACGTCCTCCACCGTGCGGGGAAGCAGGGACTCGGGAAGGCCTACCTCGCCGGTTTCCGCTGGGCGCTCGAACGAGGGTACGACCGGATCGTCCAGATGGACTGCGACTTCAGCCACGACCCGGGGACCGTTCCACGGCTCCTCGCCGCGCTCGACGGCGGGGCCGACCTGGCGCTCGGAAGCCGCTACGTTCCGGGTGGCGCGACGGTGAACTGGGGGATCGGCCGGAAGCTCCTGAGTCGCGGCGGCAGCGCCTACGCGCGGACGATCCTGGGGATTCCGTATCGCGACCTGACCGGCGGCTTCAAGGCCTGGCGACGCGAGCTGCTGGCGCGCGTCCCGCTGGACTCGATCGCCGCGGAGGGGTACTGCTTCCAGATCGAAATGACCTACCGCGCGCATCGACTCGGCGCGACCGTCCGAGAAGTCCCGATCGTCTTCGTCGATCGCCGGGTCGGACAGTCGAAGATGTCCAGGCGGATCGTGCTGGAGGCGGTCGCGCACGTGTGGCGGATCCGGGGGTCGACGGCGACGTGAAGGGCCCCGTGATCCTGGCGATCCTGTTCGCGCTGTTCCGGTTCCCCTTGACGGTGGCGCTCGAGCTCTCCCCCGACGAGGCCTACTACTGGCTCTGGTCCGAGCGGCTCGACCTGTCCTACTTCGACCACCCGCCGATCGTCGCCTGGTGGATCCGACTTTCGACCGCCGTGTTCGGACGATCGGAGGCGGCGATCCGGCTCCCGGCGATCGCCTGCGGGATCGTGGTTCCGGTCGCCGCCGCCTATGCCGCGCGGATCCTGTCGCCGCCGTCTCGACGGGACACCGCGGGCCTGGCGACCGCGTTGATCGTCTGCGCCATGCCGCTGATGCATGCCGGGTCGGTGGTGATCACCCCCGACTCCCCGGCTGCGGCCGCCTGGGCGGTGGCGCTCGCCGCCGTCGCCGCCGCGCTCGCGGGTCGGACCGGCGCCTGGTACGTCGCCGGCCTCGCGATCGGGATCGGACTGTTGGCGAAGTACACGGTGATCGCCTTCGTCGCGTCGATCGGCCTGTTCCTCCTCGCCGACCGGGAGGCGCGCGCCCACCTCCGGACGGTCCATCCCTGGGCGGCGCTGGCGCTGGGGGGGCTCCTCTTCGCGCCCGTCGTCGTCTGGAACGCCGGCCACGACTGGGTCTCGTTCCGCTTCCAGCTCGACCACGGCGCGGGGGCGGGCCGGGGCGGAGGCCTCGCGGCGCTCGCGGAGTACCTCCTGGCCCAACTCCTCCTGGTCACCCCGATGGTCGCGATCCTGGTGGTGCGTCACATTCGTCAGGGCGGGGTTGCCGCGAGCCGGCAGGGGGACCGGCTGCTGGCGTTCTCCGTCGTTCCCACGTTCCTGCTGTTCGCGGTGACCTCGCTTCGAAGCCCCGCCGAGGCGAACTGGCCGGCCTTCGCCTATCTCGGCGCGGCGGTGATCGCCGGGCTTTCGCTCGCGCGCGCACGCGAAGGGGAGGGAGGACGCTCGGTGGCGGCGCTCTACCGCAGCGCGGTCGTGGTGGGCGTGGCCGCATCGATCCTGCTTTCGGTCCATGCCGTGCAGCCGCTGGTGCGAATCAAACGCGATCGGCTCAAGCGCGAGTTCCACGGCTGGTCGGCGCTGGCGGCCGCGGTCGACGCCGAAGCGGGACCCGACGTCGCGGTGTTCGCCGACTCCTACCGGACCGCCGCGGAGCTCGCCTACTACGGCGCGCCGAGGGCCGCGGTCGGCGTCCTGCGGAGAAAGCGATCGCGCGCCTCGATGTTCGACCTGTGGCCGGCCCCCGAGATCGCCCCGGGCGGGGACGCGGTCTACGTCGGCTCGCGCCGCCGGCGGAAGGTCCCTTCGGCATGGCGTCCCCGCTTTGCCGCGGTCGAGTCGCGTACCCTTCCGCCGGGAGTACGGGGCACGCTGTGGCGCCTCCGTGGATACCAGGCGACGGAGGGTGCGCCGTGATCAAGCGGATCGGCCGCTATCTGCTCCTGGTGGTCGTGCTCGCCGCGGCGGTGGTGATCGTCGACGCGCTGCGGGTGAAGCTGCCGATCGGATTGCCGGGCGCTCCGGTCGGCGGCGAGATCACCGGCGCGATCCACGTGCACACCATGGCGTCGGACGGCGGGGGATCGATCGACGACGTCGTCTCCGCCGCGAAATGGGCCGACCTGTCGTTCGTGGCGATCACCGACCACAACGCCGCGCTCGCCGCCGACGTGGCGGGGACCGACCGGAGCCACGTGCTGCTCGTCGGCGGCGAGGAGGTCTCGAGCCCCTCGGGACACTTCCTGGCCCTCGGCGTGACCCCCGGATGGCGCGCCGGCGTGCCGAAAAAAACGGCGCCGCTGCTCGAGGCGGCGAAGCGGGCGAACGCCGCCGTCTTCGTCGCGCACCCGTTCGGCACCCGTCGCGACTGGGAGGATTGGGAGACGACCGACTTCGACGGGATGGAGATCTGGAACGGCGATGCGGAGTGGCGCGACAACAACCTCCTCGAGCTCCTGATGTCGGCGCTGATCTACACGGTGAATCCGGACCTGGCGATGGTGCGGCTCGCCGACCGTCCCGAGGCGGCGCTCGCCAAATGGGACGAGCTCCTCGCCACGCGCCGGGTCGCCGGCATCTGCGGCGCCGACGCGCACGCGCGCGTTCCGATCGCGTTCGGCCGATCGGTCGGATTCCCGGCATACCTGCGCGTCTTTCGCCTGGCGCGGCAGCACGTCTTCCTTCCCTACGGCTCGGAGATCGATCCGGCGGCGCGAAGCGCCGACGCGGTGGTGCGCGCGCTGAAGGAGGGGCGGAGCTATTGCGCGATCGACGGCCTGGCGATTGCGAGCGGGTTCGTCCACCGCATCGAAAGCGGCGAGCGCTCGGCGGGACCGGGCGAGGCGATCGCGTGGACGAAGGGGAGCCGGCTTCGGGTGTCGATCTCGCCGGCCGGAGGTCGTCCGAGGATCCGGGTCTACAAGGACGGAATCGAGACGTTCGACCGGCGCGGGTGGCGGCTCGACGCGGAGCTTCCCGGCCCCGGTGTCTACCGGACCGAGGTCTGGTTGCGGCAGCCCGGGATCACCGGCGGACAACGCTGGTCCCCCTGGATCCTCTCCAACCCGATCTACGTCACCGACGGGCCGCCGCGGTGACGCGCCGGCGCGGCTCCGAGTGGGTGCCCCTCGCTCGCGCGACGTACGCGGCGGCGGGTCTGTTCGCGGTCCTGCCCGCGATCCCGGTCGTCGCGGTCGGCAGCCTGCTTTCGCCGCGATGGCGCGCGGGTCTCGGGGAGCGATTGGGATCGATTCCGCCGGGAGTCGACGCGGCCCGGGCGCGCGTCCCCCGGATCTGGATCCACGCCGCGTCGATCGGCGAGGTGCGGGCCGCGCACCCGTTGCTCGCCCGGCTGCGACAGGAGCGGCCGGAGGCCGGAATCTACCTCACCACGACCACCCCCGAAGGGGCGAACACGGCAAGGGCGTTGCGTCTCGCCGACGGGGTGGGGCTCCTTCCGGTCGATCTGCCCGGCCTTCCGGGGCGGCTGTTCGACCGGCTGCGACCGGACGCGTTGGTGCTGCTCGAGACGGAGTTGTGGCCCGAACTCCTTCATGCGGCGCGCCGGCGATCGATCCCCGCGCTGGTCCTGAACGGTCGGCTCTCGCAGAGGTCGTTCCGCCGGTACCGCTGCGTCCGCGGGCTTCTCGCTCCGGTTCTCGACGACGTGACGGTCTTCGCGATGCAGGGGGAGGAGGATCGGAACCGGCTCCTCGCGCTGGGGGCCGACCCGGCCCGGGTCCTGCTCCACGGAAACCTCAAGTACGACGCGCTCGACCTTCCGCCCCCTTCTCCACCCGCGGCGCTTGGCCCCCTCGCCTCGGAACGGACCTGGATCGCCGGCTCGACCCACGACGGGGAGGAGGCGGCCGTCGCCGAAGCCTACCGGCGTCTCCGCGGCCGGCTGCCGGATCTCCGCCTGGTCGTTGCGCCCCGCCATCTCCGCCGTGTCGGCGACGCGCGGCGGGCGCTCGAGGAGCGGGGGATCGAGGTCGTCCTCCGTTCCGCGCTGGGGAACGTGTCGCCACCACCGGGGTGCGCGATCCTGTTGGACACGACGGGAGAGTTGGCCGGCGCCTACGCCGTCGCCACCGCCGTCTTCGTCGGCGGAAGCCTGGTTCCGCGCGGCGGACACAACCCGCTGGAGCCGCTGGCCCACGCGCGCCCGGTCGCCTTCGGTCCGCACACGCACAACTTCCGCGAGGTGACGTCGGCGGTGTTGTCCTCCGGGGGAGGGCGCGTCGTCGCCGCGCCGCCGTGGTCCGACGAACGGCCGTCGCGCGCGGCGGTCGATCGAACCGGGGAGGCGCTCGCGGCGGCGATGGAGGAGTGGCTGGCCGACCCGGCGTCCGCCCGGCGCGTCGGCACCGCGGCGCGCGCGGCGATCGTCGCGCGACACGGCGCGGTGGAGGCCGCGCTCCGCCTCCTGGAGCGAGCGCTGGGACCTTCCGATCGGGGAGCGGCGCGCCCGCGGGACCCCGATTGGCTCGGTCTCGAGCGCCGTCCGTTCGCGCGCGCCGCCGCCACCGTGGCCGCGTCGTGCTACGGCGCGGCGGTCGCCGTCCGCGGCTGGGCCTATGCGGCCGGCGCCTGGCCGTCGGCGCGCGCCGCCGTGCCGGTCGTCTCGGTCGGGGGCTTGACGGTCGGTGGAGCAGGAAAGACGCCGGCGGTCGTCGAGCTCGCGCGGCGTCTTCACGCGCGCGGGCGCCGGCCGGCGATCCTCTCCCGCGGCTACGGCGGGGCCGTGGGCGCGGTACCGCGGATCGTCTCCCGCGGAGGATGGGCGACCACCGACGCGCACTCCGATCCCGCCGCGTCCGACCCGGCCACGGTCGGGGACGAACCGCTGCTGATCCGGTCGCGCCTCCCGCAGGTGGCGGTGGTGGTCCACCCGGATCGCGTCGCCGCGGCGGAGGTGGCATGCGACCTGGGGGCCGACGTCCTGCTGCTCGACGACGGGCTCCAACATCGCCGGATCCGGCGCGATCTGGAGATCGTCCTGCTCGACGCCCGGCATCCGTTCGGCAACGGACGGCTCCTGCCGGCCGGGCCGATGCGCGAGGGTCCCGCGCGGCTTCGCGCGGCCGACCTCGTGATCCTGACGCGCGCGAACGTCGCCGGCGGGTCCGCGACCGCGCGTGCCCAAGCGCGCGTCGTCCTTTCCACCGATGCGCCGATCGCCCGGTTCGCCCACCGCCTCGGCGGGCTCCACCGCCACGGCGGGCGGACGCAAGGCGCGCGGGCTTTCGCCTTCGCCGGGATCGCCGATCCCGACGGCTTTTTCGAGATGCTCCGCGCGTCGGGCGCGACGCTCGCCGGGACGCTCGCCTTCCGCGATCACGCCGCCTACGGCGGAACCGAGGTTGCGGCGATCGAGCGGGAGGCCGCGGCGTGTGGCGCCGACCTGTTGATCACGACGGAGAAGGACGCGGTCCGCTTCCCGGGAACGACGTGGCCCCTGTTGACCGCGATCCTCTCGTTCGAACCGATGGAACCGTCGGACGCCGCGGTCGTCGATTCCGCGCTCGATCGCGTGCTGCGCTCGCGGTCCGTCTGACGGTCGATCGGATCAGCGGCGCGTGCCGGCGCCGGCGGACGACGAGCGCTCCGGGGTCGACGAGTCCTGGGTCGTCCCGCGCGGCGCGTTGGAACCGCAGCCGGCCGTTCCGGTCTGCATCGGCTTCTTGGCGAGACGCAGAGTGATCGGCGCACCCTCTGGACGAAAGCCCAACGACGTCCCCACGTGGAGGTAGACGCCGGGCGCGACCATGCTCTCGTAGTAGACGTCGGCGAGGTCGACTTTCGCGCCGTCGACCCGGACGATCGGCAGACCGGTTGCGAGGTCCGCCTCGACGACCGTCACGTTCGCCGGCTTGAACGGATGGAGCGACGGACGGAGCGCGATCGACGGGGCCATCCGCATTGCGCGGGCCGCCTCGCCGACGCGGGCGAACAGCGGCTTGGCGAGCCACTCGTTGGTGAAGGCCGATGCCGTCGCGGAGACGATCAGCGCGGCGGCGACGACGATTCCGGTACAGCGGACGGTCCTCATGACGTTTCCTCCCGTGTGAGTCTGAACGCGCCTTCAGCAATGGCCGTGCCGCGCGAGGGCGCGCGACCGGATCGCGATCGGGAAGGTGTTTTTCGCCGCCGCCGCGACCGTGCCGGCGGGCCGGTGCGTCGGCTGCGGCATCGTCTCGTCAGGCGTTGGGAGCGCGAGTAGCCAGTCAACCGCCGGTCGATCTCCACCAGGAGAGGTCGATCGTCGGGAAGAGATCGTCTCGACGCGTCAGCTCCTCGAACCACGCGGTCGCGCCGGGATCGGGCGGGGCCCCCTCCAGCGCGCGCACGGCGATGCCGTGGAGGCGGTCGATCTCCTCCGCGTGCTGGGCGAAGCGCTGCTCGGCGTAGTCGGCGGCGGCGACGGTGGTGATCAGGAACTGCCAGTCGCTCGCCTCGAGGAGCAGGAGCTGGCGCGCCAGCTGTTCGAGATAGGGCCGGGCCTCGGGCGGCGGCGCGCTTCCGGCCTTCTGAATCAGCCGCACCACCTTGTCCTCGGCGTCGTAGATCCGTTTCCACGTCCACTGGGTCCGCGGATTGAACCAGACCCAGTGTCCGCCCCCTTCGCCCCACGACCCTTCCGGCAGGCGGACGACCTCCTTCGGCGGATTGGCGTCCAGGAGCTCCGAACCGGTGACGACCGAAACGTCGGAACGAGCGAAGGTGCGGAAGACCTGCTCGATCCACCGCGGGCCCTCGAACCACCAGTGGCCGAACAGCTCGGTGTCGAACGGCGCCGCGACGACGCCGGGGGTCCCGGTGCGCTCGCGGTGCTTGCCCAGGATTCCGGAGACGACGGAGACGAAGTGGTCGGCGTGGGTCCGGATCCGGGCGAGGACGGGCTCCGGATCGTAGATCTCCTTGGCGCCGAGATCGGACTTCGCGCTCGTCACCCGCCAGTATTGGTGACCGGAGGGGAACGCCTTCTTGTGGAACTCGCGGTAGGCGCCGTCGCCGGGATAGCCGTGCTCACCGCTCCAGACCTGCAGGCTGGTGTCGGGGTCCCGCGTGAGGATGCCCAACGCGCCGTCGACCTTCCGCCCGGCGGTCGCGGCGCTCGACGCGGCGTAGACCTCCTGCGGCGTCACCGGACCCCGGCTGCCCGTGGCGCCGCCGCGGTTCCTGCCCGCCTCGGAGGCGGGCAGGAGCTCGCGCAGGATGCCGTGCCGGTCGGCGTAGACGCCGAGGGTCTCGCCCCCCTTCAGAAGGTGCGTGTCGACGACCGTGAACCGGAGACCCCGCTCGAGGAGGAACTCGTCGACGCCGCGGCGAGGGAACGCGCTGCCGCCGTTCCCGCCGATCGGCCGGGTCCAGGGTCCGGCCGGGCGGTAGGCGCATTCCGGCATCCACACGCCCGCCGCCTTCCGTCCGAAGCGCGCCGCGTAGGACGCCTGCCCGAGCGCCACCTGGGCGTTCACGCACTCGTCGCGCCCGAGGAGCGGGAGGTAGCCGTGCGTCGCGGCGCAGGTGATCACCTCCAACTGCCCCTCGTCCTGCAGACGGCGAAACGCTCCGACGAGGTCGGCGCGGTACGGTCCCCGGAACCGCTCCCGCACGCGCCGGTACTCGTCGGCGAAGGTCGCCGCCAGCCGCTCGAGCTTGGGGCTCCCGGTCCGGGCGAAGGTCTGCTTGTCCTCGTCGGCGGCGGCAGCGCGCGCGCGGCAATAGCCCTCGAACTCCGCCGGGAAGGAGGGGTGGGCGAGCATCTCGGCGAGGACCGGCGTGATCCCGATCGTCACCTTGGGCGCGATGCCGTCGGCCGCGAGACGGTGGAACGCATCGAGGAGAGGGACGTAGCACTCGGCCGCCGCCTCCATCAGCCAGCTGGTGCCGTGCGGCCACGTTCCGTGGTTCGTGACCCACGGAAGGTGCGAATGGAGGACGAGAACGAAGCTGCCTTTCGATTGAATCGCCATCTAGACCCACCCGTTCATCGAATCGCCGCCTATACCCACCAGTTGAGCCGTTCGAACTCTTCGGTCGGCACCGGGATGCGCACCGCGCCGTTGCGAGGATACCGGTCCACTTCGACACCGCCCGAGAAGAATCGCGCCGCCAGGTCGATCGTCGCGCCGTCGTGGGCCTGCAGCCAGGCGAACGGAATCTCGAGCTCCAGCACCTTGCCGTAGGCGATTCCGCTCCCCTCGCGGATCGGCCGGAAACCGGTCCCGTCCGGACCGGAAAGCTCGTAGGAGCGCACGCCGGGCCGGAACGGGAACCGCGCCCGATACTCGACCGGAGCCGCCTCCCGTACCGCTCCCGGCGGCGAGATCACGAGCGACAGCACGACGCCGAGGTCGGCCTCCACGCGGTCGGCCTTGGCCAGCGGATCGAAGCGGAGGTACAGCCGCTCCAGGTCGAAGCCGTAGTGGAAGCCGACGATGTGCGACGTCCCCTTGTGCATCGCTCCCTCCGAGCGTCCGACGGAGTAGTACCCGGCGCCGGTCCATTCGAAGTAGGAGTCGGCGAGTCCGTCGATCCGTGGACGGAGGAGGAGGCGCGGGGGCCGCGCCGAAAGCTGCCGGCCGCGGCTCGAGATCGGAACCATCATCGCCGGCGGTGGCTCCAGGCCGACGGCACGGTAGGCGTTGGCGAGGTGGGCGCGGAAGAGCTGGTCGAACTCGGCGTCGTTGTCGCTCGAGAAGTCGTCGCCGAACCACCAGAACCAGTCGCTTCCTTCGGCGCGCCGCAGACAGTCGAGGGCGCGCTCCCGCGCGGCCTCGTCGAGCGAGCCCCGGTCGATCCGGCTCCGGACATCCTCCCGCGCGCGGCGCAGGAGGTTCCATCCGGCGTTGTCCTCGCCGTGGCCGATCCAGATGCGGTAGCTGGCTCCGATCCAGGAGCCGGAGTGCAGTCTGTCGAGCCGCTCGGGGGCGGGCGCCTCGTCGAGCGCCCGGGTGAAGGAGACGGCGCGGATCGGTCCGGCGCGACCGAGGCGGTCATAGAGCCGGGAAAGGAACTCCCGACCGCCGTCGGCGTAGTACTCCCACGGATTCTCGCCGTCGAGGATCACCGCGGCGCACGCGCGATCGCCCGAGGCCGCCGCTCGGATCGACTCGAGCCGGTCGAGGAGGTCGTCGACCGCTTGCGCCGCCGGCATCTTGGAGTAGGTGAAGCCGATCAGATCGGAGAGCGTCCGATCGCGGAAGAAGATCGCGATCTCCTCTTCATCGAAGGCGGCCCGCCACGGGTGATAGAGATCGGCATCGCGTTCCTTTCGCCCGAGGGAGCGGAACAGCACCTCTTCGTCGCTGGCGATCCAGCGCACGCCGGCGCGCCGGAAGAGGGGAACGACCTCCGGCGAGACGCTCCCCTCCGCCGGCCACATTCCCGCCGGCTTCCGGCCGAACGTCCGTTCGTGCCGCTCGGCCGCCGCCCGCACCTGCCAGGCGGCGTCCTCCGGCGCGGAAAAGTCGTCGGGCAGCGGTAGCTCGGGGATCGCCCGGCGTGCGTGCCGCGTGTTCACCAACAGGGGAAGGATCGGATGGTAGTAGGGGGTGCAGGTCAGCTCGACCCTGGCTTCGGCGGCGAGCCGCCGCCAGGTCGGCACCACCGAGGCGACCGCCTCGGCCTGCGCGTCGAGGAGGCGTCCCTTCTCCGATTCGGTGAAGCCGCCGCCTTTGGCAAGGAGCTCGGCGGCGATCGGATACCGCTCGCGCGCCGCCCATCCGAACCACGCGAGATTGAACCAGACCTGCAGGTCCCGCAGCTCGTCGGGTCCGAATCGCCGGGCCGCGCCCCCCTCGTCGAGGCTCGACGGTTCGAGACCGCGCTTCAACAGGAGGGCGTGGTAGCGGGGATGGGGACGGACCATCGTCTCCCAGTTGGCCATGAAGAAGTAGCGCAGGAGGAATCGGGCCTCCCCGTCGTCGAGATCGGCCGCCGGTTTCCTCGACAGCGCCAGGAACTGATCGCGGAACGAGTCGTCCGAGCCCGACGCGTACCGTTCCAGCTGGTCGACGAGGACGGTGCCGACGGGGACGGGCACCCCCGACGCGAGCGGCGAGCGGTTCTCCGCAACGGCCCTGACCAGCTTCGCCTCGCTGGCGTCGAG
>CAYJRR010000090.1:0-18445 GCA_964372275.1 uncultured bacterium
CTCGCTCGAGCCCCGCCCCCCGAGCGCCGACGACGCCGTGCGCAGCGCCGGGACGGGTGCGCGACGGGCGGCTTTCACGACCGATCGCATGCAAGTACGACGCGTCTGGAACACCCGGTCGCCGGATACGCTCGCCCGGCCGCACCCGGCAACCAGACCTGCCGCTCGTCGGGTTCGCCGGTCGCCGGCACGCGGGCTTACGAACCGCCTTTCCGGCATCGCCATTGCTGCCAGTCGGAGAGACCGACCCGGGGAGGGCTGCCATGTTCCATCGAAAGAGTTGGGTCGCCGCACTGACGTTCGTCGCCTTCATCGCCGCCACGACCACGGCCGAGGCGCGCCAAGGAGAGGTCGATCTCGACGATCCCTACGCCGTCGCCCGAGCCGTCGCCGTCAACCAGGGCAAGGCCGCCGACGTGCGGTCCACGGTCGAGCGCTACTCCGCCATCCAGGCATTCGCCACCGCCGGCGGCGCCTCGATCGGCGTCTTCCTGTTCGAAAGCGCCGTTCCTCCGCTCCTGTTCGCCACCGTGATCGCCCTCGGCGCCAGCACCCTCGGCACGATGGCGGTCGGCCTCCCGATCGAGCGCATGTATGCGCGGCGTGCCGATCGGTACCGGCAGACCCTGGTCAACCTCGTCGGCGAAGACGAGGCCCGGCGACGCATCGAGCTCGCACGCGAAGCCCTCGAATCGGAGCGGGCCGCGGAAACGCTGGGGATCAACGTCCCACGGCGTTCCGATACCCGGGCAACCGCCGGCGGCGTGCAAGGCCCCTCGTCGGGCGCGGGAACGAGACGCTAGACGGCGCCCTTCCCTCGCCGGCGCGATTTGGGGGAACCTCTCGGCGGATGGCGCGCGTCCACCTGTTCGAGTGGGAGGACTTCGGATGGTACCCGTCGGCGCTCCGGGACCTGGAGACCGATCTCCTCCGTTGGACGATCACCGCGTTCGGGATCTACGACCGCACCGCGCCGCTGGTCGCACGCTGTCTCCGCGCGTCTCGGGACCGGCGCGTCGTCGATCTCTGCTCCGGAGGCGCGGGCCCGTGGCGGACGCTGTGGCGCCTCGTGGAACGCGAGGCGGGGGAGCCGGTCCCGGTGACGCTGAGCGACAAGTTCCCAAACCTCCCGGCGTTCGAGCGCACACGCGCCGAGACGGCGGGCCGGGTCGACTTCCGGGCCGATCCGCTCGACGCCACCGCCGTCCCGGAGGCGTGGAGCGGCTGCGCGCGAACGATCTTCAGCGCGTTCCACCACTTTCCGCCCCCGCTCGCGACGGCGATCCTGCGCGACGCTTTCGACCGGCGTGCGCCGATCGGCGTCTTCGAAGGGGCGCGGCGGTCGATCGCGGAGATCGCGCCGATCCTGCTCACGCCGTTCGTCGTCTGGCTGGCGGTGCCGTTCGTGCGGCCCTGGCGTTGGCAGCGGTTCCTCTTCACCTACCTTCTTCCCGTCACGCCGCTCGCCGCGCTGTGGGACGGGATCGTCTCCTGCCTTCGCGTCTATTCACCGGCGGAGTTGGCCGCGCTCGTCCGCGACCTGCGCGCCGACGACTACCGCTGGGAGATCGGAACGGTCCGCGGTCGTTGGGGGGTGCCCCGCGTGACCTACCTGGTCGGACGGCCGTCCACGCGCGGCGGCAACAGACCGATGTCGCCGATCGGCGGGACGACCGGGGTCGGTGTCGCAGTCGCCGTCGGCGACGGCGTCGGGTCGTCGGGGACGCCGGCGCCGTCGCCGGCCCCCCCCGACGCGCACCCGAGCGTGAGCAACAACACGGCGGTGCGCGCAACCGATCGATGATTGACATTCATGTCAATCGCGCACTCTACGCGAGGCGGAAAAAAAATCCGCGGAGCACCCCGTCGGGTCGGGAGAGAGGAGAGGGAGTCCGACGGAGCACCCCGCGGAAGCGAGGTCGTTATGGATTCGGGCGTGGCGAATCGTTCTCGAGGAACTGGACGGCGACGCCGACCTGGTATTCACCGGCCTTGCTGGCGACGATGCGGGTGGTGCGGCCGACGGCGGAGACGGTCCCCTGGCCGGGGAGGTCGATCGCCATCCGCACCTCCTGAGTAGGGTCGAACAGGAAGGCGGTCTCGAAGTAGACGCCGCGCGTGCTCACGTTCCGGGTTCGCGCTTCGAACGTCTGCTTGCCGACGCGGCACAGGATGCTGGCGGAGACCTCCTCTCGGGGAACGTCACGTCGTTCCGACATGGCGCAGCCACACTAAGCAACCGCCGTGCCGCGGCAAGCGGTTCCACGAGCGACGCGGCGCGCGGTCGGTCAACCGTCCGTGGTCGAACCGGATCCGAGGAACGGCGGAAGAATCGAGCCATCGCCACCGCGCCGTGGAGTTCCCGTCGAGAAGCAAATTGTCCCTTCGGATCGCGAGCGTTGGGACATTGCGCGGACAGTCCGACGACGCACCGTCGCCCCACCTGCGATCGGCGCGTCACAGGCCGCCGGCAATCGCGGGGAGGATCGAGAGCGTATCGCCGTCCTTCGTCGGGGCGTCGGTTCCGCCGAGGTCGCGCACATCCTGGTCGTTGACGTAAAGGTTCACGAACCGGCGCACCGCCCCACGATCGTCGACCAGGCGCCCGGCGAGACCGGGATACTGCCGGACGAGATCGGCGAGCAGATCACGGACGGTCCTCCCGTTCGCCTCGACCTCGGAGCGGCCGCCGGTCATCGGACGGAGCGGGGTGGGGATGCGGACGGTGATGGCCGGGGGGTTCGGGGGTTGTCCCCCGGGGGAGCGCGAAGGCGCGGACATGCCTCCCTATCTACACGATCTCGATCGGCCGCTCCACGAAGTCGCGCGTGTCGGCGTCCCAGACGAACGCCTTCATCCCGCGCGCGCGTCCCGCGCGGACGTCGGCTACCAGGTAGACGGCCTCGGGAAAGAGGGGCTCCCCGAACGGGAGGGCGCGGGCCTTGTCCTCGTCGGAAAAGTAGGCGCCGACGTCGGCGTGCGAGTGGTAGAGGCCCCGCACCGTTCGCCCGGCCGACTCCGCGGCCCGCATCGCCGCCGCCTGCTCGCCGGGGTCCATCACGTAGCCGGTGCGCGCATCGCGCGTGAACTCGTCCGGCCGCTCGCGGCGCAGCCGGTCGGCGGCGTTGGTCACCGGCACGACCTCGACCACCGCCCCCGCCCGGTCCGCGAGCACGAACCCGCACGACTCCTCGGGATAGGTCTGCTCGCCGTGGCGCAGGATCCGTTCGTAGAGCGCGCGCGGGATCGTCATCGTTCGAACGAGTCGGCGAGGATCGTCACCACCACCCCCTCCTGGAGCCCGGCGGCGACGGCCAGCGCGGCGACGACGGCGCCGCCGGCGGAGTGCGACGCGGGGATCCCCTCCTCCCGCGCGAGGCGATCGGCCATCTCCCACGCCGCCTCGGTGGCGACCGGAACGATCCCGTCCAACGTTTCCGGCCTCCAGATCGTGGGGACGATCGCCGTCGCCATGTGCTTCCACCCTTCGAGTCCGTGGAACGGTTCCGACGGCTCCGCGGCGTAGCAGCGGACGGCCGGGTTCCGCGACTTCAGGTAGCGCGAGGTCCCCATCACCGTCCCCGACGTTCCGATCCCGGCGACGAAGTGGGTGATCCGCCCGCCCGTCTGCTCGAAGATCTCCGGTCCGGTGGTGCGCACGTGCGCCTCGGGATTGGCTTCGTTGCGGTACTGGTCCGGCCGGAACCAGCGCGACGGGTCGCCCGCCACCAGCGCGTCGCACGCGCGGATCGCGCCGTCCGATCCCTCCAGCGGATCGCTCTCCACGAGCTCGGCCCCGTATGCGCGCGCGATCGCCTTGCGCGCCGGAGAGGCGTTGGCCGGCATCACCAACGTCACGCCGACCCCGAGCGCGGCGCCCAGCATCGCCAGGGCGATCCCGGTGTTTCCGGAGGTGGCGTCGACGATCCGCTTCCCCTTGGTGAGGTGCCCCTTCTCGATCCCGTCGAGGATCAGGCGGAGCGCCGCGCGATCCTTCACCGAACCGCCGGGCTCGAGGTATTCGAGCTTGGCCCACAACTCCACGCCGGCGGCAAGGGAGTCGACGACCCGGCGCAGGCGCACGAGCGGCGTGTTCCCGACCAGGTCGATCGCCGAGGGGACGATGGTCAGCGGTTCGCCGCGGTTCACGGGACCTCCGCGGCGATCAGGTGACGCTCTCCCGCATCGCTGCACAGCGCGACGACGCGCCTTCCCGGCCCGAGCCGCTCCGCCACGCGGCGCGCGACGGCGAAGGCGGCGCCGGAGGCCGGACCGAGGAGGAGCCCCTCCCGGACGGCGAGCTCCAGCGCCGCGGCGCGCGCCTCGGGAAGGGCGACGTCGACCATCCCGTCGGCCTCGGCGCGGCTGAAGCCGGCGAGCCGTACCGGGTGCACCTCCATCGCGGGGAAGCGCGCGTGCAGGACGCCGCCGATCCCCTCCAGCGTGCCTTCACCCCCTGGAGTGGTGCTGCGCATCACGCCGACGAAGGCGTCGATCGTTCCGGACGCGGTCGCTTCGAGGATCTCGACGCCGATCTCCGCGCAGGCACGCGCCGCCACCGCCGCCGATTCGATCTCCAGCGCCGCGCTCCCGGCGCGGGCCGCCTCGGCCGCGGCGGCGTTTCGCGCTTCGTCGAGCGTCCCCTCGACCACCACCACGCGCGCGCCGAACCGCGCCGCCGCCGCCCGCCGCGAGGGGTTCGTCGAGGCCGGAACGAACAGCGTCAGCGGATGCGCACGGACCGCGCAGACCAGCGCCAGGCTGAAGGCGCCGTCCTCGCCGGCGGCGGCCACGACCGCCCCGCCCGGTCGCAACCGATCGTCGCGGAGCGCCTGCTCGATCGAAAACTTCGCGACCCGGTCGCGAAGCGAGCCCCCGGGGTTCCACTTCTCCAGCTTGAGAAGCAGCTCGGCGCCGGACGGCGGCGCGGCACGGGAAACCCGCACCAGTGGCGTGCGTCCGATGGCGTCGAGCAGTTGCCCGCTTTCCACGGGCGACTTCTTACCACAGGGGTGGCGGCGGGCTTGCGCTTCCCGCCGGGGGGCTGTGTTAAAATCCCGTGGGATGTCAGGCGTGTCGGTCACACTGGTGTTCGAGGCCGGTCCGGAGGCCGGCCGGAGCTTCAAGCTGGGGACCCCGCGAACGGTGATCGGGCGTCGCAAGGGCGAGATCATCGTCAAGGACGCCGAGATCTCGGGGGAACACTGCGAGATCACGATCGCCTCGGACAAGGTGACGCTGCGCGATCTGCAATCGACCAACGGATCGTTCGTCAACGGGAAGAAGCTCGCCGAGATGGCGCTGAAGGACGGCGACCGGTTGACGCTCGGACAGTCGAAGATCCTGGTGAAGGTCGAGCGGAGCGCCCCGCCGGCCCCCGCCCCGGCGCCGGCGTCCAAGCCCGCGCGCCCCGCGTCCGTCGCCCCGACCGGCCCATCGCGCGCCGACTCGAAGGGGCCGGCGCCGAAACCGGCGAACAGTCCGATGGCGATGACGACGCGCGCCCCCAGCCTCAATCCCACCGCGCCGATCCAGAAGCCGGCCAAGGTGGGCCCGGCGGCCGCCCCGATCGACGGGATCGGCGCGCTGATCAACGAGGAGCTGGAGGGTTTCTCCGAAGCGACCGACAGCGCGATCATGGACCTTGCCCGCGCCGACGAGGAGCTCAAGCTCCCGTACCGCACGAACCTCTTCTTCGACGTGATCGAGGGTCCCGACGCCGGGATGAAGGTGCAGTTCCCGAAGGGGAACATGGTCATCGGCCGGCTCAACGCCGACGTGGTGCTGAAGGACTCCGACATCTCCCGGCGTCACGCACTGGTCGAGGCCTACACCCGCGACAAGATCTTCATCAAAGATCTCGCCTCGACCAACGGGACGTTCGTCAACGGGCAGCGCGTCACGTACGACAAGCTCAAGAACGGCGACAAGGTCCGCGTGGGGAAGACGATCCTGCGGTTCCGCGTCGAGGAAGTGAAGTAATCCGCCGATGAAACTCCGGCGGTTCGCCGCCGCGGGACGATTCGCCGTCGCCGCGGCCGTCGCCGCGGCGACCGCCGTCGGCTGCGGGCGTGGCTCCCTGCGCGGGGACTCCGGCGGAGGGTCGATCGAAGGGCTGCGGGTCCGGATCGACGCCCCCGACGAGGCGCCTCTCCACGTCGACTGCGACCTGACCGTCGGCCTGCAATTGGTCGACGCCGCCGGCGATCCGGTCGCGGACAGCATCCCGGTCAGCGTGCGGACGTCGGTCCTCGAGATCGACGGCGACCTGGTCGGATCGCCGGGCGATCTCACGACCGTCACGACCGACAGCAGCGGCGCCGCGTCGATCTCGGTCGGAATCGCCTCCACCCCCGCAAGCGCCGACCCGGTGTTTGACACCATCGAGGCCGAGGTGCCGGGAAGCGGCGCGCCGAAAGGACGCCACGACCTCGTCCTGCGCCCGAACCAGGCTCCGGTGGGCCAGCTGGCCTGGGTCGGCACGGCGGGTCTGCTGTCAAACGACGGCTCGGTCTTCACTGCCGTCGACGGCACCGCGCGCCTCTTCGTGAGCGTCGTCGACGACGACGTCGGGTTCGACCTTTCGGCCGTCCCGTTCGCGACCGACGATCCGTCGCTCCTCCCGAAGTTGCTGCAGCTCACCGGGACGGCCGGCACCGCCGTCGGTGCGGTGACCCGCGGGCCGCACGTGGTGCTCGCGGAGTACACCGACTGCGCCGGGGAGCGCTGGTCGGAACGCCTCGACTTCGAGCGGGGAACGAAGGTCGAGTTGCGCGTCGGCACGGCGAGCACGCCGCCCCTCGCCTCGAACCAGGCGGTCCGCGTCGACGTCGATCGCGGCAATCCGGAGCGCGCCTGGATCGGCTTCGGGGAGACCGACCGGCCCGAGATCGTGGAGATCGACGTCGGAGCCCAGACCTGGTCGGTCGCCTCCACGACCAACCCGGCCCAGGTCTCCCACGCGCTCCGATGGTTCGGCACCTACCAGGGGGCGCCGTCGTTCGTCGGCTCGTTCGAAGGGGCCGCCGCCGCCAACGGGATCACCGTCTGGAACGCCGCGAGCGGCGCCGCGGCGACGACCTCGGCCTCCCCCTACAACGCCACGTCGCTGAAGACCGCGGTCTGCGGCGACGGCGTGGCCTACGTCGGCCGCGAGCTCGCGATCTATCTCTATCCCAACGCCATGGGCCTGACGGGGGGAACGCTCACCGAGAACGTCGTCGCGCTCGAAGCGAGGCCCGACGGCACCCACTGCGAGCTGTTCGTCTCGAATGCGAACGGCCTGCGGCGCTTCCGACACGATCCCGGCAGCCTGCAGCCGGCGACGCTCGAGCGGACCTGGTCGTCGCCATCCGCGGCGACCACGATCGGGTTCGCCGGCGACACCGCCTGGGCGGCTGCCGGGGCGGCGATCTGGGCGATCCCGGCCGAGGAAGGCTCCTCCCCGGTGATCGTCCACCAGGGCACGATCGCCCCCGAGCCGGGCTTCGACGGCTTCTCGCTGTCGAGCCTGACGCGCGTCGTCGGCGGGCTGGTGGGAGGCGTGCCGACGGTCTGGGTCGGGAACGCGACGCCGGCGGCAGGCCAGGAGGGTCTCGTTCGCCTCGTGGTGCTCACTCCGCGATCGGCGCGCGGATCGGAACGGCCGGAGCGGACGGTGCCGCTCCCCTATCGGGCGACGGAGCTCCGTCGCTCGGTGCGCGATATCGCCGTGCGCCGCACCTTCGGCGGGGAGATCGCCGAACCGTGGTCGGTCTGGGCCGCGACCGACGCCGGACTGGTGCACGTCACCTGGACCGACTGACGGTCGCGCGTCGCCGCGCCGCGTCGCCGGTCGTGCGGCCGCGCTCGACGATTTCGTTACCTTGAGTAACGTAGATCATCTGCATATAAAATAAGGATGTTTCCGATTTTCTTGAGCGCGTCTCGAAATTTTTAGCGCCATCATGTCTCGCTGATCTGTAGCTCGCCGCGAAATTGCGACATCGAAGCCGCGAATCCCGCTCGAATTTCCGTAGCCTTTCCGGAACGTTGGCGACCGCCAACGGCCGCCGCCGGCGAACGGGTACGCCCCTGGCACTTTTTCGACGACGGTCCGGGAGACGGAATGCGGCGATTCGCCCTCCTGCTGGTGCTGTCCCCGGCGGCGTCGTGCACGCCGCTTCCTGACCGGTCGACGGGAGACGACGGGGCCGCCTGGCCGCTCGCCGCCTTGCGTCCGGTGCGACTCGACGAAAAGTCGATGGTCCAGCTCGACGCGGAACCGCTGCTCGCGGCGACCCGGTACGTCTCGGAGCGCCGGCCGCTGCTCGGACTCGACGAGCGCGACGAGCTCGAGGCGATCGACGCCGCGCTCGGGATCGATGGGCGATTGCACGTTCGCCTACGCCACACCGTCGACGGCGTCCCGGTCCACGGATCGCAACTGGTCGCGCACGCCGCGGACGGCGCGTTTCTCTCGGTGAGCGGCAACCTGGCCGTCGGCGTCGACCGTCTCGGCACGCAGCCGGCGACGACCGAGGACGACGCCCTCGACGTGGCGGGACGCCGCTACGCCGAGATGTCGAAGGAGCCGGACGCACCGCTCGCGTTCACGCGCCGCTCGGTGGAACGGACGATCCTCCCCTCGGAGGCTGGAGCGCGCCTGGCCTATCGCGTCGAGCTCCACACCGAGCTGCAGGCCGGCATCGAGCCGGGCGCGTGGAACGCCTTCGTCGACGCCGAGACCGGCGAGCTGCTCCACTTCTTCAACGCGATCGACGCCCTCTCGCAGGCCAGCGGTCCCGGCGGGAACGCGAAGGTCGCGCGGAGCTGGAACGGAACGCTCGACGTCGAGCCCTGGGGGAACGCCTACCGCATGGAGACGGCGCGGCTCCGGACCGCGAACCTCCACGGCGCGACTTCGGGCGCGGGCCAGACCGTCACCGGACCGCTCGGCGCGATCGGCGATTCGGCCATCAACGACGCCCACGGCTTCGCGGAGACGACGCTCGAGATGCTGGCGCAGTGGTTCGGCCTCGATTCGATCGACGGCCAGGGGTTCCCGATCCGCAGCCGCGTGCATTATGGCTCCGGATACGAGAACGCCTTCTGGAACGGCCAGGAGATGACCTACGGCGACGGCGGGAGCTACTTCTTCCCGCTCTCCGGCGGGCTCGACATCGTCGCGCACGAGATCCACCACGGTTTCACGCAGCTCCACTCCGGCCTCTACTACGGCGGCGAGTCGGGGGGGATGAACGAGTCGTTCTCCGACGTGGCGGGGACGGCGGCCGAGTTCTTCGCCGAAGGGGCCGCGGCCGACTGGACGCTGGGAGAGGACACGGTCCAGGCGACCGGCGGCTGGTTGCGGGCGATGTGCCATCCGGCGCTCGACGGCCACTCGATCGAGCATGCCGACGACCTGACGGCCGGAATGGACGTGCACTTCTCGAGCGGCGTCTTCAACCGAGCCTTCTGCCGCGCGGCGAAGCGGCTCTCGAGCGGCAGCGCGGAGGGGGTGGCGACCGCCGGCGGCGTCCGGCGCGCCGCCACGGCGTGGTTCGCCGCCAACCAGGGGTACTGGGTCTCGTCGTCGACCTTCGCGCAAGGGTGCCAGGGGATCGTCGACGCGGCGGTGGCGCTCGGATTCGAGGAGTCGGAGACGCTCGCGATCCGGGATTCGTTCGCCGACGTCGGCGTCTACTGCGCCGGCGCGGCGAGCCCGCCGCCTCCGTGCGATCAGACGATCACCGCCGCGACCGGGACCCTCGCCTCCCCCAACCATCCGGCGGGCTATCCCGCCAACTTCGCCCGCACCTGGTGCCTCAAGCCTCCGACCGGCGCGGTGCGGTTGACCTTCACCGCCTTCGACACCGAGCCCGGCTACGACTTCGTCGAGATCCGCTCCGCCAACGGCGCGGTGCTCTCGAAGAGCGCGGGGACGCTCGCTCCCGCGCCGGCCGCCGGCACCAAGCTCTACCTGACCTTCACCAGCGACGCGACGGTGCAGAAGAGCGGGTGGAAGGCGAGCTGGGAGCCGGTGGCGAACGACGCGCCGCAGGTCTCGCTCACCGCCCCCGCGACCGGCGCGACCCTCGGCGGCGCGGTCACCGTCACGGCGGATGCGTTCGACACCGACGGGACGGTGGCCAAGGTGGTCTTCGGACTGCCCGACGGCACCTTCGCCGAGGACGGCTTCGCGCCGTTCGCGGTCGTATGGGACTCGAGCTCCGTCCCCGACGCCGGAAGCCACACGATCACCGCGCGCGCGGTGGACGACGTCGGCTCGTCGAGCGCGCTGGCGAGCCGCGCCGTCGCGGTGCAGAACGGGGAGGGTTGCCTCGCCGGGACGTTCGCCGCCCCGAGCCTGCCGCTCGCGATCCCCGACGCGCCGCTCGCCGGGATCGTCTCCACCGTGGTGGTCGACGGCGCGGGACGCGTCGGCTCGCTCGCGCTATCGCTCGACGCCGTCCACCCCTACCAAGGGGACCTGCGCGTGGCGCTCGTGGCCCCCGACGGATCGGAGCAGGTCGTCTGGAACCGCCACGGCGGCGCCGCCGACGACCTCCTGTTCGAACACGTCGCGCTCACCGCGTTCGACGGACTGCCCGCCGCCGGCCCCTGGCGCCTGAAGGTCCAGGACTTCGCCCTGGAGGACGAAGGCCAGCTGCGGTCCTGGTCGCTCCGGATCGTCGGCGACTGCGACTAGAAGCGGTTTCAAGACCTGGAAGTCGGGGGCGTGGGGGAAACAGTATCGCAGGCCACCTGTGTGAGCCCGTTCCCCGGGGTGCGGACTCGCCGCGCGTAGCGGCGCGCGGCGGTCCTCCTGCTCGGCGGGCCATTGTTCCCTCCTTATATGGAGGGCCCGCCTCCGAGACACCCCGGGGAACGGGCTCACACAGGTGGCCGGGCGAGGCTGTTCGCCCACGCCCCCTTACGCCAGGGTTTGAAGCCGCCGCAGGGTGATGAGGACGCAGGCGAGCTGGAAGAAGGCTTTGAAGCGCTCGAGCTTATTCTCGTAACGAATGGTGAGGCGGCGGAAGTTGAAGAGCCAGGCGTTCGTTCGCTCGATAATCCACCGCCGCCGATACCGGCGGAGCTTTCGGCCATCCTGAAATCGGTTCTTCCGGGTCCGGAGATGCGGCGCGATGAAATCGACGCCCCGCTTCTTCATTCGCCGGCGGAACCTCGCTGCGTTCTTCGCCGGACGCTTGGGCGCTGAACGAGTCGACGAAGTCGTAGATTCCGCGGCCGCTATCGGGACCGCGACCGAGGCCGTCCCCGCGACCGCGGGACGACCCCATCGACGAAAAAATTCGCAGCCGGGTCATCCCTCGACGCGTCTACGGTTTCGGCCGAGACCCCGACCGCGGTAGCGGTAGCGTGTTTCCTGCTTTCGCGCCCGCTCGCAGAGCGGGCGCGCAGGAAAGTGACAAAGTAGTACTAGGGGGTGAACTCGATTGTAGGGCCGCTGCCACGCAGCGGCCCCTTCCGTGTGACCGGTCCCAAAAAAATTAGACCGTTTCAGGCTTGAGAATTTCTGCCTCACCGGGACGTCGCTGAAGGAGGCCTAGAGAAGGAGGGCAGGTCATGTCCTTGTTTTTTATTCGGTTCACGGGCAAGATTCCCATCCTATGGCGTGGGCGACACCCTAGCATGAGCGTGCAGCGGTTGATGCTGCGGGAACGCTTCTCGCGAGCCTCAAGGGCGTTTTCGGCGCGAGTTCCGAGGCTGAAATCCAGAGGCTCGAAGAAGCGATTGATATCGTCAACAACTGGCGAGCCTCACATGGGTTTCCTCTAAACACGTTCTCTGTAACCCTTAGAAACAAATCGAAAAAGGTTCCGACAAATTACCTTCTGGTTGCTCAGCGGATCAAGCGCCTTCCGGCAATCCTTCACAAGCTCGAGCGAATTCCGACCCTTGGTCTTTCAAAATTCCAGGACATCGGAGGATGCCGCGCGGTTCTTTCCGGCGTAAAGGGAGTTCGGGCTCTTCGTGACATGTATCTAAGCAGCGACCTCAAGCACCGCCTGCTGAAGGAAACAGATTACGTCAGCCAGCCGAAGAAATCAGGATACCGAAGCCTGCATCTTGTCTACGAGTACCGAAGCGATCGGAGCGAGATCTAAAATGGGCTGAGAATCGAAATTCAGATGCGGTCTCGCTTGCAGCACGCGTGGGCGACTGCGGTCGAGACAGCCGGAATGTTTTCGAAGGAGTACCTCAAATCGAGCCAGGGCGATCCGCGCTGGCTTCGGTTTTTCGCGCTCATGGGCTCTGCGATCGCGCTTCGCGAGAATGCGCCTCCGGTCCCAGAGACGCCCACGTCGAGGGTGCCACTCCTGACCGAACTCAAGGACATCGCACAGCAACTGAACGCTCGAAAGCGTCTCCTCGCATATGGAGAGGCCCTCAGTCTCGTTGAGCCGAAGGATGGTTCTTTCTTCCTCATGCGGCTGAATGCCAGTGAGGGAAGGCTCGAAGTCATTGGATTCAAGCGGACTGAGCACCGCCTGGCGCAGGCGAAATACATGAGCCTTGAGCGCGATCTCGTCGGGAAACCGGATGAGGATGCCGTCCTCGTATCCGTTGACTCGGTCAAGAATCTTCGCTCCGCGTACCCAAATTACTACCTAGACACGAAGCGTTTCGTGAAGGCATTCGATCAGGCGGTCAGTTGAACCCGCTGCGACACTCAGGGCATTGAATACTGTGCAATGAACCCCATGAGTTGGGGCGGAGACGGTCTCAAATGTCAGATGCAGGACTACCTGGCGCTCCTCCACCTCGCTTGTCTATGGCCTTATGTAGGCCGGACGGACCGGTTGTGAATTAAGCGATAAGCCATGGCGAGGATCCGATCGAGCAAGGCGGAAACCTCGCGGGCGTGCTCGTCGCGGAGGTAGCCCCAACCGACCGCGGCGCGTACGGCGGCGAGCGCTTCCTGGGCGGAGCCGGCCGCATATCGATAACGGTTGATCCGATCGCGGCCGGTTCTCCATCGAGCCTCGCCGAGATTGAGGAAGACGCTTTCGGTCGCCCGCCGAAGCTGATCGGCCAGCGGCGCCGACCGGCGCTCGATCGCGTCCGCCACAGGACGCATCGTCTTCACCAAACCCTCCGCCACCGCCAACGCCTCGAACATTTCTTTTTCTCCCTTCCGCCCTCCCCGGGCCAACTTTCGCCCCTACCGAAGTTGGCCCGGGGAGGGCGGGAGACAGCATCCCGCGTGGCGATGATCCAACAGGCGTGAGGCGGCGCCCGTGCAGCGACCGTGACGGCGCTGTTGGCCGGCGCGGTCGCTGCCGAAGCCGCCGTCCTCTATTCGACTCGAAGCAGAAGGGTCATCCCTCGGCCACGGTTGCGGCCTCGGAAGCCGTCGCGACCGCGGCCGCGTCCGAGGCCGTGGAATGACCCCTCCGACGACGTCCGCTGCCGCGAAGCGAGATCACGGAAGGGGCCGTTGCGTAGCGGCGGACTGCAATCAGGGACGCCCCCTACGCGAGGGCCTTTTTCAGGAGGTCTTGCAAGCGGGACTTCGGGACGGCGCCGACCACCTGGTCGACGACCTTTCCCCCCTTGAAGACCATGATCGTCGGGACCCCGCGGATGCCGAACTGGCTCGGGGTGGCGCGGTTGTTGTCGACGTCGAGCTTGTAGAAGTCGACCTTGCCGCCGTATTCGCCGGCGAGCTCCTCGACGACGGGCGCGATCGCCTTGCACGGCTGGCACCAGGTGGCCCAGAAGTCGACCAGCACAGGCCGGTCGGACTTCATCACCTTCGCGTCGAATCCGGCGTCCGACACCTCGTTCACGTTGCCCATTCGGGATCTCCTTGTCGTCTCCTCTAGCACAATTCGGCGTCCGGCGATAGGCTGCCCGCATGTCCCACGAGCGGGTCGCCCGCGAGCTCCGCGAGAGCGCCGAGCTGAAGCTTCGATGCATCGAATCGATCGGGGATTCGATCGCGCGGGCCGGCTCCCTCGTGGTGGAGGCGTTCCGCTCGGGGGGGAAGCTCCTGCTGTGCGGCAACGGCGGATCGGCCTCCGACGCCCAGCACATCGCCGCGGAATTCGTGAACAAATTCGAAAAGCAAAGACGCGCGCTCCCGGCCCTCGCCTTGACCACCGACAGCTCCAACCTGACGTCGATCGGAAACGACCTGTCGTTCGATCAGGTCTTTGCCCGACAGGTCGAAGCGCTGGGACGGAAAGGGGACGTGCTGATCGCGATCAGCACGTCTGGCCGGTCGCCCAACGTCCTCCGGGCGATCGAAGCGGCGAAGGAAGCGGGGGTGACGTCGATCGCCCTGGCCGGACGCGGCGGGGGGCCGGCGGCAAAGGCGGCCGACCACGCGGTGGTGGTGCCGCACGACGTCACCAGCCGGATCCAGGAGGTCCACATCACCGTCGGCCACATCCTCTGCGGGATCGTCGACGCCGAGATGTTTGGGGCGTGACGATGGCGTCGCGACGCCGATCCGATCGAGACCTGGGACCGATCGACGCCCGGAAGATCCGCACCTATCCGCTCGCCTCGCGCACCAGCAAGTTCACCCGCGCGCACTACGGAAGGCCGCACCGTCCCGGCGGGTCGGTGCGCGAGCTGCTCGACTCGCTGCCGCGGGTGCTCGCGGCCGACGACCTGCGTGCGCTGGCGCGCGCCGTCGCCGGCGCGCGGCGGCGCGGCCGGCCGGTGATCGTCGGGATCGGCGCGCACGTGATCAAGACAGGGCTTTCGCCGGTGCTGATCGACCTGATCGAACGGGACGTCATCACCGCGCTCGCGATGAACGGCGCGGGGATCGTGCACGACGCGGAGCTGGCGATGGTCGGGCACACCTCGGAGGACGTCGACGCCACGCTCGCCGGCGGCGGCTTCGGCGGCGCAAAGGAGACGGCCGAGGTCCTGAACGCGGCGATCGCCAGCACGGCTCCCGCGCGACGCGCAGGAATCGACGGCGCTCCGCGTGGAACGGGCAGGCCGGCCCACGCCGCGCGCGGCGGGAGCGCGCCGGTCGGTCTTGGCCGTGCCGTCGGCGAGCACCTCCTCGAACGGCGCTTCCCATTCGTCGCGGAGAGTCTCCTCGCGACGTGCGCCCGAAGGAAGGTCCCCTGCACGGTGCACGTCGCCGTCGGCACCGACATCTTCCACATGCACCCCGACACCGACGGCGCGCTCCTCGGAGCGGCCTCGATGCTCGATTTCCGGATCTTCGCCGAGGCGGTGCGGCATCTTTCCGGCGGGGTCTACCTCAACGTCGGCTCGGCGGTGATCCTCCCGGAGGTGTTCCTGAAGGCGGTGAGTCTGTGCCGCAACCTGGGGACCTACCTCGACGACGTCACCACCGCCAACTTCGACTTCATCCGCGGCTACCGCCCGCTGACCAACGTGGTGAACCGTCCGACCGGCGGCTCGGGCCGAGGTTACAACCTGGTCGGACATCACGAGATCCTGATCCCGCTCTTCGCCGCCGCGGTCGTCGAGGAGCTGGAGGACCAAAGGCGCGCGTCGTGGCGAAGGTCCTGATCGCCGACGACGAGCCGATCGTCCTGCGCTGGATCGCCGACGTGGTGGCGCGGGCCGGCCACCAACCGATTCCGGCGACCGACGGAGAGACGGCCTGGCAGCTGTTCCAGGCCCACCAGCCGTCGATCGCGATCCTCGACGTGCGGATGCCGAAGCTCGCCGGGCAGGAGGTCTGCGTCCGGATCAAGCGGGAGCGGCCGGCGACCGGGGTGCTGCTGATCTCCGGGGTGTTCACCGATCCGTCGGTCGCCCGGGAGTCGGCGGCGCGGTTCAAGAACGACGCCTACCTCGCCAAGCCGTTCACCGCCGAGCAGCTCGCGCAGGTGATCGCGACCCTCGGCGCGCCGTCCCTGTCCGCGGGAGTGCCGCATCGGGCGCCCGCGCCCCCGGGTGGGATGCCGCCCGCCGGAACGCCGCACCGCGCGCCCGCCCCCTCGGGTTCCGCTCCGCCGGCCGGAACCGCGCATCGCGCCCCCGCCCCCCCGTCCGCGCGTCCATCGGCGCCGGCGGCCCCCGTTCCGTCGGCGCCGGCATCGCCGGCGTCGGTCCCGTCGGCGCCGGGAATCGCCGTCGGTCCGGCGGAGCCGTCGTTCGCGCGCGAAGGAAGTCTCGAGCGGACCTCGGCGCTCGCGCTACTGGCGCGCGCCCACACCGACCGCGCCGCCGGAAAGATCGCCTTCAAGAAGGACGTCGCCACCAAGGAGATCTGGGTGCGCGACGGGAAGCTGGTGCACGCCACGAGCAATCTCGACGGAGACCGGATCGAGCGGAGACTCGCGACGGAGGGGAAGCTCTCCGAGGAGCAGGTTCGCGACGTGAGGATCCTGGCGAACGCGCTCGGGAGCGCCGAAGCGGCGCTGGTGCAGCGGATGATCGTGCCGCCGCACGAGGTGTTCGACGCGGCGCGGAGGGTCGCGCTTGCGCTGGTGCTCGACCTGCTCCGCTGGACGGGCGGTCGCTACGCCTTCGAGCCCGGCAGTCCACCCGTTGGATCGACGAGCCTCGAGCTGTCGCTCGACGAGCTTGCGCAGCACGGGCTGCGCGAGGTCTACGACCCGGCGCGGGTGCGACAGGCGTTCGGCGCGCAGCTCGGCTGGCCGGCCGAAAAGGACCTGGCTCGCGTCGACGCCGTCGAGCGGTTGAAGCTGACGCCGGCCGAGTTCCGCCTGGCCCGGATGGTCGACGGGAGGAAGACGCCGGAGGCGCTGGCAGCCGAGTGGGCGGCGGGCGATCCGGCCAAGACCGAGCGGGCCTTGGCTGTCTTGCTGCTCCTCCGCGAGGCGGGGGTGCTGCGAAATCCGCAACCCGACGCCGACTCCGGGCAGGCCGCCGCTCCGGGAAGCGCCGCCGCGGGGGGCGCGCCGACCGCCACCGCGGACGGGCCGGCGTCGGCGGAGGTCCTGGCGCTCCAGAAGAAGCTCGCCGAGCTGGAGAAGACCGACCTCTTTGCCGCGCTCGGAGTGGCCCGGACCGCCAGCGCCGCCGAGGTGAAGAAGGCCTACTTCGGGATGGCCAAGAAGTACCACCCCGACACCCTCCCGGCCGACGCCACGCCGGAGCACCGCAAGGTGATCGACGGGATCTTCGCCGTCCTCTCCCGCGCCAACCAGGTGCTCTCGGACACGAAGGAGCGGGACCAATACCTCGCCGAGCTCGAAGGAAATGCCCCCGCCGCCGACGACGTCAACCGGATCATCGAGGCCGAGGTCGAGTTCCAGAAGGGGGAGTTCTTCCTGCTGCGAAAGCGGGACCCCGCGCAGGCCGAAGTGCACCTCGCCGCGGCGCTGAAGAAGAACCCCGACGAGCCGGAGCACCATGTGATGTGGGGATGGCTCGTCTGGAACAAGTCGAAGAACCAGGCCGAGGCGGTGAAGCACATCGAGGCGGGCTTGAAGAAGCGGCCGGAGATCGCCAACGCCTATCTCTTCCTCGGTCACATCCACAAGGCGAAAGGGGAGACCGACAAGGCGGAGAAGGCCTACCAGAAATGCCTGTCGATCGATCCGAAGCAGCCCGACGCGGCGGCGGAGCTCCGGCTCATCCAGATGCGGAAAGGGAAGCGATGAGCGGCAAGGTGCTGGTCGTCGACGACGAGAAGAACATCCTCACCACGCTGACCCGCGCGCTCCAGCTCGAGGGGTACGAGGTCGCCGTCGCGGGGGGCGGGAAGATCGGCCTGGAAAAAGCGGCCTCCTGGCGGCCGCAGCTGGTGCTCCTGGACGTGCAGATGCCGGACGTCGACGGGCTGGAGCTGCTCCCGCGGTTGGCCGCGCTCGATCCCGCCCCGGCGGTAATCATGATGAGCGGGCACGGCACGATCGAGACGGCGGTGAAGGCGACGCGCGGCGGCGCGCACGACTTCGTGGAGAAGCCGATCTCGATGGAGCGCCTGCTCGTCGCGCTGAAGAACGCGATGGCGCTCTCGCTCCTCACGGCGGAGAACCGGCGTCTGCGCGAGGACTCGGCGGCGGCGCGGAGGCTCGTCGGCGACGGTCCGGCGATGAAGACGCTCCGCGAGCGGATCCAGCTCGCCGGCCCGTCGAACGGGCGGGTGCTGATCACCGGCGAGAGCGGCACGGGGAAGGAGCTGATCGCCGGCGCGATCCACGCCGCGAGCCCGCGGGCCGGAAAGCCCTTCGTGAAGATGAACTGCGCCGCCGTCCCCTCCGAGCTGGTCGAAAGCGAGCTGTTCGGACACGAAAAGGGAAGCTTCACCGGCGCGGTGAAGTCGCGCGCCGGGCGGTTCGAGCAGGCCGACGGCGGGACGCTGTTCGTCGACGAGGTCGGCGACATGCCGCTCGCGATGCAGGCGAAGCTGCTGCGCGTCCTGCAGGAGGGGGAGCTGGAGCGGATCGGCGGCGACGCGGTGGTGAAGGTCGACGTGCGGGTGATCGCCGCCACCAACAAGGACCTCACCGGCGAGATCGAGAAC
>CAYJRR010000091.1:0-18415 GCA_964372275.1 uncultured bacterium
GGAGGAGAGCTTCGATGCGTCCACGTTCGCGAAGAACAAGGAGCGCTTGCGTCGCCACGACGTCACGCAACAGCAGGCGCATCGCCGTCGCTCCCGGGGGGCGCCCGAATCGGACTGTGGGCCTGCTTCGTCGGGGCGGCCTACAACCTGCTCCGCATCGCCTTGCCGGGTCCGCGAGGTTTTCGGAGCCGGCCACTCTTCACCGCCCCTGCCGGGGCGTTTTCCCTGGCGTCGATCAGCAGCCTCCTAGGGAAAGTAGGCTCGAAGGAGGCGGAGAAGCAGCTCCGGGTCGTCGGTGAGAATTCCGTCGACCCCGGCCGCCAAGACTTCGCGCAGCTCGAGCTCGTCGTTGATCGTCCAGGCCAGCAGGGTCGTCGGCCCTCCTTCGCGGTTCCGGGACGCGGCATCGATCCGGGCGCGATCACGCCGCAGCGCTTGGAGGAAGTCGTCATAGACGCCACCGAACCGTATCTGCGAAACGCCCAGGGAGGCGACCCGGCTCCCACTTCGACGCGCGAACTCGACCGAGCTGTCGCGGCGTCGGAATCCGGCGGAAACCTCCACGTCCAGCGCGATCGGAATCCGGTCGCCGAGTGCCGCTTCGAGATTTCGGACCACGTCGGGGTCTCGACTCATGGCGGTGACGCGACCCGCGAGCCCAAACTCCGCGATGACCTCCATGAGCCGCGCGGCGAATCGCCGCTGCACGTCCTGACGATTGCGGGGCAATTTCACGTCGAGGACGATCAGCCTCACCTCGGGTCGGTTCTGGAGGAATGCCGCCGCCTGGTCGAGCGTGGGAATCTGGACGTCGACCGCCCGGTTCCGGAGGAGGCCGGCACGCCTCGATGCGTAGCTGTGACTCGATCGAAACTCTTCGAGCGAGAGTTCGTGCACCGGGCGGCGCGCCGCCGATTCCTCGGACGGAGGCACCGGCTTGAACCCCATCCCGGGCTCGAGTCCGGCCGCGCGCAACCGGGAGGTCGGAATGTCCGGATCGTCGTCGTGCCAGAGAACGATCTGGCCATCGGCCGTAACCGTCACGTCGAATTCGACTCCGTCGACCCCTTCGCGGATGGCGGCCTCGAGGGCGGGAATCGTGTTTTCCGGATAGTTTCGAGCCAGGCCGCCGCGATGGGCGATGATCACCGGCCGAATCGACGGAACGGCCTGCGCGACGAGTTCGGCGACGGCGTGCGAGCCCCCTTGCTCCCGGAGTAACCGATCGAGCGTCTCGCGAAGGAATCCTCCGGCGCGCGCCGTGTCGAAGACACGATGCGCCGCGAGTCGATTCCGCCTCGTGTCATGCGCGAGGAGCGCTTCGACGGCGGCGGCCGCCGATGAAGCGAGATGGTCGGCGTCCGAATGCCCGTGGACCTGGCGACGGTCTCGAACGTCCATCCGTTCGATCGCCCGCCCCAACGCGTCTGCCAGGTCGGGCAGCGCGGGCTCCACCGACGTCGGACAGGGTTCTGCGGCGCTGCGCCACGACCATGCGATCGATGCCGCCACGCAGATGGAAAACTGGAGTCCCCTCATTCCGATGGCGGTGTGAAACCGCCGAACCACCCGCGAGGTCGCTCCACCCATTCGCGGCTCACCTCCCTGCGCGCGGAACGGTAAGGATCATGACGCCACGGTCGATGGTGACCGAGGCGCGTCCAACGTCCAGGAGTCGGGGGAGTGGGACAGACTTGAAGAACACGCCGGCGGGACGCTCCGCGCGGCGCAAGCGCGATCCGCCCGGCTCCGGCAAGCCGGCGCGCCATCCTCGGACGACGAGCCGCGCTTCGCCGAACTCCACCGCGATCTGCTCCGGCGCGACCCCCGGAACGTCGATGAAAACCGTCACCCGGTCGCTTTGCTCGAGAACGTCGACGGCCGGATCGTAGGCCGGCGCACCGCGCAAGGCGCTGCGGAGGAAGGGAAGCGATCGCTGGGGATCGGAACCCCACGCGTCGAGGAAGTCCGCGAATGGATCGCCGGACGAAGGAACACTCGGCTCCGCTGGGTCGTCCGGCTCGGGATCTTTCTTCCGCCACACGGACTCCATCCGGGGCAAGGGCCGTACCCGGAAATTCCTCCGCATCTGCGGGTTCCGCACCGGACCCGGGTAGGGGATGACCCGACAATCGAGAAAGGCGCGTCGCATCGTGATCCGCGCCGCCTTGCTTCGTGGCCTACGGCCCGGACACGGGGGCGAAGGCGCGCAAGAGACCCACGTTCATCGCCCGCAGGTGGTGCAGCAGGACCCAGTAGTAGGCGAGGAAGAAGAGGAACAGTCCGATCACCGCCAATGGATGGCGGCGGTTCGTCCAGAGAAGCCACGTTCCCCCGGAGACCAGGGCCAGCTTCCCCACGACGAACGGAAGCGGGCCGAGTCGGAGCAGCGTCTCCATCAAGGGGTTCGCTTCGGTGGCGCGCCCGGAGAGGACCCAGACCAGCGTCAGGACGGCGTCGATCCCGTTGATGACCACGGTGGCGAGCACGATGCCGTGCAGCCAGCGGAAATGCTGTTCGGTCCCGATCTCGATGTCAGCCTCTCGCCGCCGGACGGAGGTCCTCGGATACCAGCGCAATCAGCTCGCCGACGCTCCAGGCCTGTGCCACGCATCCGCGCGCCGTGTGCGGCGGATCGCCATCGAAGATCTCCGAGACGTGACCCAAGCCGGCCTCCTGCACGTGGGCGAGGAGCGGGCGCACCATCGACTGTGCCTCGGCCACGCGCGCCGGGTGCCGGTCGTGAACGCGCAGGTAGGCGCGGACGAACGCGCCCAATAGCCAAGGCCACACCGTCCCCTGGTGATAGGCGGCGTCGCGCGCCTTGCGATCGCCGGCATAGGTTCCCCGGTAGGCCGGGTCTTTCGGCGAGAGCGTGCGCAGCCCGAAGGGGGTCAACAGCTCCCGCTGCACCACGTCGACGACCGCGCGCGCGCGGGGACCTGCGATCGCAGGGTGCGGCAGCGAGACGGCCAGGATCTGGTTGGGACGGATCGACGCGTCGTCGCCGTCGGTACCGTCGACCACGTCGAACAGGCATCCGGCCTTTTCGTTCCAGAATCGCCGCTCGAACGACTCGCGGGCGACGCGCGCCAGCTCGGCGTACTCGCGCGCCTCCCGCGTTCGTCCCAGGTGCAGCGACAGCTCGGCGGTCGTCTCCAGGGTCTCGATCCACAGCGCATTGACCTCGACCGGCTTCCCGCGGCGCGGGGTGACCACCCAGTCGTCGACCTTGGCGTCCATCCAGGTGAGCGGGACCCCGTCCTCGCCTCCTCGCAGGAGTCCGTCCTCGTCGACGCCGATCCCGAACCTCGTCCCGGCGCGGTGCTGCTTCACGATCTCCACCAGCGCCGGCAGGAAGAAGCTCTCGGCGCTCCGTGCGTCGCGGGTGCGCGCGATATAGCGGCCGATGGCGTAGGCGAACCACAGGGTGCCGTCGATGTTGTTGTACTCGGGGACCTCCCCGGAGTCGGGGAACCGGTTCGGGATCATCCCCTTGTCGAGGTGCTTGCCGAAGGCGATCAGGATGTCCCGCGCCTCCTCGAGACGCCCGGTCGCCAGGCACAAGCCGGGGAGGGCGATCATCGTGTCCCGTCCCCAGTCGGTGAACCAGGGATAGCCGGCGAGGATCGTCGGCGAGCCGTCCCCCCGCCGCACGATGTAGGCGTCGGCGGCGAGCGCGAGCGGTTCGGTCAGGTCGGGGGCGGCCTGCCACGAGACGGCGACGGTGGCGGCGCGGCGCGCCCTCTCGGAGGCCTCCAACCGATTCGCTTCGATCTTGAGCTGGCCGGAGGTCGACGCGATCAGGAGCGCCGGCGATCGCGGACTCAGGTTGTAGCGGACTTCGAAGGGGCTGAAGAGGTCCTCCAGGTGGTCGAGCCCGCGCTCCTCCTCCCGGATCTGCCGGTTCGACTGCCACCAGCTCCCGCGGACCGAAATCTCCTTCGCCTGGTGGTGGAAGTGGAGCTCGGGGAGGTCGGGGTAGGGCTTGATCGACGCGATCCCGGGGACGATCCGCACCGTCGGGTCGATCTTGTCGTTCCGTTTGGAGAGCTCGTGGTAGTCGCGGAAGGCGAGGAAGGGACGGAGCCGTAGCGAGCAGAACGAACCCCGGAGAAGCGAGTAGCGGATGACGACCGTGTCCTCTCCGCGCACCAGGAAGACGGCCTTCTCGATGCGGCGCTCGCCGACGTCCCAGACGAAGGTGGGGATCGGATCGAGGCGGAAGGAGATCTGCAGCTTGTGCCCCTCGGGGTGGACGGCGTCCTGGTAGTGGTTGCAGCCGAGCTCGGCCTTGGCGTTCCCGAACTCGACCACCTCCTCGACGCGCGAGAGCAGGACGTGGCGGCGCACGGGGGGCTCCAGCGCGGCGACGAGAAGACCGTGGTAGCGCCGGGTGTTCGCGCCGACCACCGTCGAGGAGGCGTAGCTTCCCCGCCCGTTGGTCTCGATCCATTCCAGGGACGACGCGTGGGCGAGGTCCTGGAAGGTGGACTCCTCGACCTGGATCTTCATCGCCGCCAGCGCATCACGGTGGAGGTGATCGCCTTGGCGCGCGGCGTCAGCTTGGTGCGGTTGAACAGATCCCCCGTCTTCCGCACCGCCTCGGCCTGCGTCGGGTAGGGATGGATCACGCGCGAGAGCGACCCCAGCCCGAGCCCGCCCGCCATCGCGACCGTGACCTCGTTGATCATCTCGCCGGCGTGGCGAGCGACGATCGTCGCCCCCAGGATCCTGTCGGTCTTGGCTTCGACGATCATCCGGACGAAGCCGTCCTCCTCGCCGTCGAGGATGGCGCGGTCGACGTCGTGGAGCGGCTGGGTGAAGACCCGCGACGCGATCCCCCGCTTGCGGCACTCGGCTTCGTAGAGGCCGACGTGCGCCACCTCCGGATCGGTGTAGGTGCACCACGGGATGCGAAGCGTGCTCGCCCGCTTCTTCAGCGGCGGGGCGAATCCGAACAGCGCGTTCTGGATCACCGTGCGCGCCAGGAAGTCGGCGGCGTGGGTGAACTTGTACTGCGAGGCCACGTCTCCGGCAGCGAAGATGGCGGCGTTGGTGGTCTGGAGATAGTCGTCGACCACCACCCCCGAGCGCGGGTCGTAGCGGACGCCGGCCTCCGGAAGACCCATCCCTTCGACGTTGGGCGCGCGCCCGACGCCGACCAGGATCGCGTCGCAGAAGAGCTCCACTTTGCGGCCCCCCTGCTCGATCGTCACCACCTTGTCGGCGACGCGGACCTCGACCTTCACAACCTTCATCTGGGTGTGGATCTTGACCCCGTCCTTGATCATCGCCCGCTGGACGATCTCGGCGGCATCGCGATCCTCGCGGGACATGATGTGGTCCGACGGCTCCAGGAGGTCGACCTTGGACCCGAACCGCGCGAACGCCTGCGACAGCTCGCAGCCGATCGGACCGGCTCCGATCACCACCAGCCGCTTCGGAAGCTCGGTCAGGTTGAAGACCGTCTCGTTGGTGAGGAAGCCGGTCTCCTTGAGCCCCGGGATCGGGGGGACCGCGGCGCGCGCGCCGGTGGCGATGCAGGCGCGCGAGAACTCGAGCGTCCGACCGCCGACGTCGACCGTGTTCGGGCCGGTGAACCGCGCGTCCCCCAGGTAGACGTCGATCCCCAGCGACTTGTAGCGAGGCGCGCCGTCGACGTGGCTGATGCGGGCGCGCAACCGCCGCATCCGCTCCATGATCGCCGGGAAGTCGACCTCGAAGCCGGGCACCTTCACCCCGAACTCCGCCGCGTCTCGCACGTCGGCCACGGCGCGCGCCGCGCGGATCAGCCCCTTCGACGGGACGCAGCCGACGTTGAGGCAGTCGCCCCCCATCAGGTGCCGCTCGATCAACGCTACCTTCGCCCCGAGGCTCGCCGCGCCGTTGGCCGTCACCAGCCCCGCCGTCCCGGCGCCGATCACCACCAGGTTGTAGCGTCCCGACGGCGTCGGATTGACCCAGCTCGACGGATGGACGTTGTCGAGGAGCGCGCGGTTGTGGGGGTCGAGGGGATGGACGCCGAGATCGTGCGCCGGAGCCGGCGCCGGCGCGGGGGTCGGGTTCGCGGACATGCGCGGAAGTATACCGCCACGCCCGGACGGCTTACGTTCCAGGGGCTGCGGCGTGCCGGTCGACGGCGCCGACTCCGGATCGGCGCGCCTTCCGGTAGCAGCCGAGGAAGAAGAGTCCCAGGAGAAGGTTCCCCGGCGACATCAGGACGAGGCTGCCGCGGGCGAAGGCGGTGACGTCCCGCGCGACGTAGAGATAGGTCCAGTCGGTGAAGACGTCGCTGAGCCGGACTCCAGCGACGACCGCGAGCCAATGCGGTTGCCGCTTCCACCGGAGCCGTGCGACGGCCTGGACGAGCGCGAACGCCGCCCAATTGGCGCCGCAGCGTCGAAGGAACCCCTGGGGGTCGTCGTAGGGGACGCCGTGGAACGCCTCGAACCACAACGACGGAAAGGCAACGGCCCACACGGTGAGCGCCACGTCGAAGACGACCAGCGCGCCCAGGACCGCGTCGATCCACCGGCCCGGCCGATCCGACGATCGACGTTCCACCATGGGCGGAGAATGCCATAGGTCCGGTTTCGCCGAGCGAGCTCGGGGCCAGATACCGGAGAGAAGCTTGCCTTCGTGCGATCCCGTTCCAGGAGCTTCGGGCGTCGGAAGCGCGCGTCTTAGGGACGAACCGGCTCGCCACGGGCGTTCGGCCTCGGACCTTCGCCAGCGCAGGTCCCATCCCTCCTCCGGCGGATCGCCCGCTCGATGCGCTCCGCCCCGAACTCGTTCCGGGCGTGGAGGGCATTGCATCCCCGACAGGTCACACGCAGGTTGGATGGCTCGGAACCTCCTCCCTTGGCGACCGGGACGATGTGGTCGATTTCCAGCCGGTAACGTGAGCCACACCGACGGCCGTTGGCCCGCGTCCAGGAACATCGTCCCCCATCCCGGTTCCACACCTCCCGCCGCACCGCGGCCGGGATCGTTCCCCGCGTGCCCGGTTTCGGATCCGCCCGGGGGCGTGGCGCGACCGCACGCGTGGGCTCCCCGTGCCGCTTCTCGTCTTGAGCCAGGATCGCCCGGAGCCCGGCGAGCAGGAACGGCTCGAGCGAGCGCCGGTCCGGGACCTTGTGGCTCATGACGTCCATGACCTTCTCGAGCGCCTCTCGGAACTCGGTGCTCACGGTGAGCGTGATTCGGAACTGTGTCGCCGAAACCGGCTCGACGGAGTCGCGTGCCGGAGCCGCGCAGGGCGGTGGATCGATCGGGGAAGCCGGTTGCGGCGGCGTGATGAGTGTCTCCTGCGCGGCGGTCGGCGGTGGAGCCGACCGCATCGCTGGATGCTTCCGCACCTTCGCTGGCGAAAGTAGGCGGATCCGGTCTTCCGGTACGGGCACGGCCTCCGGGCTCCTTACGGCCGCGACCAGCCGCTCGACCTCCTGTTTCGACCTCTTGGATGCGGCGTCGAAGAGCTCGCGGGCATTGTCCGGGGTGAGGACCGGTTCGAGCAGCGTAAGCGTCGTCATCCACAGTCGCCCGTCACGGAGATAGTCAGCCGCGAAGGGGAAGCGCTGGAGGATGGCGGCCGCGTGGGTGCGGCGATCGGTGGGGCCCTCCGGGAGACCGAGCGCCTCCCTGCAATAGACCCACAGGCTCGAGTATCCGAGTGCCTCATGCATTTTCCGCCGCTCGAACTCCGCGAGGTGGAGCAGAAAGTCGACCTTGACTCGGCACTCGCTCCCCAAGAGCTCGCGCAGGCGACCGTCGAAGTGCTGCGGATCCATCGCGGGAATCGACATGGGAACCTCCATGCTCTCCGGATAGCACGTGGTTCAGGGACGCCGCACGAGGCCCACGGTAGCGCGTGTCATTCGCAAAGCTCTCGCGGACGTGTGTCCCTGTGTTGCAGACGTCCACGGGAGCGCGGGTCGCGTTCCAGGAGGTGGTTTCAGAGCCACCGGCGTCGCGTCGCTCGCAGCGTGGAAGAATCATGTCAACAATAATCGTAAATTAAACTATCGAATTAATCGCTGGGTGCGCACCGCCGCAGCACTTCTCCTGGCGAAAGTCGGGTTGCGCTTCTCACGGGACGCCGCACCGTAAGCGCCTGGGCGTGTCGATTCCCCCTAACCAGCCCGTGGCGAGCAACACTGCGAAGCTGCCTACCGGGTCGGCGCCCCGAAGGTACATCCGCCAAGTCGCGAAGGGAGCCGTCCGCCGCGGCCGCAGGGGCAATGCCGGTGGATGTACGAGAGGGATCGAGGTGCAAGCGGGCGGCGACCGCCACGACACCGATCCGAGGGATCCGACTCGCGGCATCACCGGATGATCACCTGAGCATCGCCCGCGTCCCGCGCTACGGCGGATGCGGTCTCGTTCGAAGAGGCGATGCCGTTCGAGAGGAGCCTCGCCTGGTACCGACGGGGATTCGCTCGGATCCGCCTGGGCAGGTTGCGAAGCGCACCAAAGCCGGTCAAAGTCGCGGGCCCATGCCTCGCGCCCGTGTGCGTGCCCGGCGGGGGCGCCTCCCGAACGGGCTGCGCCTCGTCGCCGTCGAGATGCCGAACGTCCACTCGGTGAGCCTGGTCGCCTACGTGCGCGCGGGCAGCCGCTACGAAGAGGCGGACCGCAGCGGCGTCGGCCACTTTCTCGAGCACATGTTCTTCCGCGGCACCGGGCGCTATCCGTCGACGCACGCGCTGGCGCACCGGATCGAGAGCTTGGGGGCGACCTTCAACGCCACCACCACCCGCGACATGGCCTACTACTACACCGAGGTCGCGCCGCGGCATCTGGAAGCGGGGGTGGAGGTGCTCGGCCAGATGTTCCGGCATCCGCTCTTCCCCGACGTGGAGATCGAACGCAAGGTGATCCTCGAGGAGATGAGCGAGGACTACAACGAAGACGGGGTGCTGATCGATCCCGACTCGATCGCCAAGGGGCGGCTATGGCCGCGACATCCGCTGGGGATGCCGATCATCGGCCGGAGGCGCGTCGTGCAGCGGATGCGCCGCGACGACTTGATCGCCCACCATCGCCGGCTCTACCGCGCGCGGAACATGATTCTCACCGCCGCCGGGAACGTCGACCTCGGCGAGCTGCTGGTGCATGCGCGGCGGCACCTGGGAGCGCTCCCGTCCGGGAACGGCGCGGCGGCGACGCGGCCGCCGCGCTTCGGTCGCGGCGGGCTCCACGTCGTCGACAACCCCGACAGCCAGCTCGCGGTCGACCTGGTCTTCCCCGCCTTCCCGGAGGGGACCGAAGACTGGAAGGCGGCGGTGCTGCTGCGCCGGATCCTCGACGACGGGATCTCCTCGCGTCTGCATCGCGCCGTCGTCGACCGCGGGGGGCTCGCCTACGGCTGCGAGGCGATCCTCGACGGATTCCACGACACGGGCACGTTCGAGTTCGAGTGCTCGCTCGCGCCGGAGAAGCTGCCGAAGCTGGTCGACACGCTGGTGGCGATCCTCTCGGACCTGGCCCGGACCGGTCCGGAGCCGGACGAGCTTGCCAAGGTGAAGGAGCGCTACGCCTGCGACCTCGAGTTCTCGCAGGACAGCGTCGGTGAGATGGCCGGCTGGCACGGCGGCGTCGAGCTCTACCGCGCCTGGGAGCCGTTCGAGACGGCGCTCGACCGCGTGCGGCGCGTCTCGGTCGACGACGTCCGCCGCATCGCCCGCCGTCTCTTCGCCCCCGACCGTGCCCACCTGGTGGTGGTGGGCGAGCCCTCCCGGAAGGACCTCGCGCGCGCGGCCAACGCCCTGGACCGCCTCACGTGATAGAACCGCCGAACGATGCGTAACCGGTGCGCATTCTGCGGCGCGGAAGAGCTCTCGGGGCGGCGCTTCATCTCCACCCGGTCGACGGCGATCTGCGAGAACTGCGTCCGCGACGCGGCGGAGACGTTGGACGGCGAGCGTACGGCCGGGGCTGCGCAGACGCCGGAGCGCGCGCATCCGGCCGACGCTCCGGTGGCCGGACCGCCGGCGTTCGTTCCGCTCTCCGGCCGGGCCATGCCGCGCTTCGCCGGCATCTCCACCTTCTTCCGCCTTCCGGTATGGGAGGAGGTGCGCGGCGCCGACGTGGCGATCCTCGGGATCCCGTTCGACGGCGGCACCACCTACCGGCCGGGGGCGCGCTTCGGTCCCCGCGAGATCCGGTCGGCGAGCTGCCTCGGCCGCGGATTCCAGACGGGGACCGGGGTCGACATCTTCCGGGGGTTGAAGATCTGCGACGC
This sequence comes from uncultured bacterium, assembly GCA_964372275.1. Lineage (GTDB taxonomy): Bacteria > CAYJRR01 > CAYJRR01 > CAYJRR01 > CAYJRR01 > CAYJRR01. The sequence continues at coordinate 10,247 of CAYJRR010000091.1, forward strand.
GGGGGACGTCCTCGCCATCCCGACCGACCTGCCGCGGACGCTCCGCAACGTCGAGGCCCGGATCGGTGAGATCGCCGACCGCGGGGCGATCCCCCTCTCGGTCGGCGGCGATCACACCGTGACGTTGCCGGTGCTTCGCGCGCTGGCGAAGCGCCACGACCGGAAGCTCGCGATCCTCCACTTCGACGCCCACCTCGACACCTACCCGCCGGCCTGGGACGTCGACTTCCACCACGGCACGACCTTCCGCCACGTCGTCGAGGAGCGGCTCGCCGATCCCGAGAAGGTGATCCAGGTCGGCATCCGCGGGCCGCTCGCGGGCGAGGACGATCTCGACTTCGCGCGCCGCCACGGATTCGAGGTGATCACGATCGACGACGTCCGGGAGATGGGCGCGCGCGCCATTGCGCAACGGGTGCAGCGACTGCGCGGCTCGCCGGTCTACGTCAGCTTCGACATCGACGGCATCGACCCCGGGTACGCGCCGGGAACCGGGACCCCCGTTCCCGGAGGCCTGACCCCCTACGAGTGTCAGGTGATCCTGCGGGGCCTCGCCGGCCTCGAACTGGTCGGATTCGACGTCGTCGAGGTCAGCCCGCACGCCGATCCGACGGGCGTCACGCCGCTGGTCGCCGCCTCGATGATGCAGGAGTGGCTGGGGGCCCTGGCGAGCTTGCCGGCGCGTCGCCGCCCCAAGTAGATTCTCGCCCCATGTCGAAGACCGAACGCGCGCTCGCCCACTTCGCCCGGTATCGCGACACCTACCTCGAGGAGCTCAAGGAGCTGGTCCGGATCCCGAGCTGCTCCTTCCCGGGCTTCGACCCGGCGGAGGTGCGGCGGTCGGCGGAGGCGACGGCGGCTCTCTTGCGCCGCCGCGGCTTCGCCGACGTCCGGCTGCTCGAGATCGAGGGGGCGCACCCCTACGTCTTCGGGCAGGTGATCCGCGATCCGTCGGCCCCCACGCTGCTGCTGTACGCCCATCACGACGTCCAGCCCCCGGGCGAGGACGAGAAGTGGGAGTCGCCGGCCTACCAGCCGACCGAGCGCGGCGGCCGTCTCTTCGCGCGCGGCGCGGCCGACGACAAGGCGGGAATCTCGGTGCACGCCTGCGCCGTGGACGCCTGGCTGCGCGGCGCCGGCGAGATCCCGGTCAACGTCAAGATCGTGGTGGAAGGGGAGGAGGAGATCGGTTCGACCCACCTCTCCCAATTCCTTCGTCGATACCGCGCGCTGCTCGACGCCGACGCCATCGTCCTCACCGACACCGGCAACTTCGACACCGGCCTTCCGTCGATCACCACCGCGCTTCGCGGGCTGGTTTCGGTCGACGTCGAGGTGCGCGCCGTTCGCCAGGCGCTCCATTCCGGGATGTGGGGCGGCCCCGTTCCCGACGCGGCGATGGCGCTGGCGAAGATCCTCTCCTCGCTGGTGAACGACGACGGCTCGATCGCCATTCCCGGGATCCACAAGAAGGTGAAGGCCCTCACCGCGTCCGAACGGAAGTCGATCGCGTCGCTGCCGATCACCACCGCGGAGTTCCGCCGGCAGGCGGGGCTCCTTCCGAAGACCAGGCTCCTCGGCGGCAAGCGCCACCCGATGGAGATGAACTGGCGCCAACCATCGCTGGCGGTGAACGCGATCCAGGCCTCTTCGCGGAAGGACGCGCGCAACATCCTGGTCGACACGGCGTGGGCGCGGGTCGGCGTGCGTCTCGTCCCCGACATGGATCCGGAGGAGGTCGCGTCGAAGCTCGAGGCGGCGATTCGCAAGGCGGCGCCGTGGGGGGTCGAGGTGAAGGTCGAGCGCGAGGCGGCCGCGGGGCCGTGGTACACCTCGCCCGACCATCCCGCCTTCCAGGCCGCCTTTCGCGCGCTGGAGAAGGGATACGGCCGCAAGGCGATCGCCATGGGCTGCGGCGGGTCGATCCCGTTCGTCGAGCCGTTCGCCCGCGAGCTGGGCGGGGTGCCGGCGCTTCTGATCGGCGTCGAGGACCCCTACACCAACGCGCACTCCGAGAACGAATCGCTCTGCCTCTCCGACTGGGAGAAGGCGATCAAGTCGGCGATCCACCTCTACGAGGAGCTGGCCAGGACGCTGGCCGAGCCCGCCGTGGCGGCCGCGCCGAATGCGGCGAGCGCACGTCAGCGGCGCGTCCCGTCGGCGGCGCCGACCGGTCGCGCGCGGGCCGCGCGCCCGGTCGCGAGGCGCGATGTCTCCCGCCGGCGCCAGGCGGCTCGCCGCGGATGAACGCCGGGTCGGAACGGAGCGACGCGCCGTGAGCCCGGTTCGCCGGATCGAACAGGCGGCGGCCGCGCTGGAGCCGGCGTCGGCGCGCGATCTGGTGATGCGGGCGCTGGAGGTGGCGCGCGCCGCGCACGCCGGGCAGACGCGGGACGAAGGGAGCGACTACCTGGAGCACCCGGCGCGGGTGGCGCTGATCCTCCTCGAAGAGCGCGGCGTGCGCGATCCGGTGGAGCTCGCCGCGGCGCTCTGCCACGACGTGCTGGAGGACAGTCCGATGGCCGCCGGGGAGCTGGGCCGGCGCACCGATCCGAAGGTCGGCGAGATCGTCGCCGCCCTCACCAAGGATCCGATCGCCTCCGACCTAACCGGCGAAGCGCGGGTGGCGGCGAAAACGGCGCGCGACAACCGCTACTACCATCACATCGCCACCTCGGAGCTCGCCGTGCGCCGGATCAAGTGCGCCGACCGGCTCGACAACCTCCGCGGCGTCCACAAGAGCCCCGAGCCCGGCAAACCGGGTCGATACGCCGCCGAAACCCGGGATCATCTCCTCCCGATCGCCAAGGCGACCGACGAGGCGCTCGCCGCCGAGCTCGAGAAGCTCGTCGCGCGTCTCGCGCCGTAGCGTCAGCGCGGCGCTCCGCCTCCCAGCAAGGAAGAAGGTCCCACGGACGGCTGCCGTCCACCGGATCGGGTGTTCTGCTCCCGGCCGACGTTGGATCCGACCGCCAGCATGCCGCCGGGCGCCGATTCGGCGCGGAGGCCGTTGACACGAAAGACCGAGCCGAGCCCGTCGTCTCGCGGCGACATCGTCCCACGAACCCACACCGGCCCGGTCTCGTGGGCGTGGTGAAGCAGACCGATCCGCTCGGGTCCCTGGAGAACGATCACCCGGTCCCGCGGCAGTTTCAGGACCGGGAGGTGGATCCTGTCCGCATCCCCGAGTCGAACGGGAACGGTCCCGATCTCTCCGTAGAGCCCGACCTCCTCCGAGGTCATCACGAAGACGTCACGGCCGGCGACCCGGCGGACCGAGCCCTGGACTGCGACGGTGGTTCCCGGGTAGGTGGAGATCCATTCGGCCGCGTGTCCGGGTCCACGCAGTTCGTATCGGCGGCCGCCGATCTCGATCGCCGGAATCACTTCGCACTCGCCGCTCACGCAGGGCCCGATCAAGACCCGCGACGTTCCGATCTTCGTGCCGGGCGCCGGCTCGTGCGCGAACGCGGCCGGCGCGTACAAGGAAAGAACCGAGACCCACGCGATGCGACGATGACCCGGCATGGCGACCTCCCCGAATGACGAACCTCAACCCCTTTCAAGCACCGGACGTGCCATCGGGAAACCGCAATGGAGACGGATGCTTGGCTGCCGCGCTCGGGGCGTGGGACATGGGCGTCCGGAGCCGACGGTAGCCGGCGGGGGCTACCACTTGCCGGAGGCGCCGCGTCCGGAGAAGCCACCCGACGGGCGGCCGGACGAGCTCGAGGAGCTCCACGTCGAACGCGACGGGCTGGAGCCGCTCCACGAGGAACGTGACGAACCCGACGGTCCCCCGGACGCGCTCCACCCGTGGTGAGCTCCCCAGCGGCGGCGGTAGCCGACGAGACTCACGCCTCCGATGCGACGCAGGACGACCGACAGGACCACCGCCACGCCGAACACGACCGCTTGGAACGCCTTCGGGGAGAGCTCCCGGGAGGGGCGAGTGGCGGCGACGGTCGGTCGAGGCGTCGCCGCCGGGCGGATGCGGAGCAGGCGCGTCAGCTCGTAGGCGCCGGCGGCCAGGCCATCGGCGTAGCGTGCCTCCTGGAAGGCGGGGACCATGAACCGATCGATCACCCCGGCGATCTCGGCGTCGCTCACCGCCGGCATGGCGTCGGCGATCTCGATCCGCACCTCGCGCTCCGACGGGTAGAAGGCGATCAGCGCCCCGCGGTCGCCGACACGGCTCCCGACGCGCCAGTCGTTCGCGATCCCTCGGGCGTGGATCGAGGTCGGCACCCCCCCTTGGTCGGGGAAGGTCGCGACGTCGATCTCCATGCGCGCCTCCGCCTCGAAGGCGGCGAGCTGCCGCTCCAGGTCGGCCTCCGCCTCGGCCGACAGGACGTTCGCCTGGTCGATCACGTGTTGCGGCGGACTGGCGAGGACGAGCCACGCCGCGACCAGGACGCCGGTCACCGCGCGATCCCCGTGCGTGGCCGGGCGCCGGTCACGGAAGGTCTCCCGACCCGCGCTCCACCGATAGGTCGTCCGGAAGCTCGTTCCGGTCGCCGTCGGCGGCGCGCGGAAAGGCGCTCGCCAGGCGCCCGCCGATCGCTCCGATCGCCTCGACCAAACCGTCGCCGAATCGATCGCCGGCGAACGCGGTCGCCAGACGATCGCGCACCGTCTCCCAGAATGCCGGCTCGACCGTGGCGTCGATCCCGACATCGCCGATCACGGCGAACTCCCGATCGGCGACGGCGAGGAAGAGGAGGACGCCGTTTCGCGCGGCGGTGCGGTGCATCCCCATCCGCTCGAACGCGCGCCGCGCGGCGCGCTGCACGTCCCCTCCCGAACGTCGCTCGAGCCGGATCCGGACCTCCCCCGACGTCTTCGCCTCGGCGCGCCGGATCGCCGCCACCAGGTCGTCACGTTCGCGCCGCGAGAAGAAGCGCGCGGGGATCCGGCTGCGACTCACCCGGCGATCCTACCGCAGCGTCTCGCGAAACAGCCGCTCGATCCCGGCGACGCGCGCGTCGAGATTGGCCGGCGTCCAACCGGCGGTCTCGATCGGCGGATGCACCACCACCTCCACCGTCGTCGGCCGGATCACCACCCCGTGTTTCGGCAGGGCGTCCATGCTGTTCTTGAAGACGATCGGCACGATCGGGACCTTCGCCTGCATCGCCAGGTGGAACGCCCCCTTCTTGAACGGTCCGAGCGTTCCCGTGACGCTGCGCGTCCCTTCCGGGGCGATGGCGATCGACGAGCCCTCTTTCAGCGCCGCCATCGCCGGAGCGAGATCGGCCTTTCCCTTCCCGGGATCGAACCGCTCGACGAAGACCGTTCCGGCTGCCGCGAAGACGGCGCCCACGACCGGATAGCCGCGGATCTCCTTCTTCCCGATGCCGACGAAGTCGCGCCGCAGGAGCTTGCAGAGCAGCAACATCTCCACCGCGCTCTGGTGGTTGAAGACGAAGACCGCCGGTCGGTGCGACCAGAGGTGCGGTCTCCCGGTGACCTGGAGCTCGATTCCGGAGAGCGCCAGCCCGACGTCTCCCCAGGTCGACATCGCCACGTTGAACCCTTTCCGGAGATCACGCTGCGCGAGCGCCGTCGGAACCCCGAGCAGGAGCGACGGCAGGCTGCTGGCGCCGACCAGCCAGGTGCGAACCACGTCGGTGGCGCGCGGCAGGCCGCGGCTGCGGAAGGTTCGCGTCGGCCAGCCGCGGCGGGCCGCCTCCCGCCGGAGCCGGAGGCCGGGGTTCAACGGCCTCGGCCGCCCGACCGCGCGGAACGCGGGGAGGTCGTCGTGGCTGTCGCCGTAGAACCAGCTCTTCCGGAGGTCGATGCCGCGCCCTTTCGCGAAGGCCCGCATGGCGATCGCCTTCCCCTCGCCGTGGCACGCCGGCCGGACGACCTCCCCGGTGAAGCGTCCGTCCTTCCGCTCGAGCTGGGTGCAGAGCACGGCGTCGAACCCGAGCGCGCGCGCCAGCGGCTCGACCTGGTAGGGGAGCGCCGAGGAGACGGCCGCGACCACGTGCCCGCGCCGCCGGTGCGCGTCGACCAGGCGGCGCGATTCCGGGAAGATCTGCGACGCCAGGAACGTCCGAAAGATCCGCTCCCCGACCGCCCGGAACTCCGCCTCCGGGACGCCCCGCAGCGTGCGGGCGAAGGCGGCGATCAGCCCGGAGAAGTTGCCGATCCCGGCCTCCTGCCGCGCCGCGGCCCGCGCCATGCGCATCAGGTCGATCGCCCCGGCCTTGCGGCGGGCGATCAGGTGAGGGAGGAAGGCGAACGCCGAGAAGACGGCGAGCAGGGTGTGGTCGACGTCGAAGAAGGCCCCGATCCGTCGACCGGAAGGCGCGCCGTCGACCTCCGCGGTGAGCCCGTCGTCCACGCGCGGGACCTCCTCACTTCACCGTCACGTCGAAGCTTTCGACGGGACGGGACGCGACCGGCCGCGGGATGACCCGGATCCCGAATCGGTTCTCCAGGGCCTCCACCGACGCGCGCTCCTCTCCGTACATCAGGTCGGCGATCCCGGGATGGACCTCGACGAAGAGGCTCCGGTTGCGGTGGGTCCGCGCCTTGCGCTGGATCTCGCGCAGGATCTCGTAGCAGACCGTGACCTTGCTCTTGTGGTAGCCCTTCCCCTCGCACAGGTCGCAGGGCTCGCCCGACAGCTTCCCGAACCCCTCGCCGGTGCGCTTGCGCGTCATCTCCACCAGCCCCAGGTCGGAGATCTTGGTGACGTTGGTCTTCGCGCGGTCCCCGCGCAACGCCTCGTTCAGCGCTGCCTGGACCTTTTCGCGGTTCTCCGCGCGGTCCATGTCGATGAAGTCGATGATCACGATCCCGCCGATCGAGCGCAGGCGGAGCTGGTTGACCACCTCCTTCGCCGCCTCCAGGTTGGTCTTGAGGATCGTCTCCTCGAGGTCCTTCTTGCCGATGAACTTGCCGGTGTTGACGTCGATCGCGACCAGCGCCTCGGCCTGGTCGATGATCAGGTAGCCGCCGCTTTTCAGCCACACCTTGCGGTGGAACAGCTTGTCGATCTCCGGCTCGACCTTGTAGTGATCGAAAATCGGTTCGTCCGAGGCGTAGTGCTGAACCTGGGTCTTCGACTGCGGGATCACCGTCTGCACGAAGTTGACGATGCGCCGGAACTCCCCCTCGTCGTCGACGTGCAGCGTCGAGATGTCGTCGGTCATCACGTCGCGCACGATCCGCAGCGGCAGGTCGAGGTCCCGGTGACAGAGCGCCGGCGCGTGGTGCTCGTCCTTCCCCACGTCGCGCCACACCTCGAACAGGAACTCCATGTCCCGCAGCAGCGTCTGCTCGGAGACGCCGCTCGACGCGGTCCGGACGATGAACCCCATCCCCTTCGGGCGGCAGGCGTTGAGGATCTCGCGCAGGCGCCGCCGCTCGCGGCTGTCCCCCACGCGGCGCGAGACGCCGACCCGGTCGATCGTCGGCATCATCACCAGGTAGCGCCCGGCGATCGTCACGTGGCTGGTGATCCGCGCCCCCTTGGTGCCGATCGGCTCCTTGACCACCTGGCAGAGGATCTCCTGCCCGGGCTTCACCAGGTCCTGGATCTGGGCCTTGGGCTCGCCGCGCGACTCACGCCGGGACGGCTTCTTCCGGCGGGAGCGGGAGCGCTTGCGCCCGGACTCCTCGGCGTTCTCCTCGTCCTCCTCGTCGCCGAAGTCGAGGTCCTGGAACTCGGGGTAGATGTCGGTGACGTAGAGGAACGCCGCCTTGTCGATCCCGATGTCGACGAACGCCGCCTGCATGCCGGGAAGCACGCGGACGACCTTCCCCTTGTAGATGTTCCCGACGATCCCGCGTTCGCGCTTCCGTTCGGTGTGGAGCTCGACGAGAGAATCGCCCTCCAGGAGCGCGACGCGCGTCTCCTGGGTGCTGCAGTTGAAAATCAGTTGTTTCGACACATCCCGCCTCGTTCAAGGCGGACCCCAACGGGTCCCTGGCGGGGATCGTCCGGCCACTCGGCGGATCTTCCGGCTTCGCGCGCCCCCACCGGGGCTCGTCGTCGGCCGGGGAAGCGCCGCCTTCGCAAGGCGCCGCTTCGATCCGTCGTCGGGCGGAACTACCGGGGAGCCTCCCCGGCCTTTCGGGTGCGCGAGGTCGCGCAACGTCCGAACTCCGGGTGCGGCTCCGTCCCGTCCGCCCCTCCCGTGTCGCCCGACCTTGTCG
>CAYJRR010000092.1:0-18117 GCA_964372275.1 uncultured bacterium
CGATAACCGATGGTTCGCAGCAGGTACTGCTGGCCATATTGGGCCGTCGCCGCGGCGACCGTGAGCAGCACGATCGCCGCCGACAGCGCCGCCAGGCGCCGCGTGTCCTTCGACTCCAGCGCCGTCTCGCCGAACTCCTTGAGGATCCAGATCGGCGAAGTGCCGGCAAGCCCCGCCACGCCGGCGCAGATCGCGGCAAAGACCATCTGCGCGGCGTGCGGCCGGAAGTAGCCGAGCACGCGCCGGTCGGTGGCGGTGAGGAGGCCGCGTTTCAAGCCGGCGGACTATAGCCCACGGCCCGTCAGGCGATCATGTCGACCAGCCGGCGGAGCGCCGGGAGTTGCTCGCGGATCTGACGGCGTTCCGGTCCTTCGACGGCCCTTTCGACGAAGCGGCGCAGGTCCTCGTAGGCGGGACCGAAGCACTCGAGGCGCAGCCAGAGAAGACCCCGATCCTTGACTTCGCCGATCGAGTCGGGGAGGAGGAGGAGGATGCGGTCGCAGGCGGAGATGGCGCGGGGGAAGTCGCCGCGCTTGTTCCAGACCCCCTTCAGGTTGGCGAGCATCCGCGCCAGGATCCCGCGCGCGGGGAGGACCGACATCAGCTCCTTGCGGTAGGGGATCTGTCCGGCGCTCAAGCGTCGCAGAAGGTTCCGGCAGTCGTCCTCGCTCACCACCTGACCGTAGAACGGATCGACCACCACCTCGTTTCCGTCGGGGAGGACCCACTTCGCCAGGAAGTGCCCGGGAAACCCGATCCCCTCCACCGGCCCCCCGAGCCGGCGCGCCACCTCCATGTAGACGCACGCCAGGGAGATCGGCAGCCCGGTGCGGCGGTCGAGCACCTCGTTCAGGAAGGAGTTCCGCGGGTCGTAGTAGTCCTGCTCGTTGCCGCGGAACCCGATCTCGCCGAACAGAAACGCGTGGTAACGGCGGATGAACTCCGCCGGGTCCTGCAGGGAGACGTCTCCGATCCGGATCTGCGCCTCGCCCGCCAGCTCGTCCAGCTTCCGGCGGTAGCGGTCGACGTCGAGGTCGAGGTACTCCTCCGCGGCGATCAGGAGCGCCGCCTCGGCGAGGTCGATCTCCGCCTCGGGTTTCGAGATGGCGTGGACGAATCGTTCCCGAATCGCGCCCGTGTCCGAACTCGGCGGCACGGTCGCCCATTTTACCACGCCTGCGGCCGTCGTTGCCCCCCTGGCGGAGAGTGCGTTATCCTTCAAAGGCTTGGGCGCGATCGACCCGACGCAAGGCGTCCCGCCGGTGCTGTTGCGGCGGGTCCAGAAGCTGGGGGCGCTCCTCGACGTCGCGAAGGCGATGTCGGCCCAGCGGGACCTTTTCAGCCTCATCAACCTGATCGTCCAGGAGTCGGTGGTGGTGGTCGAAGCCGACCGCGCCACGGTGTGGGTGGTCGACCGCGACCGCGAAGAGCTTTTCACCTACGCCGCCAAGGGGTTGGGCGAACGGACGGAGCTTCGCATCCCGATGAACGCGGGGATCGCCGGGGCGGTCGTCGCGTCGGGACGGGCACTGAAGGTGCCGGACGCCTACGCCGACCCGCGCTTCAACCGCGACTCCGACCAGAAGACCGGCTACCGCACCCGCAACATCCTCGCCGTCCCGATGTGGTCGGTCGACAGCCAAGTCCTGGGCGTGCTGCAGGTGCTGAACAAGCGCGAGGAGATCGACGGCGGCCGTTTCACCGACGAGGACCAGGAGCTGCTCGGCGCCTTCGGCGGGCAGGCGGCCTCGGCGCTTCAGAGCGCGCTGCTCAACAAGGAGATCCAGGAGCTGTTCGAAGGGTTCATCAAGGCCTCGGTGTACGCGATTGAAGCGCGGGACCCGACCACCTCCGGTCATTCCGAGCGTGTCGCCGCGCTGACCAACGGCCTGGCGGTCACGTTGGAGCGCGGCGGAAACGGCCGCTGGAAGGGGACGCGTTTCACCCAGGACGAGCTGCGCGAGCTGCGCTTCGCCTCGTTGCTGCACGACTTCGGCAAGGTCGGCGTGCGCGAGGAGGTGCTGGTCAAGGCCAACAAGCTCTACCCGCACGAGGCGGAGATCCTGAAGGTGCGGTTCCAGTTCGTACGGCAGGCGCTGGAGGTCGACAGCCTGCGCCGGCGGATGACGCTGATGGCGGCGGCCGGCGAGGCGGCGGTGAAGGAACGCATCGCGGAGGAGGCCGAGGCGTTCGCGCGGGCGATGAAGGAGGTCGACGAGCTGGAGGAGTTCGTCTGGAAGTGCAATCGGCCGACGATCCTGGAGCAGGGCGGATTCGAGCGCCTGCAGGAGATCCGCAAGCGGACCTTCCGCGGTCCCAAGGGGCAGGAGTTCAACTTTCTCACCGACCAGGAGGTGGTGCAGCTCTCGGTGCCGCGTGGGAGCTTGACCCAGGCGGAGCGGCTGGAGATCGAGAGCCACGTCTCCAAGACCTACCGTTTCCTCTCCCAGATCCCGTGGAGCCGCACGTTGCGACTCGTTCCGGAGATCGCCTACGGCCACCACGAGAAGCTCGACGGCCGCGGCTACCCGCGGGGCCTGGGGGCCGACAGCCTTTCGGTGCAGACGCGGATGATGACGATCAGCGACATCTACGACGCGCTCACCGCCAGCGACCGCCCCTACAAGAAGGCCGTCCCCCACAAGGTGGCGCTCGACATCCTCGGCGACGAGGCCAAGCGCGGCTTCCTCGATTCGGAGTTGTTACAGACCTTCATCGAAGCCGACGTGCCGAAGTTCCTCGACAAGCACCCGGAGTGAGGGCCATGGCGACGACCGAGCGTCGATCGAAGGCCGAGATTCTGTCCGAGATCGAAGCGCAGCTGGCGAGGGACGACTTGCCGGGCGACTTCCGCGCCGCCCTCGAGGCGCACCGGGCGACGATCGACGCGATCCCCGGCGACGCGGTGGAGATCGTTCATGGCGATCTCGAGCCGCTGGAGCCCGAGCTGCGTCCGGCCGTCACGGCGCCGGAACTGCTTGCGCGCGCCGACGAGCTGCTGCGTTCCGGCGCGCTGAGTCCGGAGGAAGAGGTCGGTGTGCGCGCCTGGCGGGCGCAGGTCGAGAGGATGGGTGACGCGGGTCTCGATCCCCGCAACGGGCGCGTCGAATACATGCAGGTCGCCGTTTCTTTCGGCGCGCCCCGCAAGTAGCGCCCCCTCGAGCGGAGGCGGTGCTGCAGGCGGCGAAGCGCGAGCTGCGAGCCCTCTACGGGCGATCCCGTCAGTCGTGCTAGAAGCGGCGGCAGGATGCTGGCGGCGGTTACCGGAGGGACGGGGTTCGTCGGGACCTATCTCGTCAAGCGCCTGGTCGCGCGGGGCGACCGGGTGCGGCTGCTCGCCCGCGCGACCTCCGACCTCTCGGTCTTCGACGGGCTCCCGGTAGACGTCGTCTGCGGCGATCTGCACGACGCCGCGGCGCTGAGGCGCCTGTGCGCGGGGGCGGACGGCCTGTTCCACCTCGCCGCCGATCTTTCGTTCTGGCGCGGCGCGCGCGAGATCCAGGAGCGGGTCAACGTCGCGGGCACGCGAAACGTGATGACCGCGGCGAAGGCCGGCGGGGTCGGCCGCGTCGTCTACACCTCGAGCGTCGCGGCGATCGGGATCCCCGCCCGGCCCGGCGTTCCGGCGGACGAGGAGAACCCCTTCCGCGGGGAGTCCTACACCTATCTCCGGACGAAGCGGATCGCCGAGCGGGTCGCGCTCGACGCCTGCGACTCGCACGGGCTCGACGTCGTCGCGGTCAACCCGGCGGTCGTCTACGGCGGCGCCGCCTCGGCGACGCGGGCGTCGGGTTCGCAGCGGATCGTCGGCCTGATCGACGAGGGGGTGCGCCTCTTTGGCCGGGTCGGCCCGCGCGTCTACCCGCCCGGGGGCTACTGCGTCTGCGATATCGACGCGGTGGTCGATGCCCACATCGCCGCCTACGAGCGCGGCCGGCGCGGGCACCGCTACATCCTCGGCGGGCACAACGTGACGCTGCGGGAGATCTTCGAAGCCGTTTCGCGCACGCTCGGCGTCCCCGTTCCGACGATCCAGGTGCCGGTGCCAATGCTGCTGGCGCTGGGCGCCGTCTCCGAGCTTCGCGCCGCGTTCACCGGGACGATGCCGAAGGTGACCTGGGACTACGCCGTGCTGGGCACGATGTTGATGTGGTACGACTCGTCGAAAGCGGCGTCCGAGCTCGGCTACGAACCGCCGCCGTTCGAGGCCTCGATCGGCAAGGCGGTGGCCGAGTACCGCGCGGCCATACGGCGCGCGCAGGCGAGGGCGGCGTGAGGGAGACCGACTCCCCCGGCGGCGAGAAGCGGGTCCAGAAGATCCTGGTGAAGATCGCCGGCTACACCCGCGAGGTGACCGACGACGCCGCGCTCGCCCGGCTCGCCGTGAAGGGGGAGCTGATGCCCTACGATCCGGTCTGGCACCCGCGGATGGCGCGATGGGCGCACGCCCAGGAGTTGGAGGAGCTGGTTCCGTGGTTCGTGAAGGCGCGCGAGGATCTCGAGCGGAGGCTCGCGGAGGAGGCGGAGCGGCGCGCCCGGCGTGGTCCGCTCGGGCGACTGATCGACCGCCTGCGCGGGAGGTGACGGCGATGCCCGCGGACGCCACCACGGCCACGCGCGCGCAGCCGGCGACGGAGGCGGAGGTCGTCCGCGTCCTCCGCGACCTGATCCGCTTCGACACCTCCAACCCTCCCGGGAACGAGCGTCCGGCGGCCGACTACCTGGCCGACCTCTTTCGCCGCGAGGGGATCGAGGCGGCGGTCCTGGAGTCGGCGCCGGGACGCGGGAACGTCGTCGCGCGCGTGCATGGCGACGGCTCCGCCGCGCCGCTTCTGCTGTCGGCGCACCTCGACGTCGTGCCCGCCACCGAACCGTCGTGGCGCTTTTCCCCGTTCGCCGCGGAGCTGGCCGACGGCTACGTGTGGGGGCGCGGCGCGGTCGACATGAAGCAGATGGCGGCGATGAGCGCGCTCACCCTCGTCGAGCTGAAGCGCCGCGGCGCGCGCCTCAGGCGGGACGTGATCTTCGCCGGCGTCGCGGACGAGGAGGCCGGGGGGCGATTCGGCGCCCGGTTCCTCGTCGAACGCCACCTCGATCGGGTGAAGGCGGAGTTCTGTCTCACCGAGCTCGGCGGGATGGCGATCCCGATGGCGAAGGGGACGATCGTCCCGATCCAGATCGCGGAGAAGGGGTTCGAGTGGTTCAAGATCCGCGCGACCGGACCGCCGGGTCACGGGAGCATGCCGCGTGCGCGGCCGGCAGGATTCCGGGGCCGGTGGCGGCCGGTCACCGCGGTCGACAAGCTGGCGCGGGCCGTCGGGCGGCTATCGCGCCGGCCGCTCGGCTATCACCTGGCGCCGGCGGCCCGGGAGTTTTTCCGCGCCGTCGCCGAGGCGCAAGCGCAGCCGGCGGCGACGCTGCTGCTCGGGCTGTTGTCGCCGTCGACCGTCCACGCCACGCTGCGCCTCGTCCCGGAGGATCGCCGGCACGCCTTCCGCGCGATGCTGTTCAACACCGCGGCCACCACCGTCCTCTCCGCCGGCTCGAAGGTGAACGTCGTCCCCGGCGAGGCGGAGGCCTGGATCGACGGACGCTACCTTCCGGGCGTCTCGCGCGACGAGTTCCTGGACGAGGTGCGCGCCGTGATCGGGCCCGACCTCGAGATCGAGCCGGTCGACGGCGGTCCGCCGCTGGAGATGCCGTTCGACAGCGGCGTCATCGACGCCATCCGCCGCGTCTTCGCGCGTCGCCTCCCGGAGGCGAAGATCGTCCCCTACCTGATGCCGGGCCTGACCGACGCCAAGCACTACGCCCACGCGGGAATCCCCACCTACGGCTTCGCCCCGGTCGCGCTCAAGAAGGACGAGCCGTTCGCCGACCTCTACCACGCGCCGAACGAGAGGATCTCGGTGGAGGGGCTGCTCACGGGGTTCGAGTGGCTGAAGGAGGTCGTTCTGGAGCTGGCGGCGTAGGAGAAGAGAAAAATTGGAAAATAGAAAATTGAAAATGGAAAACCGGCCAATGACCGCCCCGCAGTTCGCCGGTTAGCCGGATTTCCATTTTCAATTTTCTTCCGGAGCCGACCGCATTCGCTTCACGTACCCCTCCAGCTCCACCGTCGGAAGCGCGAAATCCCCCTCCGGCGCCCGCGCGTACCCCCGCCGTTGGTAGAGCCTCGCCACGCCGTCGACGCCGCGCCGCACGTGGAGGCAGATGGCGTCGACGCCCCACTCGCGGGCGATCCGTTCCGTTTCGTCCAGGAGCGGCCCCGACAGTCCTCGACCGTGCATCCGCGGATCGACGGCGAGGTGTCGCAGGTCGGCGGAGTTCGGGAGCCACGCCTCCGATCCCGGCGCGCCCGGTGGGTAGAGCGCGACCGTTCCGACGACGCGCCCGTCGAGCTCGGCGACGAGCACCGTCGCCATCGACCGTTTCGCGGCGACGTCGCGCAGATCGCGCTTTCGCTCCTCGCCCACCACCACGTCCGGCCGCTTGGCGGCGTACGTCGTCACGTAGGCGTCGACCAGCAGATCGCCCACGGCGCCGTCGTCCTCGGGTCTCGCTTCGCGGACGGTAATCGGGTTCTTCACTCGGCGCCGGTTACCGTCAGGCGGTCAGATGGCGCCGTAGCCTTCGCAAATACCACCACACCGCGGCGATCGAAAGCGCCGCCACCGCCGCGCCGGCGTTGAGCGTCGCGGCGGCGGACGACTGGGGGAGGAGCGCCGCCTGGCCCGCGCGGTACTCCTCGGTCGTTCCCATGTGGACGTAGCGGTCGAAAGTCATTCCGATGATCGCGATCTGCGCCGCGGTCGCCAGCGCGAAGGCGACGACAACCGGACGCTGCCCTTTCCGCGAGAGCCACGCGCCGAGCAGGTAGGCCGCGCCGAACGGGATCCAGTAGAGGACGAGGAGCAGATACCAGGCCATCCACCCCGGCAGATCGCGGTGGTCGACGTAGTACATCCACATCCAGTCCGGGCCCACGAGGTAGCCGAGCACCGGGAGTCCGATCCCCACGACCGTCTGCACCAGGAGCGCGCACGCCGTCACGCGCTTGCCGTAGGGGCTGGCCAGGTCATGCCCTCGCAGGAAGAGGGCCATGCCGAAGCCGATCATCAAGAGCATCGGCGCGTCGATGACGAAGGTGAGTGCCGTTCCTCCTGCCGTGGACGACCGGCTTCTACGAGACGGCCCGACTCTATCGCGTCGCCGATCGTCGAATCAATCTGGCACGGCTGGCGCGCCCGGCCCGGGCGTGGTATCGACGTGGGTGTCAATGGGGAGAGGGGCCGGGATCGTCCTGGCGTCGCTCGCGGCGCTCGGATGCGGGAACGAGGCCGGAACGGTGGCGGTCGGGACGCCGTCCCCGCCGGCGCGCGCCGTTCCGCCGTCGTTCGTGGTTCCGGATCGGCCGGTCGCGCCGCCGCTGGTGCTGATGCACGGCATGGCCGGCTTCGACCAGTTGGGCGCACTCGACTACTTCTACGGAGTTCCGGAGGCGCTGGCCGAAGACGGCTTCGACGTCTTCGTCGCCGACGTCGACCCGATCCAGTCGATCGACGTGCGCGCACAGCAAGCGGCGGCGACGATCGACCAGGCATTGGCGGAGAGCGACGCGCCGAAGGTCCACCTCATCGCCCACAGCCAGGGCGGGCTCGATGCCCGCCACCTGATCTCGGCGCACGGATACGGCGACCGTGTCGCGTCGCTCACCACCGTTTCGACGCCGCATCGGGGAACCCGCATCGCCGATCTCGCGCTGGGACTCGCGCCGGACGCGGCGCTTTCCGCCGCGGACGCACTGGCGGCGCTGGCCCTGGCCGGGGTCTCGGCCGAGGAGGCCGACCTGTCGGGACAGCTCGAAGACCTCAGCACCGCCCATGCCATGTCGTTCAATACTGCCCACCCCGACGACCCGCACGTCGCCTACTACTCGGCCGCCGGACGGACCTGGCTTCTCCCCGACGACGAGACGCAGGATCAGGTCGATCCCGCGCTCGCCGCGTCGTACTTGATCGAGCTTGCGCTCGAGGGCCCGAACGACGGCCTGGTGGCGGTGGAAAGCGCCGCGTGGGGAACGTTCCTGGGCGAGCTTCCCGCCGACCACGCCGACGAGGTCGGCTGGTGGCCCGGCACGCCACAGCCCGCGTTCGATCATATCGCCTGGTACCGGGCATTGGCGGCGTTCTTGACGGCGGATTGACGCATCGCATCGGGTGCGGGCGCGTAGAATCTCTGGCAAGGGGGAGACGGCGTGAGAGGGCTCGCTCGGCGGACTCCGGCGGCCGTTCTGGCCGTCCTGCTGATCCAACTCGCGATCGGGCCGGACGCGCGGGCCGTCGGCGAGTCGCCGGCCGGATGCGCGACCTCGAACGAGCCGAACCTCGAACGGGCCTTCGGCTCCATTGCGGAGGCGCGTGCGAGAGTCGACGGCAGCGCCGCATCGACACCGCGGCGGAGTCCGGTTCCGGCTTCGTACTATCGCGCCGCAGAGGGCTTCGTCTGGGGATTCGCCAAAGGGGTGGTGATCGGGACGGCCAGCGGGCTCGTGATCGCCGCCGTGGCGGCGACGGCGCCGGTCTGGGTGACCACCGGGATCGCGGTCGTCGGCGCGGGCCTCGCGGTCTACGGGATCTACGATATCGCCACCCGGTGGAGCGGGATGGACGCCTACCAGCGCGGAAACCTGGTCGGCGAGCTGACCGGCGGAATCGTGGGCGGGGCGATCGGGAAGGCTGTCTATCCGACCGTCGCCGGGACGATGCGATCGTTTGCCGACAGTCGTGCCACGGCACGGCTTCAATCGGTGGCGCAGCAGATCAATCCCCTCGGTAGCAAGGAGAACTGCGTGGTCTGCAGCATCTCGCTCGACCATTCGCTGGCGGGTCGACCGGCCGTGGCGCTCGACGTTCGCGTCCCACGTGGAGCGGCCCTCACCGTACTGGCCGAGACCTATCGCGATCCGTCGATGAACGAGCTCACGGTCTGGGCGGACCGCGCGGAGTTCGTCGAAAAGATCCGGCTTGCCGGCGCCCGTCGGGGGATCGTCATTGCCGGCCTCGTCGATCGGAACGCGCTGGCGAAGGGGACCTTCCAGTTCTCCCGCGGTCACGCGTTCAACGCGGTGGTGGAAGGGACGCGCGTCTTCCTCGTGGACGGACAGTCGGGCCAGGCGTTCACGGAGCTCCAATTCATTCGAGGAGAGACGCCTCTCCAGTTCGACATGTACGGTTTCCTCCCGACCGCGAAGTAGGAAACGCAGGCCTACATCCGCCAGATCGTCCCGCGGACCCAGTCCCACAGCGGAACGGTCACGTTGAAGTTCCAGCGCTGCATCAGCCGCGGGTCGTGGTGGCGGGCGTGGTGCGCGCGCAGCTTGGCGATCAGCGGTCGCCGGCCGATCCAGGTCTCGGGCCCGAGGTGGTAGGAGAGGTGCAGCCACTCGTAGGAGACGACGAAGCCGGTGCAAGTGGCGAGGTAGAGCGCACCGACGTTCGGCGTGATCCAGCGCCCGATCAGCAAGGCGGGCGGAACCGTGACCAGGAAGATCAGCACGCACGCGAACGCCGGCAGCAGCACCAGCCGGAACTCGTTCGGGTGGCGCATCGCCATGTCGTCGGTCACGTAGCAGGCGTGGTGCTTCGGCGTGTGCTGGTCGTAGAGGGGCTTCGCGAGAGGGTGCCGCTTGTGGAGGAGATCGCGGTGGACACGCCACTCGGTGGCGTTCGCGGCCAGGTAGGTGACGGGAACGGCCAGCAGCTCCCAGGCGCGGACGTCCTCGACGAAGGTGAGGGTGACGGCGACCGCCACCAGCCCGAACAGCGACGGCACGGCGAGATGCACGGCCGGGCGGTACCACCGCGGCGTCTCGTCGACGAGCCGTTGGCGCAGCGCCGCGCGACGTTCCGCCGAATGAGCCTCGGCGAGCTCGGCGTCGTTCACGGGGACCGATGACGGCACCGTCCGATCCTATATCCGGCGCGTGGGTTCCATGCTTCCCAATCGACTCCGCCCGCCGGACGGCGACGCGAGCGGCGATCGCCTCGCCGACCGTTCTGTTCCGCGATGTTCGCCGACGAAGCGGCTCGTGGGGCGCGACCTGGAGATCGCGGCACCGGCCGTGCACTTCTCCCGGATCGACTCGTAACCGGGGGTACTCGAGATGGCGATGGTGGCGCAGAAGCTCAACGATTCGGCGATGCGAAAGGTCGTATCCACGGCTCCTTCGCAATCCACTCCGACGCAAAATTACCGGAAGGCAGCGCTCACCGTGACGAAGGGCTATGCGGGCGCCGATTCGTTGTGGCAGGATGCGCAACTGAATACATGTTCATTCATCGCTTTCCTCTCCTACTGTCGTTACCTCTCGCTCTACTCGGCTGCTCCGAAGGGGCGTCACCGGCGCGCGACGGCGGAGGCCCGCCGGCGGTCCCGACGCCGTTCCCCTTCCCGACGGCGACGGTCGAGCCGACACCCGTCCCCTGGCCGCCGCCGACGAAGGAGCGCGTCGGGATGAACCCGGGGCAGTCGATGGAGGACTCGGGGAACCTGGTCTTCAAGGGGCAACGGATCGCGGCGACCGGCAGCGGATGGGTGCGCGTCAACTTCCGGCTCGGTCCCTACGCCTCGCCGAACGCCAACGGCTGGTTCGCCGCCTACGACCAGATCGTGGACGACTACGTCAGCCGCGGGGTGAAGGTGTTCGGACTGATCGGCGCGGAGTCGGTCCATTCGAGCCATCCGCACGGGTCGGACGCGTGGATCGGAGACTACGTCGCCAACGTCGTGGCGATCGTCGGACATTTCAAGGACCGCGTCCGGGTGTACGAGAGCTACAACGAGCCCAACAATTGGGCGTGGGGTACGAGCCAGCCGATCCTCTCCCCGGAGCGGTTCGCCGCGCTCCTGCAGCGCGTCTATCTCGAGACCAAGTTCTACAACGGCCACGGGGACGACCCGTCGTGGCAGGTGACGCTCGTCTCGGGCCCGCTCTTCTCCCACGACAACGACGACGGCGCCTCCTACATCCAGTCGACCTACCTCGCCGGGCGGAACCAGCACGCCTGGGACTGGGTTTGCGCCCAGCTCGGCACCTTCCCGCTCGACGCGCTCGGCTTCCACATCTACGTCGAGGAGAACCCGAGCGCCTCCGAGGCGCAGGTGCTGGCGGCGCTGCGATACAACGTCGACCAGTTCACCGGCAGCGCCGACGAGCAGGAGAACGCCTGTCCGACCCCGGGGGACAAGCCGGTCTGGATCACCGAGGTCGGTTTCAACGCCATCAGCACCACGGAGCCGATCCAGGCGAGGAACGTCGGACCCCTGTTCGACGCATGGCGCGACGACCCACGGGTCCCGGTCTTCTTCTGGTTCACGATGGACGACTTTCCCGGCGGGGCGTGGGGCCTGTTCCGTCTCGACGGCTCGGCCCGTCCCGCCTACGCCGAGTTCGTGAACGCCATCGCGGAGGGGGACGCGCAATGAACGGCGCCATCGCCGCCTGCAGGCCTCTCCGGAAGAAGGGCTGGGAGGCCGCGCTCCACGTCGCGGTGACCGCTCTTCTCCTCTGCGGATGCGCGGGCGACGGCGGGCTCGTGCGCGATGCCGACGAGCCGATCCCGGTCCCCACGCCGTTTCCGCCGCTCCTTCCGCGGAGCGACCGCGCTGGGATGAGTCCCGGACAGTCGATGACCGACGACGGCACGGTGGTTCTGAAGGGCGCTCGAATCCGCGCCACCGGCGCCGGATGGGCGCGGGTCAACTTCCGTCTCGGGCCGCACGCGTCGTCGGCCGACCCGGCGTGGATCGCCGCCTACGACCAGATCGTCGACGACTTCATTTCGAACGGCGTGCAGGTGCTCGGCTTGATCGGCGCCGAATCGGTCTAT
This sequence comes from uncultured bacterium, assembly GCA_964372275.1. Lineage (GTDB taxonomy): Bacteria > CAYJRR01 > CAYJRR01 > CAYJRR01 > CAYJRR01 > CAYJRR01. The sequence goes on from CAYJRR010000092.1 coordinate 11,892, forward strand.
TCGGACGCAAGCCACGGTTCGGACGGTTGGATCGACGACTACGCCGCCGAGTTCGTGCGGATCGTCGACCACTTCAAGGATCGTGTGCGCGTCTACGAGAGCTACAACGAGCCGAACAATTGGGCTCCGGGTACGTCCCAGCCGGTGCTATCGGCGCACACCTTCGCCAAGCTGCTGCAGCGGGTCTACCTCGAAGTGAAGCACTTCAACGGGCATGCCGCCGATCCCGCGTGGCAGGTGACGCTCGTTTCCGGACCGCTCTTCTCGTTCGATCTCACCGACGCCAGCGACTACATGAACGATGTCTACGTCGCCGGCCGCACGCAGCTGGCCTGGGATTGGACCTGCCAGGAGACCGGGAGCTTTCCGCTCGACGCGCTCGGTTATCACGTCTACGTGCAGGAGACGCCGGACGCGAGCGAGCAGCAGGTGATCGACGCGCTCCGGGGGAACGTCGACGGACTGACCGCCGTCTCCGACGCGCAGGAAGGCTTCTGCGCGCCGCTCCGCCGCAAGGAGGTCTGGATCACCGAGGTCGGCTTCAACGCGGACAGCACCACCGAACCGGTCCAGGCGCGGAACGTCGCTCCGCTGTTCGAGGCGTGGCGCGACGATTGGCGGGTGCCGGTCTTCTTCTGGTTCACGCTCGACGACTTCCCGGGTGGTCCGTGGGGACTGTTCCGGCTCGACGGCAGTCCACGGCCGGCGTACGCGGCGTTCCAGCAGGCGACGGCGGACGACCGCGCCGATCCGTAAGCCGGCGGCTCGGATGCCCGCCGCGCGCCGGCGCCGATCCATGCCGCTGGGGCACCCGCGGGCCACTGGGAGACGCACTACTCGCCCGGCGTTTGCCCCCCCGATCGCGGGAGAATTGCAAATTCATTCCGTCTCGAAGGGTTGGCGCATTCGCCCGTCTGGCACGGAGGCTGCTCCTGCGACCGGCGCCTCACGGAGGGAGGACCGATGACACGCCGTGCGATCCGTGGCTTCGCGCTCGCGGCTGCGTTCTGCAGCTCCGGCTCGGCGCTTGCCGCTCCCGACCCGTCGGGATGCGGGACGGGCGCCTCCGCGATGCCGTTGGGTGACGTGGCGTCGATTGCCGCCGCCGCGCCGGACAAGGGGCCGTTGCTGCGGCGCGTTCTACGTTTCCTCTACGAGGAGGAGAACGTCGCCACCGTCGGTCGGATGAGCTTCGTCCTGCAGGCGCCGGCGTCGGAGGTGCAGGAGGCGCTCGACCAGCTGGCGCTGGCAGGCTCGGTCGACACCGCGGACCACGGCTACTACTACCTGACGCTGGAAGGGAGGCGATCGGTCGACCGGTTCTCCGCGCCGGAGAGCGCCCCGTGGGAGACGGCGGCGGCGCTTCAGGATCCCACCGCGTGGCGCGTCTTGAAGCGGATCGTCGACGACGGCGGTTTCAGCACCTCCCCTCTCCGGCTCTCCTACCAGCTGCGCCTGCCGCCGGAGCAGATCGTCGCCGCGCTCGCGTCGCTCGAGCGGGCCGACCTCGTGCGCCCCTCCGGAGCGGGCCTCCTTCTGACGACCCGCGCCATCCGGATGAAGCTCGACGCTATGCTTCCCTGATGCACGGGATCGGATTGCGGCCGAAGCACTACGGCCGCCTGCTCGAAGAGCCGCCGCCCGTCGACTTCATCGAGGCGGTGAGCGAGAACTTTATGGGGCGCGGCGGTCGGCCCTGGGCGGTGCTGGAGAAGGTCCGCCGCGACGTGCCGGTGGCGCTCCACGGCGTCAGCCTTTCGATCGGCGGCACCGATCCGCTCTCCGCCGACTACCTCCGTTCGCTGCGCGATCTGATCGCGCGGGTCGAGCCGTTGCTGGTCTCCGATCATCTGTGCTGGGGATCGCACGCCGGCCGCTACGCCCACGATCTGCTGCCGCTTCCGTACACCGAAGAGGCGCTGCGGCACGTCGTCGCCCGGGTGATCGAGGTTCAGGAGGCGTTGGGCCGGTCGATCCTGCTGGAGAACGTCTCCAGCTACGTGACGTTTCGTGGCTCGACGATGAGCGAGTGGGAGTTCCTGTCGGAGGTCGCCCGGCAGGCGGATTGCGGGATCCTGCTCGACGTCAACAACGTCTACGTCAGCGCCCGGAACCATGGCTTCGATCCGCGCGACTACCTCGACGGAATCCCCGCCGATCGCGTAAGGCAGATCCATCTCGCCGGGCACGTCGACCACGGCACGCACCTGCTCGACACGCACGACCATCCGGTGTGTGACGCCGTCTGGGCGCTCTATTGCGAGACGGCGCGTCGCGTCGGCGGCGTCCCGACGCTGATCGAGTGGGACGACCGCGTTCCCGACCTCGAGCGGCTCGTCGCCGAGAGCCGCCGCGCCGCGGCCGTGGAGGCGGAAGCCCTCGCGGGGGCGACATGACCCTTCGAGAGACGCAGGCCCTGTTTCATGCGTTGGTGACGCGCGCGCCAGGGGCGGAGGGCGTGGCCGTCGATTCGTGCTTCGTCGGAACCCAGGACCTGTCCGCCGCGGAGCGCGTCGAGATCTACGCTCGGATGTACCGAGGCCGGATGGTCGACGCGCTTCGCGAGGATTTTCCCAAGATCGCGGAGATTCTCGGCGACGAATCGTTCGGGACGGCCGTCGCGAACTATCTCCGCGAGCATCCGTCGGAGCATCCCGACCTGGGGAGGATCGGGCGCCGGTTCGAGGACTACCTGCGATCGGCGCCGCCCGCGGGGGCGCCGGTCGACCTCGCCGACCTCGCCGCGCTGGAATGGGCGCGCGCGGAGGTGTTTCTCGAGGCCGACGGCGCTCCAGCGACGCGAGCCGCCTTGAAGCAGATCGAGCTCGCGGCGTTCGCCGGAACGCGGCTGCGCTTCGTCTCCGCCTTCCGCCTCCTATCGCTGGAGCACGACCCGCTGCCGGCGTGGCGGGCGCTCGAAGCCGGCGCAACCGTTCCCGATCCGACGCGCCGCCCGACCCGGATCGCGGTCTGGCGCCCGGCGTTCGAGGTGTTCCACACCGATCTTCCGACCGACGAGGTGGAGGCCGTGCGTCGGGCGCTCGCTGGATCGCCGATATCGGAGGTGTGCGAGGCGTTCGCGACGCGTCCCTCTCCGGCCGAGGCCGCACATGCCGCGATCGGCGGATGGTTCGACGAGGGCTGGATCGCCGCGCTCGTGCCGTGACACCGATACGCGGCTCGACGAACGCGGCGCGGGCGCCTTGCTTCGGGAAGCAGTCGGTAGTACTATTTCGGTATGAAGGTGAAGACCTCGGTGAGCCTCTCCAAGGAGACGTTGAAGGCGCTCGACCGGCTCGGTCGGGAGCGTTCACGCAGCCGCTCGTCGGTCATCGAGTGGGCGGTACACGATCTCCTGGAGCGAGAAGCGCGCCGTCTTCGGGACGCTCGCGATCTCCAGCGGATCAACGAGAACGCGGAGGCGCTCAACCGCAAGGCCCTCGACTCGCTTGCGGACCAGATCGACCTGTTCGAGGAGCGTCCCTGAAGCGCGGCGATCTGTATCGCATCCGCCGCGCGACGAACGACGACCCGAAGGCCTGGCGGGTCTACGCCGTGGTGAGCCGGCAGGTCTTCATCGACTCGCGATCGTCGAGCGTCATCTGCGCGCCGGTGTACACCAACCGCCTCGGCCTTCGAACGGAGGTCCCCGTCGGGCCCGAGGAGGGTCTGAAGCACCCGAGCTCACTCCATTGCGATCGCCTGGTGAGCATCGAGAAGGCGCGACTGACGTCCTACGTTGGGGCGTTGAAGCCGGAGAGCCTGCGCGATCTCCGCGAGGCGCTCCGGGCGGCGCTCGCGGTCGAGTGAACGGAATCGTTACCGGCGTTGGCGGGGACTCGGTGGGTCGCGAGGCGCGATGAGATCGAAGCAATTGCCGTAGAGATCTTCGAACACGGCGACCGTTCCGTAGGTCTCCTCGGAGGGCGGTCGCACGAACACCACCCCGCGTGCGACGAGTCGGTCGTAGTCGCGCCAGAAGTCGTCGGTCTCGAGGAACACCAGGACCCGTCCGCCGGCCTGGCACCCCACGCTGGCCCGCTGTTCGTCAGACACGGCGCGAGCGAGCAGGAGTCCTGCGCCATTGGAACCCGGCGGACGGACCCGGACCCACCGCTTTCCACCTCCGAGATCCGTGTCTTCGAGGCGCTCGAATCCGAGCGTATCGACGTAGAACCGGAGGGCTTCGTCGTAGTCCCGGACGGTGAGGGTGAACAGGGCGATCTGCTGGGTCATTCAGAATGACCGGCCGTCGATGAGGCGTATTTCGAGGGCGAATGGATCGACGCCGTCGACGCATCCGAGGTTCAGACGGTAGTGCCCCAGCTTCAACGGGCCGTCGTGAAACGGATAGACGCCACAGGTTCTGCAGAACCAGTGGTTCACCACCCGGTCGCCGAACTGGTAGAGGGTCAGGAGATCCAGTCCCTCCATCGCGGCGAACGCGTCCGGAGGGTAGTAGACGGAGGACATGACCGCCCCTTTGCGGATGCAGATGGAGCAGTTGCACCGAACACCGGTCGTGATCTCTTCGCTCCGGAAGGTGAAGCGAACGGCGCCGCAATGGCAGGCGCCGCGGTAGACCCTGGTTTGCGCCATGAGCGGATCCATACCACTATCCTGGCGGCACGGTGAGGCCGCCATGACAACGTCGACGACGTGCGTCTATTGCAAGGGGACGGTGGCGCCGGATGCGACGAAGTGCCGCCACTGCGGCGAGTGGATCGACGGCCGCTGGCGGGTCTCGGCGCCGGGAACGGTCTGTTTGGCGTTGATCGCCGGCGAACTCCCCATCCTTGGGCTGGCGGTAGTCGGCGTCGTGGCGGTTTCGGCCGGTTGCATCCCTGAACGGGACAACCCCTTCGATCCGTCGAACCGGCCCACGGCTGTCTTGAGCGTCGCGACCGGCCCCTACGATCGGCAGACGAACGCCTGCGCCGCGCCCGATTCGGTGCTCGACACCTTCAGCCGAGGGCGCTGCCTCCACCTGATCGCCGCCGGATCGGACGCGCCGAAGGGGACGGCGCGCTTCCGCTACGACGCCGACTACACCGGAGACGCGGACGTCGCGTTCGACAGCGGCGAGGCGGTGCTCGCGACCTCGTGGGCCTTCACGCCCGCCTCGCTCGGGACCGACGGCCGGCACGCCCGCGCGGGATCCCGGACGGTGCGGCTTCGTGTCGAGGACGGCGAGGGGAGATCGCACGACGCATACGCCGACGTGACATTGGTAAACGCTGCCCCGACCGCGGCCTTCGCCGCGCGTCGCGTCCCCTATTGGGGTCCCCCGGGAACGGACGGGGAGACGATGCTCCTGCGCCTTTCCGGCGCCGGGTATTCCGACGCCGACGGCGATGAGGTGAAGTTCTGCTGGCGCCTCCGGAACGACAGCCTTCCGGGCGTCGCCCCGTCCGAGGAGCGCTGCGAGACCGACCCGGTCCTCGAGATCACCGCGCCGGTCGGAGACCGGGGCGTGATCGTCTTCGAGCACTGGGTCTCCGACGGAACGGCCACCAGCCAGGTCGTCCCCGCGGTGGTCCGGCTCGACCGGCCGGCCGCCTGGGCCTACAGCGGCGTCGAGCTGTTCCTGCTCGACCTCGATCGCCAGGTCTTCGTCCTCGACTCCTCGCTTGCCGCCCGTCCCTCCATCCTGCCCCGGCCGGATCCGGCCGACGCGCGGGTCCACTGGACCTCTCCGGTCGGAGGCGGCCACGCGCTTCGCGGCGCCGACGCCGACGGCACGGAGACGAACGAGCTGGTGATGGCGTCGATCGTCGGCTCCTCCTACACGTGGAGCCAGGTGCTGCAGGGCGACCCCGATCCGGAGACGTTGTGGCTGGTCGGCGCGGAGCAGCTCTCCGAGCGCGTCGTGGTGCGCGCGTTCGAGGAGACCGATTCGGGCCAGCCGCCGGTTCCCGTCGCCGGCTGGTGGGGTCCGTCCGGCTCCGACTCCGACGACGCGTTCACGTTGCTCGACCCGCACGGCCGATTGTGGGTCGTGCCGACCTTCGGAAGGATCGCATGGCGCATCTCCCGTGTCGGCGGTTCGCTGGTGGAGGAGGCGGCGATCGTCGCCCCGGATGGCCGTTTCTTCGCGAACGTCTCGCTTCGCCCGCGCCCAAGCTCCCCGGACGGCGACTATGACGTCTGGCTCGCCGAGCTGCCCGACTTCCTCGGATCGGAACCGCTGGAACCGACCCGCGTCCGCATCTTCCCCGTGGACGGC
>CAYJRR010000093.1:0-17991 GCA_964372275.1 uncultured bacterium
CGTCATCGCCTCGGCCGCCGCCGTCGCCTCGTCAAGGAGCGACGCGTTGGCGATCTCCATCCCGGTGAGGTCGGAGACCATCGTCTGGTAGTTGAGCAACGCCTCGAGACGACCCTGCGCCACCTCCGGCTGGTACGGCGTGTAGGCGGTGTACCAGCCGGGATTGAGCAGGACGTTCCGCAGGATCACCGGCGGGGTGAAGGTGTCGGAATAGCCCATTCCCAGCATCGAGCGCACGACGCGGTTCCCGGCGGCAATCCCCCGAAGCTCTTCAAGCAGCTCGTGCTCGCTCGACTCCGGCGGAAGATCGAGCGGCCGGTCCGATCGGATCCCCCGAGGGACCGTCTGGTCGACCAGGGCGTCGAGCGACGGAACCCCCAAGAGGCGGAGCATCTCCGCCGTCTCGCGCTCGTCGGGCCCCAGATGGCGCGGCGCGAATCGGTCGGGATGTCGGAGCACGGGCCGCCCCCTCTTACGAAACCACGTGGAGCTTCATCGCATCGACAGTTGCCGGCTGGTGCCGAGCGAGAAGAGGAACGCCCGAATGGCGTCGATCTGCTCGTCGGCCGCCGGATCCAGCTTTTCGAGGTGACCGCTCTTCACGTCGTAGTCGTAGAAGAATCCGGGCATGTTCGTCCCCGGCATCACCTTCTGGGGCGCTTCCAGCCACGCCTCCACGCCGTCCGGTCGGAACCGGCGGTGGACGTTCCCCAGGTCGGGGGCCACCTTGTCGTCGGTGGCGCTCGCGCTGCGCACGCCACGGAAGATGTGGCACGACTGGCACTTGAACTGGTCGAAGAGTTTCCTTCCCTGCTCGACCCGCGCCAGGTCGGCGGAGGAGAGGTGGATCTCGTCGTAGGCGCTGTCCACCGCATCGACGGCCCGGAAGTAGGCGACGATGTCGGCCCGCTCCTGCGCCGTCAGCGGGAAGGTCGGCATCCGGATCTTGAGCCATGGCCGGATCGGGGTCGGGTTCTCCAGGAAGGCGAGGAGGTAGTCGGACTGGATCTTCAACCCCTCCATGTTGAGGTTCGGCGGGCGAAGCGACCGGTCCTTGTTGATCGCCAGGATCTCGCCGCCGCGCCCTTCGATGAGGTGACAGCCGACGCAGTTGTACTGGGTCACGAGCTGCCGTCCGCGCTCGATCGCCGCGTTCCGGCCGGTGAACGACTTCTGGAACTCCGGCGAGACCCGGAACTCCTTCTGCCCCTTGAGGTAGACGAGCAGCGCGTCGATCTCGTCGGGCTTCAAGCCGAACCAGGGCATGCGGCCGGCCGACCGGACGTCGACGTACTGGCGCGGGTTCTCGAGCTTCCCGCGGGTCCACGCGTCCCAGTTGTGCGCCACCTTGGAATCGCCGAAGCCGAGCTCGAAGGGCTTCTTCTCCGCGAACAACGTCAGCTCGGGACCGATCCGGCCGTCGTTCTCGTGGTCCTGGATGACGTGGCAGGCGGCGCAGCCCCACTGCGCGATCAGCGTCGATCCCGCCTTGGCCGCCGCCGGATCCGCCAGCCTCTTCACCAACTCCGGATCGGCCGCCGGCCGCTCCTTCGCCCCGGCCGCCCAGAGATAGGCGGTGACGTGCCGCGCCTCCTCGTCGCTGAGGCGGAACGACGGCATCACCGTCGTCGACGAGTGCCACCGCGGCTGCCGGATCCAGTTCCAGATCCAGTCGGCCGAGGCCAGTTTCGCCCCCGCCTTGTGGAGCGGCGGCGCGTCGTTCCCGCCCTTCCCCTCGATCGAATGACAGGCGAGACAGCCGACCGTGTCGACGATCCGGCGTCCGGCCGCCGCATCGCCCCCACCCGGGAACCGGCCGAACGGCATCGCCTTGGCGTCCGCCGACGACTGCCACAGGTAGGCGGCGATCTGGGTCGCCGCCTCCTGCTGCCGCTCGGGCTTCACGTTGGCGACGTTCCCGGCCGGATCGGCGGCCCCCGGCGCGAACTCGTCGAAGGCGAACGCCGGCATGCGCGTCTCGGGGTAGAACGCCTTGGGGTTGGCGATCCACCGCACCAACCACTCCGGCGAGAGCTTCGCCGCCACGCGCATCAGGTCCGGCCCCACGCGCCCGACCGGCTCGTACCCCTTCACCAGATGGCAGCCCTGGCAGCCCTTGCGGAGGAAGAGGTCCTTCCCCCTCTCGTAGACCGGCGCCCCGTCGACGAAGCGCTGCACGTTGTGGCACTTCTGGCAGCTCGACTGGACGTCTACCCAGCGCAGGAGCGGGTACTCCCAGAGGTGCATCGTCCCGTGCGCCTGGTCCTTCTCCGCCGCGAAGACGAACGCGTCGGGGCTCTTCCCCAGCGGCGTCTTGATGCGCGTGGCGCGCCCCTGACCCTGGTGGCAGACGGTGCAGCCGTAGGTCTCGATCGGATGCTTGGTGAAGAGCGGGTCGATCTTGGGATGGGTGGAGAAGACCTTGTCGTACTCCTTGTACGGCGCGACCGGACCGTCGGCCTTGATCGACGCGAACGAATCCTGCTCGAACCCCGGCCGGTCGATCGCCACGTGGCAGCTGCGGCAGCGGTCGACGGTGCCGAAGGTGTAGGCGCCGCCGATCCCCAGCTTGTCGTTCACGATCTGGTCGATGTTGCGGATCGAACGGTCGGCGATCTTCTCCAGCCGCTCCTCGAACTTGGCGACCGGCTCCCGCCGCGCGTCGAGCGCCTTCTGCGCCTCCTTCACCTCGTCGTCGATCAACGCCATCTTGGCGGCGACGGCGTCGAGCGTCGCCTGCGACGCGTCGACCTTCGCCGTCCAGGCGGCGATCTCCTCCTCCAGCTTCCAGTAGAGGTCCTGCTTCGGCGGGACCTCCGACTCCTCGCCGTGGTGCACCGCGTTCTTCCACTGGTAGAACTGCGCGTCCTGCGTCGACTTGACCTTGGCGCGCTCCGACTTGTTGAAGCCGTGATCGACGTAGGCGTCCCAGTGCTCCTTCTTGAGCGCCTTGTACTCGGCCGACTTCTGCTTCGCCATCGCCTCGGCCAGGCGGTTGCGCAGCTCGGACTCGCTGTCGACCGCCGGCGTGGCGGCGAGCTTCGCCTCCTCCTGGTCGTACTTGGCGCGGAAGGCGGCCAGCTCGTCCTCGACCTTCGCCCGCTCGAAGTCGCGGAACTTCGCCTGGTAGACGATGTAGGTGCGCCGGGAGACGAACTCCTGGTAGATCGACGCGCCGTAGCAGAGGAAGAGGAACGCGCACAGCCCGAAGAACCAGGTCGACCAGTTCTGCTTCTCGAGGATGGGGTCGCCGCCCTTGATGGCCATTCTTGAAAACCTATCGCTTGGTCAGACGTTGGCGTTGATCCAGGGGAGCACCAGCACGTACTTGATGGTGAACAGCTGGCGCAGGATCACCTTCACCACCACCCCCATCATCGTCACGAAGAGGAAGGCGGTGATGTGGTATCGCATCGGCCCCATCAACCGGTAGAACGACTCCGGCGTCGGCGTGGCCCCGAGGTTCGATCCCGCCTTCCGTCGCAGCAGCAGCCTCTCCAGACCGCAGACGACGTGGCCGAAGTACTTGTGGCCGAGCGCGAAGAAGGCGCCGATCGCGATCAGCCCCGGCACCGCCGCCCAGATCGGGTTCTTCCCGTCGGGGTTGAGGAACAGCTCGATCGGACCGCCGATCCCCAGCTTCACCGGGATCAGGGCGATGAACTCGTTCAGGTCGACGTTGTTGAGGGGCACGACCTTGTGCGGGTCCCAGGTCTCCCACGGCCAGAACAGGTTCCACCCCGGACCGCGGAAGAAGACGCCGAGGATGATCATCGCCACCCACAGCACCAGGAACCCGAAGTTGAAGGTGGAGATCGCGAACCAGCGTTCCTTGAAGGTGTAGTAGCCGTTCCCGCGCGGGTTGGGATCGATGAACGGGATCGCCATCAACCCGACGATGATCAACGTCGGCAGCACCACCCCGGCGATCCACGGATCGAAGTAGACGAGCAGCTCCTGCAGGCCGAGGAAGTACCACGGCGCCTTCGACGGGTTCGGCGTCCGCGCCGGATTGGCCGGCTCCTCCAGCGGCGCGTCGATCATGATCGACCAGACGGTGAGGAGGATCGTCGCGGCGATCGCCGAGAGGAGCTCCATGCGGGTCAGGTACGGCCAGACGTGGACCTTGTCCTCGCGTCCGCGGACCGCGCCGCCGGCGGTCTTGGCCGTCTCGCCCCCCGCCTTCTCGGCCGGCTTCTCGACCTTCGCGGGGGTCGCGGGGACGGCGGTAGGCGCCGCGGTCGACTGCGCTTGCTCGGCCATCTATCCGTTCTCCTTCCCCTGCTCCCCGTCGGCCTCGCCGAAGACCCACCGGTTCATGCGTTCGTAGATCTTGTCCTTCTCGCCGCGTTCGGTGAGCCGGTCGTTCTCCAGACCCATCTTGATCGACAGCCAGAAGAAGTAGAGGACCAGGAACAGCATCGCCACGATCGGGATGTTGTCCGGCTTGGTCACGATCAGGAGGAAGTTGCCGAGCGGCGACAGCTCGCCGCCGCCTTCGCTCGCCAGGATCAGGACAGTGCCCAGGTGCGCGGTCATCGTGCGTGTCCTCTTACAGCGGCCCGGAGATGCCGCCGTCCTTTCGGATGCGCCAGAAGTGGAGAATCATCAGCGCCGATCCGACGATCGGCAGGAAGATGCAGTGCAGCACGTAGAAGCGGAGCAGCGTCGGCGCGCCGACCTGCGTGCCGCCGAGCAGGAGCGCCCGTGCGTCGGTTCGCGGCGTGACCAGCCCCGTCAGCGCCGCCACCTGCTCGCCGAACGGACCCTGACTCCCGGCAAACGGCGTCGCCCGCCCCATGTTCGAGCCGACCGTCACCGCCCAGATCGAGAGCTGGTCCCACGGAAGGAGGTAGCCGGTGAAGGAGAGGAGCAACGTGATCGTCAGCAACAGCACACCGACCACCCAGTTGAACTCGCGCGGCGGCTTGTAGGAGCCGGTCATGAAGACCCGGAACATGTGGACCCACACCAGGATCACCATCCCGTGCGCCGCCCAGCGATGCATGTTCCGCATCAACATCCCGAACGGGACGTCGAACTCGAGGTACTGGATGTCGGGGAAGGCGTACTCGCCGACCGGGCGGTAGTAGAACATCAGCACCACGCCGGTCACGACCGTCACCAGGAAGAAGAAGAAGGTCAAGCCTCCGGCGCACCAGGTGTAGGAGAGCCGGATGGCGTGCCGCTGCATCTTGACCGGATGCAGGTGCAGCCAGACGTTGCTGGCGATCTGCAGCACGCGGTTTCGCGGATTGTCCTGGTAGGAGTGGCGGAAGATCGCGCGCCAGACCTGGCTCTCGAAGAGCTGCTTCCGGAGTTCGTTCGGATCGAGCTTGGGAAGGTTCACGGGTTTCCTCTCACACCGGGATGAAGGAGCCGGGCTTCCCCCACTCCCCCTTCTCCCAACGGAACTGCACCCCTTTGTCGACGACGATCTGTCCGTCGTCGCCGATGAAGATCTTCGCCCGCTCGAGCGGACGCGGCGCGGGCCCCTCGAAGTTCACCCCTTGCGCGGTGAAGCCGGAGCCGTGGCAGGGGCACTTGAACTTGTTCTCGAGCGACAGCCATCGCGGCGTGCATCCGAGGTGGGTGCAGATCGCGATCAGCGCGTACATCTGGTCCTGCTCCTTCACGATCCAGACGCGCCGCTCCGGCGTGTACTTCTCCGAGACGCCGACGATGTAGTCCCCCCGGAGCCCGGCCTTGAACGAGGAGGCCGGCTCGAACAGGACGCGGGGGAAGAGCATCCGCAGGAAGGCGGTGGCCCAGACGCCGAGCGTCGCCCCGAGGAAGCCCCATCCGAACAGCGCAAAAAAGGAGCGCCGCGCCCAGATGCCGTTGTCGTGCGTCGGGTTGGAGATGGGGGCCGGCGGACGCGGCGGGTGGCTTGGCACCGCGGGCGCGTCGACCTCCGTGATCGGTTCTGCCGCCATGTAGCAAGGCCTCCGAATCGGGTAGCTACGCGACCTTTCGGGGAAATTTCGTCTTCCCCCGGAAAGGAGGCGGACCGTAGCCGGTTCGCCGAAACCAGTCAAGCGGGTGAAACGCTTACGGTTCCGCGTCAGCGGCCCGACGGCGTCGAGGCGGCGGCGCCGTGGAACAGCGCGGTGACCTCGCCGGCGACGGCGGCGCCCTCCGCGGCCCGGCGGGCCAGTTCGACCGGAACGACGACCTCCGACACCTTCTTCTCGTCCACCCAGCTCGCGACTCGGAACGTCGCGACTCGAAGGTCGTGGGCGACGAAGCGCCGTCCGACCATCACCACCACCATCCATCGCTGCCGATCGAGCGTGGCGGTGGAGATCCCTTCGCCGGCCACGTAGTCGACGCGCGCGCGGAACGGCACCAGGTCGGTGACGTCGCCGCGCTCGGCGCGGATCTCCGCGGCGCGCACCGGCACCCCCAGGCGAATCAGATCGCCCTTGATCTCGTCGCCGAGCTGATCCGGGCGTTCGACCCGCCCCAGCGGAAGCGCGAGCACCTTGGCGCGCGCAGCCTCGGCGTCGAACGGGAGCGGGGTCGCGTCGGGGCGCGGGGAGGCCTCGCCAGATCCCGGGGACGGTTCGCCGCCCCCGGGGGCGGCGGCCGGCGGCGCGTCCGGCGCGGCGGCGACGGCCGCGGTCGCCGGCCCGGATTCGTCCGTTGGGACCGGCGCGCGTGCGGCGCGGCCCGGCTCGGGGGTCCGCTCCACCACCGCGAGGCGATCGCGTTCCGGCGTGGGGAGGGTGCGATCGAGGTACCGTCGATAGACGCCCCGGTAGACGACGATCGCGGCGATCGCCATCGCGCCGGCCGCCAGCAGGAACGCGATCCGCGTCGCCGGGCTGCGCGCCGGGCGAAACAGATCGACGTCGTATCCGAAGACCGGCACCTCGACCCCGCGGCCCTCGGGGCTCCACCGCGGTTTGCGCAGCGGAACGACGTCGGCGCCGGCCGTCTCCGGCTCGGCCGCGGGCGCGCGTGGCGGCGGCGGGTCGGGCAGGCCGGGGAACAGCTCGCGCAGTTGACGGATCGAGCGCGCGTAATGCCAGCGGCCGGACGCCGGCAGGTAGACCGGATCCTCGGGCCCGAGCCTCCCCTCACGCGCCAGCGTGATCAGCCCGTCGAGGCCGTCGACCTCCACGGTCTGCTCGCCGATCTTCACCCGGAAGCCGCTCATCGACCTCACTCGGCAGCCGCGGACAGCCGGCGCGCCGCGTCGTTGCGCGGCTCGACCAGCGGAAGCTTCTCGAAGGGGCAGCTCCAGATCCACTCCTCGCCGGAAGCCGCGCGGTAGACGGCGATCGGCTCGGCGGACCCGGGATCGCGGGCCACCCGCCACGCCCCCCCGGGGAAGGCCGCCGCCAATGCCGCGTCGACGGTCGTATCGGCGGCCGACGCGGAACGGACCGGATCGAGGCAACGCTCGCGGGATGCGGCCCCCCCGAAGAGACGCGCCACGCCGACGGAGAGAAGCGCGGACAGACCCACCGCGATCGACGTTCCACGCGGAAGCATGGCGCGGGCGATCCTACCACCTCGCCCGGGCGATGTCGGCGAGGCGGGCTTGATCGGCGGTCGCTTCGTACGAGAGAGTCCGGCCGCATGCCACGCATTGCCGTCATCCCCGGAGATGGAATCGGCGTCGACGTGATCCGCGAGGGGGTGAAGGTCCTCCGCGCCGTCGACGAGACCTACAGGCTGGGGCTCGCCCTCGAGGAGTTCGACTACGGGGCGGAGCGCTACCTGAAGGACGGCGTCTCGCTTCCGCCGGGGCAGATGCAGCGGTTCGCGACCGAATACGACGCGATCTACCTCGGGGCGATGGGGGACCCGCGGATCCCCGACATGCGGCACGCGAAGGAGATCCTGCTCGCGATGCGCTTCGAGCTCGATCTCTACATCAACCTCCGGCCGATCCGGGCGCTGGACGACCGGCTGGTGCCGCTCAAAGGGAAGACGGCGAGCCAGATCGACTTCACCGTCTTCCGGGAGAACACCGAGGGGCTCTACGTCGGCTGCGGCGGCAACTTCAAGAAGGGGACCCCCGACGAGATCGCGACGCAGGAGGACATCAACACCTACAAAGGGGTCTTCCGCATCTGCAAGGCGGCCTTTGATTTCGCCGCCGCAAATGGGAAGACGCGCGTCACGATGGCCGACAAGCACAACGTGCTGCGATTCGGGCACGACCTGTGGGAGCGGGTCTTCTTCGACCTGGCGAAGCAGTACCCGGGGATCGAGGCGGAGCACATCTTCGTCGACGCGCTGACGATGCAGCTGGTGAAGAACCCCGAGTGGTACCAGGTGATCGTCACCTGCAACATGTTCGGCGACATCGTCACCGACCTGGGCGCGATCCTGCAGGGGGGCCTGGGCGTCGCCGGGAGCGGCAACATCCATCCGGGCCGCGTGAGTCTGTTCGAGCCGATCCACGGCTCGGCGCCGAAGTACGCCGGCAAGGACGTGGCCAACCCGATGGCCGCGTGCGCCACCGCCCAGATGATGCTCGAGCACCTGGGGTTCAAGGAGGCGGCCGACCGGATCGAAGCGGCGATCGTCGACGCCATCCGCAAGGGGAAGACGACGAAGGACCTGGGCGGCTCGCTGGGCACCCGGGCGGTCGGGGACTACCTGTCGGCGTTCGTGAAGGGATGAGCGGTCGCGGGTACGGTCGCGACCGCGACCCCGGACGCGATCACCTCCGAATCCGCACCGACGAACCGTTTCTCTCACGCGTCGTGCGACTGCCGCGTCTGGGCCTCGGCGTCTCGACGGAGTACGGCGCCGGCGACGCCCCCGGCGCGCTCGACGTGCTCGCGCTGCGCCGCTCCCACCCCGCGTTCGCGTCTTTCCTCGAAATCGGCGTCGAGACCGCCAAGGGGCTCGACCGCCACGCCGAGTCGTGGGTCGCCGCGGGGCTCCCGTGCACCTATCACTACCTCGACGTCAACCTCGACGACCCGGCCGACCTCGACGATGCGTGGCTCGCCCAGGTGCGGCGTCTCGCGTCGCGGATCGGCGCCGCCTGGATCTGCGGCGATGCCGGGCTGTGGCATTTCGGCCGGCGCGAGCGCGGCCAGATGCTGCTGCTCCCGCCGATCCTGAGCGACGCCTCCGCGATGGCGATGGCGGCCGGGATCCGCCGGCTGCGCGAGGCGACCGGGCTCGAGGTGCTTCCGGAGAACCCGCCCGGATCGGCGTTCCTAGGCGATCTCCCACTCCTCGACTACTTCGCCCGCGTCTGCGAGCGCGCCGACACCGGAATGCTCCTCGACGTCGCGCACCTCGCGATCTACCAGAGGCTCGCCGGGCGCGCGCCGACCGACGGCCTCGAGCGCTTTCCGCTGGACCGGATCGTGGAGGTCCACGTCGCCGGCGGCCTCGCCCGGGAGATCGACGGCTTCCGCTTCGTCGAGGACAGCCACGCGCCGGAGGTCCTCGCCGACACCTGGGAGATCTTCGAGGCGATCGTTCCGCGCGCGACCAACCTCAAGGCGGTCGTCTTCGAGTGCGAGCGAAACCCGGCCGAGCGATGCCTCGAAGGCTTCGCGCGGATCGAACGGACCCTTCCGCGCCGGTGAGCCACCTCGCGCTCCAGCGACTCGTCGTGCGCCTGCGATTCGATCCGGCGTTCGCCTCGCGCGTCTTCCCGGCGACCGGAGCGGCTCGCGCCGGCGGCCCGCCGGCGCGCCAGGTCCTCGAGGCGGAGGGCCTCGCCGAGGACGAGGTCCGCTGGCTGACCGCGACCGACCCGCGCGCCTTCCGCGTCGATCCGCTGGTCCGCCCGCGCACGCTGGCGGTCCTGATCGAGGAGTTCCCCGCGTCCTGCGCGCTCGCCGCGCGCTCGGCACCACGGGACGACGGCGGGGTGCGTTCGCTCGACGCGTTCTTCTCCACCCCCGCGTTCCACGACGCGATCCGCCGCGGCGACTCCCTCGCCCTCGCCTTCGGCGCCTGGATCGAGAGCCGCCTTCGCGCCGCTGCGCCGATCGCCCGCCTGGAGACCGCGCTCGCCGCCGTGCGCCGCGCAGTCGAATCCGGGACCGCGGCCAGCTCCGTCGCCAGAGCCGAAGCCCTATCCGTCACCGCGCCGGGTCCCGGCATCGCGACCGATCCCGCGCCGATCCGACTCGTCCTCGGCCGCCACGCCGGCCTGGTCTCGATTCCGCCGGGCACCCCCGCCGTGCGGCAATCGATCGTCGCCTCCCTTCGGCCCGATCCCACCACGGCGATCGCCGCCGGCCTCACCTCCCTCCCGAGCCTCGACGCCGCCGGCGAGGCCGAAGTCGACCACCTGGTGGTGGCCGGCGACGGCGGCGCGATCGTCGTGGAGGAGCTCCCGCCGTCGTTGGCGGCCTTGCTCCGCTTCGCGAGCCTCCCGCGCTCGTTCGAAGCGCTCACGGAGGAGGCGGGTCGCCTCGGCGCCGAGGAAGACGAGGCGCCGGAGATCGTCGGCGGGCTGCTGCGCGATCGCCTTCTGACGGACGCGGAGTGATCGTCCTACGAGCGCGTCAGGACGAAGGTGCCGTCGGTGGTGCAGTCGCCGCCGGTCTCCCCCTCGATCCGCTGCGCAGCCTCGTTCCAGGCGCCGAGCGCGAGGTCGGCCCCTTCGCAGCCAGCGGCGTAGACGAGCGACCAGTTGAATCCCCAGGTCCCTTCGGTGGTGAGGAAGTAGGAGGCCTCGAGCGGCGCCGTCTTGCTCGGCGTCGACCAGCTCCCGGTGAAGGTGCAGATCGAGTTGCCGCACTCGACGCCGGCGATCGTCACCGTCAGCGCCTCGCTCGACGCGGCCGTGTGGGTTCCGGTCCAGGTGCCGGTCCAGTCGGGAGGAGGCGGCGCCGACTCTTCGTCGTCGCCGCCGTCGGAGCATCCGGCAAGCGCGATCAACAGCGTGGCCACGGCGATTCGAACCATCGGCCCCCCCCCGGTTTCGGCACCCTTCATCTTCGTCCCTCGCATTCGATTCCGAACGAGGAGACGAGAATAACGTTACGATCCCCGTCCATGTCGCTACGGAATCGATGGCCGGCCGCCGCGGCGACAGTCGTGCTCGTTCTCTCCTTGTCCGCCTGCCGCGATCGATCCCGCGGCTCGATCGCCGACGAGGACCCTTCCGAAGACGACTGGTGGCTACCCGCATGGGCGGTGGCGTCGACAAACGCCGGCTTCTTCGAGGAACGCCTCTACGACGAACGCATCGCCGCGCGGGCGGTCGACCTCTCCTGGAAGCAGTTGATGCCGACCCCCTCGAGCTTTGAGCCGCAAGCCGCGCTCGACGAGATCCCGTCCGACTACGAGGGGGACGAGGAGGCCGGATACCTCCCGTTCACCGCGCTCGACGCGCAGCTCGCCGGCGACGACCCCTACTGGATGCGCCTCTTCCTGAGCGATGTGCGGCTGGCCCCCGACTGGCTGACCGATGAATGCCCGGGGTTGGTGCCGATCCCCCTCGCCAGCTACCTGGGGGACGAGGACCTCCACTACCCGATCTGGGATCCGTGCGTCTGGCCCCACGCGCGCGAGGTCTACCGCCGGATCCTGCTCGAGCAGGGACTCCGCTCCGACCCGCGGCTCGCCTTCGTCTACGTCCCGGGCGCCTTCAGCTACGTCGAGTTCGACTTCGAGCTGATCGACGCCTCCGGGGTCGAGGTCGACGACTTCCTCGCCTGGTTCGACGCGGCGATCGACGACCTGGTGGAGATCATGGACGGCGAGAACGCCGACCCGTCCGACGACTACCATCACAAGCTCGTCTACACCGGCGAGGACTACCCGTTCAGCGAGCGATTCGGCACCGCCGACGATCTCCTCGCGCTCGCCGCGGTCGAAAAGGGGATGGGGATCCGCACCGGGATCACCGAGCTGTTCAACTTCCATCTCAACCACGTCCCCGCCTACGGCACGGTCGTCGACTCGGCGGGCCGGATGGCGACCGACGAGACCTCCGCCGCCTTCGAACCGGGGAAGGTGCGCGCCACCGAGAACGAGTGCTTCGACGACTGCGGCTTCCACACCGACCACCCCTACTACGCGGTGAAGATGGCCAACCTCAAGGCGCTCCAGCTTCGGATGAACTGGATCCTGCCCGGCGCGGAGCTCCTCGAGGAACGATTCCAGCCGCTCTGGAACTGGGTCGCCGTCGAGCTGGGGAAGACCCCGGCCGACAGCCCCGACGCCTGGGTCGCGCTCCGGCGGGCCGAGGACCGGAGCCTGTCCGACGTCGACCCTCCGCCGGTCGAACCGTGGCCCGACTTCCCCTTCGTGCGGAACTGGGAACGCTGGCTGGTGCAGCGCGACCTGGCGCCGGACGGGCTGACGCGAGATGGCCGCGAGGTGAGGCGCCGGGTGTTGGCGCCCGAGAACGGCGTCGCTGTCGAGGGCCGCGCGACGATCCACGACGAGGGGAGCGACTACCTCTACTTCGACGTCGACGACCGATTCCTGTTCGACCGCACGGCGCGGGTCGCGCTCTTCGTCACCTTCTTCGACGAGGGCGAGGCCACCTTCGAGGTCGAGTACGCCGCCGCCGGAGGATCCGGCGCCAAGCCCGTCGCCACCAAGACCGACACCGGCCGCTGGAAGACGGCCTCGGTGGAGATCGACGACGCCATCTTCGACGGCTCGCTCGCCGGCGGACACGACTTCCGCCTGTACGGCGGCGGCGAGGAGGACCTCGAAGTGCGATTCGTCCGCCTGGTGAAGCTCGACGGACCCTGAGGCCCGGTCGGCTGCCGACGCGACGTCGCCCGGTCGCGAACGCCTAGCGTAGCGCGACGACGTCGATCTCGACCCGGGCGTCCTTCGGGAGTCGGGCCGCCTGTACCGTCGACCGCGCCGGCTTCCACGCGCCGAAGTACTCGGCGTAGGCCTCGTTCATCGCGGAGAACTCGTTCATGTCGGCCAGGTAGACGGTGGTCTTCACCACCCGGTCGAGGCGGGTTCCCGCGGCGCCGAGCACCGCCTTGAGGTTCTCCAACACGCGCCGCGTCTGCTCCTTCACGTCGCCCGGCACCATCGCGCCGGTGGCCGGATCGAGCGCGATCTGGCCGGAAGTGAAGACGAGCTCCCCGGCCACGACGGCCTGGGAGTACGGGCCGATCGCGTCCGGGGCGCCGGGGGATCGTGTGGGGGTGGGGCGCGCCATGCGGAACTCTTACCATGGACGGCGCGACGGCGCCTGCACCGATGCGCGCGCGGCCGTTTCGGTCACCGGATGAACGGTTCGTAGACGCCGGCGGTGACGTCGACCACCAACCACCGGTCGGTCTTCCCCTTCCGGACCAGGAACGAGTTTCCGGCGGCCTCCATTCCGGTCAGGGCGTCGGTCGCCACCCAACCGGAGACGAAGATCTTTCCGTCGTCCCCCGCGAACGCCCGCGCCCATTCGACCACGCGGTCGACGTCGTCCTTGCTCGGACGTTCGTCGGTGTAGACGCCGGCCGCCAACAGCTCCCGCATCCGGTCGAAGGTCGAGGGGCGCACACCGTGCGTTTTCCACTCGGCCGGCGGGTCTTCGGATTCGAAGTCGGCGCGCGCCTGGAGATCCTCCAGGAGTCGGCGCAGGTCGCGGCGCGTCGGAGCCGGCCCTTCCGCGCGGACACGGGTGGCGCCGATCGAGCCGGCAATCGGTGTCGCGCCGACCGCCTTCTCGATCGACGCGCGTCCGACGGCGCGGGTCTTGAAGCAGGTCGCCCCACGGGGGGCGCGCTCCCGGTCGATGCGACCGAGCCAATGGACGCTGCGAGTCCGAAGGTCGACGATTGCGCGGTGCACGCCGTAGTCGAACCGACCGGCCTCGCCGATCCGGACCGACACCGCCACGTAGTGGTCCCGGTCCTCTTCGGGCACCCGGAAATCGTCGAAATGGTCACCAAGCAGCTTCGCCGAGCCGCGTGCGGGGAACACGTTCTCCACCACCAGCCTGTCCCGAAGCGCCTTCCAGTCGGAGGGGTCGTGGGGGTCGGCCGTCAGGGAGGTTCCGGGGTTGTCGAAGTCGCCGGCGGCATGCCGGTACCCGCGCCGCGCCGAGCGGACGGCGAGTGCCGCCGCCCGTTCGAGGCGATCGGCGGCCTCGGCACGCGTCAGGGTGGACCCCAGCTCGGCCAGCGGATCGACGGCCCCCGGATCGCACGGAGCCGCGGCCAGTAGAACGGCGAAGAGAAGCGTCGTCATGGCCGGCCGCGCCGAGCAGAGCCCGTGCCACGCGCAACCCCCCGTCAACACATGCCGTGACCGGACGGACGCACGGAGACTCCATGTCCCGTGGAGACGCCGCTGCCCAGGCCGGACCGCAATGATGCGGCGCGACCGCCGGGTTCTCCGAACTACCGTTCCGTGCCGGCGCCGGCCGCCGTGGACGAAGGCGATGCCGGCCGCCGACCGCGACCGGGATCGGCCGTCGGCTCGAATCGACCGGCGTTCGTGCCGGACCCGGGCATGCCCGGGGCGGGATCGACGGCCCGCCGGCGGCTCGACCGTTCACGGAAGTCCTCGCGAACGGTTCGAAAGACGTTCACCGTGACGACGACGAGACCGGCGGCGACCAATCCCGTTCCGACGACGACCGCCCCCAGCGCCAACGCGGGCGATGCCACCGTCAGCAGCACGGCCGACGCACCGACGCCCACGCCGAGCGCGCCGATCGCCAGCCCCTTCTGCACGTTCTCGTGGTACTCGTGTTGGCGGTACGAATTCTCGCTGCGGCGCGGGGGGGGCGTTCGATCCGGCACCGACGCCTGCGCCGTCGCCGCCATCCACGACACCACACACGCCATCGCCCACGCCCCCCGGCGCGCCCCGCGCGAAAGCCCCGTTGCCCTCCGGTCCATCGGCCCCTCCCCTGTTTCGTGGAGATCGACCGCTGCAATCGGCCGGCCGGAGGTCGCCATCCGCAAGCACCCGTTCGATCGACGGTTTCGGCTCGGGACCGCGAATCGGTCGGTAACGCGACCTGCCAGCGCCGGGCGTCCCCATCCCGGAGGACGGCAATGGAGAACTGGAAATGGAAAACCGACAACCGCCCGCCCAATGTCGGTTTTCCATTTCCAGTTTCCAATTCTCACATGTCGCGTCGTCCCCCTCCTGCGCCCTCTCGATAAACTAAGACTTTGGTTTTTCTTCCTTGTCCGACCGTGTCGCCTTCACCGCCACCTCGCCGGTCCTCTCCACCGGCTCGGGCTTGAGCGTTCCCCCCTTGGTGATCGGCAGGCCGCGCGGGTGCGGAAGCGTTCCGGGGAGGACGTCGGGGCGGCGTTTGGCCGTCGCCAGCTCCTCGGGCGGCGTCGGCGGCGGCGGCTGGGCGCCGGGTCGAGGCGCATGATTGTAGCGTTTGAGGATCTCCACCATCCGGTCGAGCGGCAGCGCGTGGCTGACCACCCCGTTGATCCCGTCCATCGTCGTCGCCATGCACAGCGAGTTGAGGATCGACTCCTCGGTCGCCTCGATCACCGCTTCGTAGAGCGGGTCCATGCGGTGGTCGAACAGCACCTCCAGCTGCGTCGTCATCTTGCGCGTGCCGCGCGCCACGCGGTTGGCGGTGGAGAAGGCGACGACGATCTCACCGCTGGTGTGCGAGGCGAAGGAACCGGTGCGTCCGATCCCGAGCGCGGCGCGCTTGGCCAGCCGCGAGAGCTGGGTCGATAGGAGCGGCGCGTTGGTGGCGACCACCACGATGATCGACCCCTCGACGTGGCGCTTCGGCAGGTGGAAGTCGATCAGCTCCTCGCCGACCGGGACCCCCATCACCGAAAGATTTCGTCGAACGCCGAGGTTGGCCTGGACCAGCACCCCGACGGTGAAACCGCCGTGCTGCGCCGGCAGCACCCGGGAGCTGGTCCCGATCCCCGCCTTGAAGTCGAAGGCGTTCATCCCGGTCCCGGCGCCGACCGCCCCCTCCGGAACGGGGCCCGCCGCCGCGCCGTTGATCGCATCGAAGACGTGGGTGTCGGTGACGTGCCGGCCCTTGGCGTCGTTCAGGTAGCTGTCGTCGCACTCGCCGACGACCGGGATGATCACGTCGTAGAACTCGCCGATCCCCGGATAGCGGTTGATCATGTACTTCACCGCGGCGTCCGAGACCTGCCCCACCGACATCGTGTTGGTGAGCAGGATCGGCGTCTCGATCAGCCCCCACTCCACCGCCTGCGTCAGCCCGGCCACCTCGCCGGCGCCGTTGAGCACGAACGCCCCGGCCATCACCCGCTCGTCGAAGACGTTCCCCGAACAGGGGACGACCGCCGTGACGCCGGTCCGGACCGGCCCCTTCCCCGGAATCAGGCGACCTTGGCCGCGGACGATGGTGGAGTGACCGACCGCCACGCCCCGCACGTCGGTGATCGCGTTCAGCCTCCCGGTGGGGAAGCGGCCGATGGCGTACCCCAGGTCCCGAAACCGGAGGCGCGGAGCGGGCATCCGAATCGCTCCGCCGTCGCCGGGCTTGGGGTTCATGGGTGCCCCATAGCGGAATCGGGGCGCCCGCGTCAAACCGACGCTCCCGGCGTCCGTGTGCTATAGTGGAAACAGGTCCTAACTTCGCAGCTTTCGCGGGTCGCCGTAGCGCCCCCAGACGCTTGGACCCGCCTCCGTGGCTCAGGCCCGTCGTACGGATCGGGACCCCCGCGCTCTTTTTCAAGACGCCGCCCGGCGTTGGACCCCCGACGGGGCTCAAAGCCGCCGGGCGTTTCACGGCGTCGGTTCGGTTCGGTTGCGGCACCCCGGGAGGCCGTTCACATGGCGAGCAAAGGCAACCTGCTCCACGTCATCCGCGAGATCCACGACCCCAAGGCGTACCAGGAGCTGACCTGGGAGGGGACGTTCGAGGACTACCTCGATCTCGTGAAGAAGAACCCGTCGGTCACCCGCACGGCGTTCCAGCGTCTCTACGACATGATCCTGTCGCACGGGACGACGAAGTACATGGATCACAAGAAGGAGATCACGCACTTCAAGTTCTTCGACGACCCGCTCGACCACGGGAAGGAGGCGATCTACGGCCTCGACATCCAGCTGATGAAGCTGGTCAACGTGCTCAAGGCGGCGTCGAGGAAGTACGGCCCGGAACGGCGCGTGCTGATGCTGCACGGTCCGGTCGGCTCCTCGAAGTCGACGATCGTGCGGCTCCTGAAGAAGGGGATCGAGCACTACTCCCGGACGGCGGAGGGGGCGGTCTACACCTTCACCTGGAACGTCGAGAACGTTTTTGGCGAGAGCAACGTCAAGGCCTCGGACAACTTCGACTGCCCGATGCACGAGGAGCCGCTGCGGCTCGTTCCGCACGAGTTCCGGGCGAAGGTGCTCGATCTCCTCAACCAGAACCAACCGGAGGGGGCGCCGCGCGCCCAGGTCGACGGCGACCTCTGCCCGGCGTGCCGCTACGTTTACAAGGACCTGCTGCGGAAGTACGCCGGCGATTGGACCAAGGTGGTCGGCCACGTGAAGGTGCGGCGGCTGGTCCTGTCCGAGAAGGACCGAGTCGGCATCGGCACCTTCCAGCCCAAAGACGAGAAGAACCAGGACTCGACCGAGCTCACCGGCGACATCAACTACCGGAAGATCGCCGAGTACGGCTCCGACTCCGACCCGCGCGCCTTCAACTTCGACGGCGAGTTCAACATCGCCAACCGCGGGATCGTGGAGTTCATCGAGGTGCTGAAGCTCGACGTGGCCTTCCTCTACGACCTGCTCGGCGCCTCGCAGGAGCACAAGATCAAGCCGAAGAAGTTCGCGCAGACCGACATCGACGAGGTGATCATCGGCCACACGAACGAGCCGGAGTACAACAAGTTGTTGAACAACGAGTTCATGGAGGCCCTGCGCGACCGAACGGTCAAAATTGACATCCCCTACATCACGAAGCTCGACGAAGAGATCAAGATCTACGTCAAGGATTACAACCCGCGCCGCATCAAGAAGCACATCGCGCCGCACACGCTCGAGATGGCCGCCATGTGGGCCGTCCTCACGCGGCTCGAGGATCCCAAGAAGCACAACCTCACCGTCATGCAAAAG
>CAYJRR010000094.1:0-17854 GCA_964372275.1 uncultured bacterium
CGCGGTGCGCGCGCTGTCGGCCCTCCCCTCGGTGGAGGGGGGGACGTTCACCTATACCTTCCTCCGTTGCCGGGCGACGAAGGACCGTCGCGGCGCGAAGCCCGGACGGAGCCGCACGCCGTGACCGTCGCCTCTCGACTGGAGGTTCGCCGGCTGGGACGCGTCGAATACCCCGACGGCGTCCTGTTGCAGGAGGCCTGGACGGCGGCGGTGGCCGGGGGGCGCGCCTCCGACGCGCTGTTCCTGGTCGAGCACGAGCCGGTGTTGACGCTGGGTCGCGGCGCCACCGCCGAGAACGTCCTCTTCCCGCCGGACGAGCTCGCGCGCCGCGGGGTGGAGATCCACGAGACGACGCGCGGCGGCGACGTCACCTTCCACGGGCCGGGTCAGATCGTCGGCTATCCCATCCTGAACCTGAACCGCTCGCCGCATGCCAAGGACGTGCGCAAGTACGTTCGAGCGGTCGAGGAGCTGATGATCCGCGCCTGCGCCGACCTCGGCGTCCGCGCCGAGCGGGCGGAGGGTCTCACCGGCGTGTGGGTCGGCCGGAACAAGATCGGGGCGATCGGCGTGCGGATCGCGAAGTGGATCACGTCGCACGGGTTCGCCCTGAACGTGCGGAACGACCTCTCCGGGTTCGACCTGATCGTGCCCTGCGGAATCCGCGACCGCGGTGTGACGTCCCTGTCGAGGGAGTTGGGACGGGAGGTTCCGGTGGCCGAGGTGGAGGATCTCCTCGAGCACCACGCCGCCGACGTCTTCGGGCTGGAGACGGCCCGACTCGACGTCGACCTCTCCACCGTCGCGGTGGTGGTCCGGCGGGACGGCGGGGGCATGCTCTGCCTGCGTCGCACGCCCGCGCGCGGGGGGTTCTGGCAGGTGGTCACCGGCCGGATCGAGCCCGGCGAAACGCCACGCCAGGCCGCCCAGCGCGAGCTCGCCGAGGAGACGGGGCTCGCGGCGACGGTGCGCGCGCTCGGATTCGAGCACGCCTTCTCCCTCGACGGGCACGAACGCCCGAGCCTCGCGCGCGAGTCGTGCTTCGTCGCCGAGGTTCCGCCCACGGCGGAGATCGCGCGCTCGGAGGAGCATGACGAACACCGCTGGCTTCCGGCGCCGGAGGCGGCGGCGCTGGTGCGCCATGCCGGCCACCGGCGCGCTCTTCGCCTCGCGGATCAGCGATAGAGGTAGGCGGCACCGCTCGCCGATACCGAATCGTCGCCCGCGTCCCCCCCGACGCCGGTCGCGGCCGAGTCCTCTCCCGGCGCCCCGATCGCGATCACGTCCCCCGACATGGCGACCGACGTGCCGAAGTTGTCCCCGATCCCGGTGTTCGACGCCTTCAGGTACGCCTGCTGGCTCCATGTTCCGGCGCTGCGGGTGAACAGGTAGACGGCTCCGCCGTCCCCGCCGGTGTTCAGCTTGTCGCCCCCGATCCCCGTCGACGACGAATCCTCCCCGTAGGCGCCGACCGCGAGCGCGTCGCCGGAGACCGCGAGGCCGAATCCGAAGTAGTCGCTGTTCTCCGGATTCGACGCCTTCACGTAGGCCTGCTGGGACCACGTCGTCCCGGTGCGGGTGAACACGTACGCGGCGCCGCTGTTGCCGGCGTCGTTGTTGTCCGGCCCGTTCACGCCCGGCGCCCCTCCGTCCTCGTTCTGCGCCGCGATCGCCACCGTGTCTCCGTCGATCGCGACCGCCGATCCGAAGTTGTCGTTGAGGCCGGTGTTGGACGGTTTGACGTAGGCCTGCTGGCTCCACGCGGCACCGCTGCGCGTGAAGACGTAGGCCGCACCGCTCTGCGGCTGGTCTTCGTTGTTCTGGACGGTGTTCACACCGGAGTAGGCCGAGTCCTCGCCCGTGGCTCCGACGACGATCGTATCTCCGGAGACGGCGACGCTCGTCCCGAACAGATCGCCGACCGCGGTGTTGGACGCCTTCAGGTAGGACTGCTGGGTCCAGACGCCGCCGCCGCGCACGAAGACGTAGGCCGCTCCCGCCACCGACGCCGCGTTGTTCGACGAGTCGCCGTTCACCCCGATCGCATTCGACGATTCGTTCGGCGCGCCCACCACGAGCGTGTCGCCCGAGATCGAGACGGTCGAGCCGAACAGGTCCCCCGCGCCGGCGTTCGACGCCTTGAGATAGGCCTGCTGCGACCATATGCCTTCGTTGCGGACGAAGACGTAGGCCGCACCGCTGCTGGTGGCGTCGTCGTTGGCCTGGTTCCCGCCGACGCCCGTCGCGCTCGACGACTCGCCCGGCGCACCGGCCACGAGAGTGTCTCCGTCGAGCGCGAGCGCCTCCCCGAATCGGTCGTTGAGCGCGGCGTTCGAGGCCTTGAGATACGCCTCTTGCGCCCAGCCCCCCCCGCTCCGGCGGAAGACGTAGACGGCGCCGGCGGCCGGCGCGGAGTTGTCGGCCTGGTTTCCGCCGACGCCGCTGGCGCCCGACTCCTCGCTCGGCGCCGAGACCGCCAGCGTATCGCCGGAAAAGGCGATCCGCTGGCCGAATCCGTCGGCCGATCCGGTGTTCGACGCCTTGACGTAGAGCGGCGGCGACTGGAGCGCGGCGGCGCGCGTCACATGCACGTCGTAGGTGGTCGAGTCGCCGTTCACGTCCGAGACCACGATCGCCACCGGATTCGTGCCGGCGACGAGCGAAATCGTGGACGCGGAGGCGCCGCTTCCGGCCGCTCCGCCGGCGATCGCGACCGTCGCTTCGGCGTCCTCCGCGACTGCCGTCACCGTCACCTCCGACGCGAACCGCCCGACCGCCGCATCGTAGGAGAGGATCTCCGGGTCGAATTCGGGTGTGAGCGCCTCCGCCGGCGAGGAGAGAACGAGCAGCGAGAGCCGTGAGCTCGGGCGGCCGGACGATCCGTCGTCGTCGTCGTCGCCACCTCCGGAGTCGGAGTCGTTCCCCTCCGCGCACGAGACGACCATGACGAGCACGGCGATCGACGCCAGGATCGTTGAAGCACGCGCCACGGCCCACCTCCGGCGAGGGGGATGAGAGCAGGCGGCCGGTGAAGGACGCAAGCCGTTCGACGCCGCCGCCGGCCTACCCGGCGGCCGTGCCGAGCGCCGCCTGCAGGACGCAAAGCGAGGCCCCCGCCAGGATCCGCGCCGGTGTGGGCGCCGGGGTCGAGGAGAGGCGGGGGTCGAGCGAACCGGCGACGCCCGTGGACCCGGCGAACACGAGCAGGGCGACCCCGGATTGCGCCGCGATGTCCGCGACCGAACGTCCCGCGGCGACCGTGGCGCCCAAATGGGCGATCAGCGCGGCCGCGAAGAGCGCGATGGCCGCGCGCCGCGTGCGTTCCGGTCCGTGGCGCACGGCGTAGGTCCGCTTCCCGGCGCGCGCGTCGGTGTGGCGTTGCGGCGGCTGGTGCGCGAGGAGGACCGCGGCGGCGAGCGCTCCGTACGCCGCCGCCCCGAACAGTGCGGCGACCGAGGGTGGCCGCGCGAGGAGCCACAGGCTCCCGAAGACGCCGGGTCCGTAGCACAGGGCCGTCACCCATTCGGCGTACCGGTCGTAGGAGAGCGGCCGCCTCCCGCCGTTGTAGAGAATCCCGAGGACCACGAACGGCGCGGCCGTCCCGGCGATCCACGTCTTTCCGGCCCACCCGAGGCTGGCCAGGCCGACGACGACCCCCGCCGTTGCGCTCGCCAGGCCGTGGGCTCGCGCCGCCCGCTCGCTCCGATGAAAGCGGACCCAGGAGGTCCGCTTCTCCTCGTCGGCGCCACGCCTTCCGTCGGTCACGTCGTTGTGGAGGTTGACCGCGTGCTGCAGCAGCACGACACCGGCGGTGGCGGCGCCGATCACGGCGACGCCGGAGGCCGGCGGATCGCCCAGTGCGATCACCGACAGCCCCGGCAGGACCGAGACCAGGTAGATCGGCGGGGAAAGCGCCTGGAGGAAGGTCGGGCGCGGCGCCGCGACCATGCGTCAGCCGCCGGCCGCCGCCCGCGACGCGCGGTGTTCGGCCAGCGCGTCGGCGAACCATCGCGCGTGCTCGGCCTCCGAATCGATCACGCGCTGGTAAACGGCGGCGACGTCGGCGCGGCCATCCGCCCGTGCGCGGTCGCGGAAGGAGGGGTAGATCGAGGTGCTCTCCCGCATCTCGACCCGGTAGGCGACCTGCAGCGCGTCCTCGACCAACCGGTCCGGATCGACGTCGGCCAGCGCCGCGAGACTGGCTTCGATCGCGGCCAGTGCCCGCTTGGCCCGTGCCGTGTCCGCCCCTTCGCGAGGGACGCCGAGATCGGCGTGGAGACCGCGGAGCCAGTTGGCGTGCAGCTTCTCCTCGCCGGCGACCTTGAGGAAGAGCGAGGCGATTTTGGGGTAGCCGGCGCGGCGCGCCCATGCGGCGAAGGCGGGATACATCACGGCGTTCTCGTACTCCTCGACGTCGACGAACGACTCCGCGGTCCGCGCCGCGGTGTCGCCCGCCTGCGCGGCGGCGAAGCATTCGAAAATGGCATCCTCACGGACCGACATGGCGACCCTCCTGTTTTTGTTCGTTCAGAAACTTCTGAACAAATAATACCACGGAGGGCCGGGGTCAAGTGCCGCCCTCGGCCGGGCGGCCGGGCGACCGGCCGCGCTCCGGAGACGGCATGCGCCGTGCGCCGGTTTGGCGTAGGATCCCCGGTCGCATGACGCGCAACGTCCCGGCCGACGCCGAAGATCGCTTCCTGGACGCGATCGGATCGGCGATCGAGATGTGGGGATTCCGTCGCGTGTTGGGGCACGTCTGGGCCTGGCTCTATCTCACGGGCGAGCCGGCCGACGCCGCCGCGATCGGCAAGCGGTTGGGACTCTCGAAAGCGGCCGTCTCGACCTCCGTCGCCGAGCTGGAGCGCTGGGGCTGCGTGCATCGCCTGCGCCGACCCGGCGAGCGTCGCGAGCGGTTCATCGCCGAAGAGGACGTGTGGAAGATGGTGACCGGCGTCTTCCGCCAACGCGAGCGCCGCAAGGTCGAGGAGATCGCCGCCACGCTCGGCGAGGTCGCGCACGCGATCCGCAAGCGACCCGGCGGCCGCTCGCCGGCGGCCGCGCGGGCGCAGGCACAGCGGGTGGAACGAATGGCCGAGCTGGCCTCCGTTGCGGGCGAGATGCTGGGCAGCCTGCTCGAACAGGGTCAGGCCGACCTGCGGGCGTTGCGGTCCGACCCCTGACCGTCACGACCCCCGGACGGCCAGCGAACGCACCAGCGAGGCAAGCGCCTCGCGCGCAGGAGAGTGGTCGAGCGCCGAAAGGCTCGCCAGCGCCGCTGCGGTGAACACCCCGATCGTCTCCCGCACCCGTGCCGGCGCGCCGGTCCCGGCGATCTCCGCCGCGATCCGTTCGAGCGCCTCCGGGTCCGACTCCCCGCCACGGACACGATCGGCGGCCGCGGCCAGGCGCGCGCCGAGCCCCTTTCGCTCGGCGGCCGCCAGGACCATCGGCAGCGTGTACGCGCCCTGCCGGAGGTCTTCGGCGATGCCGCGCGGAGAGGCCAGCTCCAACAGGTCGTCCCGCAACTGGAAGGCGATCCCCACCCGCTCTCCGAGCTCGGCGAGCGCGCGCACCTGGCCCTCCGACCCGCCGCCGGCGGCGGCCCCCACCGCGGCGCACCAGCGGAACAGGCTCGCCGTCTTTCCGCGGCAGATCTCCAGGCACCGGTCGGCGTCGAAGACCGGCTCCCGACGCGCCTGCAGTTGCAGCCCTTCGGCTTCGACCATGGCGCGGATGGCCTCCACCAGGCTTCCCACCGCCCCGGGGAGCTCGGCGCGCAGGACGAGCTCCAAGGCGATGGCGAGGAGGTGGTCTCCGGCGAGAACCGCCGCGGCGT
Source organism: uncultured bacterium (assembly GCA_964372275.1). Taxonomy (GTDB): domain Bacteria; phylum CAYJRR01; class CAYJRR01; order CAYJRR01; family CAYJRR01; genus CAYJRR01. The sequence continues at coordinate 5,840 of CAYJRR010000094.1, forward strand.
TCCCGAACGTGGCGCGCGCCGCCGGGATGCCCCGCCGCTCGGCGGCGTCGTCGATCACGTCGTCGTGCAGGAGCGTCGCGCCGTGGACCGCTTCCGCCGCGGCGGCGAGACCCGACACCCCCCGGAGGCGAGGACCGGCGGCGCGGGCGCACAGCAGCAACAGGGCGGGCCGAATGCGCTTCCCGCCGGAACGGAGGAGGCGTTCGGACGGATCGCGCAACGAGCGCGGCGACCCGCGCAAGCGGGTGGCGAGCAGCGCGTCGATCCGGCGTGCCCCGCGCGCCGCCCACCGCCACGCCGCCTCCGGCCGGCCGCGCACCTCGGTGGAAAGCGGTTCGGTCTGGTAGTTCATAAGTTTCTGAACAATAGGAACATAGTGATAGCCCCGTTCGTCCGCCTTGGCAATGGCCGCCGCGCCGCGGGGGTGGCAGCATGCGGGTGACATGGGCGACACCACCGACGCCGAGGAGAGCAGGGATCGCCTGATCCGGCTGTTGCGGCTCGCCTATTCGGGGGAGTTGGCGGCGGCGAACGCCTATCGCGGACACTGGCGTTCGGTGCGCGACCCCGACCAACGGGCACGCATCCGCCGCATCGAGGAGGAGGAGCGCGTGCACCGCCGCGACGTCGGGGAGTTCCTCGCGGCGCTTGGCAGCCCGCCGGACCGGCTTCGCGATCGGTGCATGGGGGCCCTCGGAACGGTGCTGGGCCTCCTCTGCCACGTCGGCGGTTGGTATCTCCCGATGTACGGAGCGGGCCGGCTCGAGACCCAGAACGTGCACGAGTACGACGACGCCGCGCGCTTCGCCGGCGAAGGGGGGCACCCGGAGATGGTCGAGCGGCTCCGCCAGATGGCCGATCTGGAGCAGGAGCACGAACGGTACTTCATGGATCTCGCACGCGCGCATCCACTCTGGCGAGTCCTTCGCTGGCAGCCGGCCGAACGGTCTTCCCTCCAGGCTCCACCGGGCCCTCCCGGCACCCCTCCGCCCGCGACGGCCGATGGCGCCTCGGCGGCCCTCGGGGTAGACTTCGCGGCCCGATGATCAAGGTCTGCCCCGACTGCCGCGCCACCTGCATGGGGGGACGCCTCTGCAAGCGCTGCGGCGCGACGCTCACCGACGTCGCCGATCGGGACCGGCGCGAGGACGTGGCCGGAGTGGGGATCTCGATCCGCGCCCTCTACGCCGCGCGGGCGGCGATGGTCCTTTCCTGCTTCGGCTTCCTCGCCGGGTCCGCGTTCGGCCTGCTGCTGTTCCGGCGATCTTTCGGGGAGGAGGGGCTGGCGGTGGCCGCCTGGCGCCTCGCCGCGATCGGCGGATTCGCGCTCGTCTGGTGGGGGATGACCCGCGTCGGGCGGCTCCACTTCGACCGCACGCTCGCGTCCAATCGCGAGCGAACCGGGCTCACCGGCGCCGAGCACGACTTCTTCCCCGAAGGCGAGCACGACCTCTCGACTTGAGCTGCGTCGATGGAGCCCAGGCCCGCTCGATCCGCCGCCGCGCTCGTCCTCCACCGGCGGCCCGCCGGCGGTTCCCGCCCGCAACTCTACTGGGTACGTCGTGGTGACGCCGTCCCGTTCATGGCGGGTTTCCACGCCTTCCCCGGAGGCGCCGCCGACCGGGCGGACGCGGAGATCGCCGCCGGCAATGGCGAACCGGGCGCCGCCGGCTCGGACCACCGCGACACCGATCCGTCTCGCGTGACGGCGCTCCGCGAGTGCTTCGAAGAGACCGGCGTCCTGTTCGCCCGCAATGCCGGCCGGATCGGCGCCGACCTCCGGCGAGAATGGCGGCGGCGCCTTCTGCTGCGCCGCGGCGCCCCGGGTTCGGCGAGCTTCGCCGACTTCGTCCGCGAGACCGGGATGTCGCCGGATCCGTCGCCGCTGATCGACGCCGGCCACTGGATCACCCCACCCTTCGCGCCGATCCGATTCGACACCCGCTACTTCCTCGCGGAGGTCCCCCCTGGCGAGACGCCGGAGGTGATCCCCGGCGAGCTGGCGGAAGGGGGCTGGATCGCCCCCGCCGACGCGCTGGCCGAGTGGGAGCGCGGACGGGCGCTGGTCGCCCCGCCGGTCCTCCACCTGCTCCGCGTCGCCGCCGCGATCGACGACCCCTCGCGCTGGCCGGAGGCCGCCCGCGGAATCCCCGAGGCGCGCGGCGGCGAGGTGACCCGCATCGAGATGCGGCACGGCACGCTGCTCGTCCCGCTCCGCACGCCGACGCTTCCACCCGCGACCCACACCAACTGCTACGTCGTCGGCGGCGCGCGCCCGGTGGTGATCGATCCCGGCGCCTCCGACCCGGCCGAGGCCCGCGCCCTCGACGACCTTCTGGCGGCGCTGACCCGAGAAGGTAGGCGCCCATCGCGGATCGCCGTCACCCACCATCACCACGACCACGTCGGAGGCGTGGAGGCGTTGCGCGCGCGTCTGGGGATCCCGGTTTGCGCCCACCCGGAGACCCGGGACCGGCTCGCAGGCGCCGTGACGGTCGACGAGTGCCTGTCGGACGGCGCGACGCTCGACACCGGTGCTGCGCCACTCCGCGCCGTCCACACCCCCGGCCACGCGCGCGGCCACCTCGCCTTCGTCGAGGAGTCGACGCGCTCGCTCTTCTCGGGCGATCTCATCCTGGGAATGGGGACGACGGTGATCGATCCACCCGACGGCGACATGGCCGACTACGTCGCCTCCCTCGATCGGCTGGCCGGCATGGAGCTCCGCGCCCTGTTCCCGGGACACGGTCCGGTCCTGGCGGAAAGCAGCCCGAAGATCCGCGAATACCGCGCCCACCGCGACGAGCGCGAACGGCAAGTCCAGGAGGCGCTCGCGGCCGGCTGCGCCACGCCGGAGGCGATCGTCCAGCGGGTCTACGCCGACGTCCCGGCCCTCCTCCACCCCTTCGCCGCGCGCAGCGTGCTCGCGCACTTGGAATGGCTCGAAGCGAAAGGCCGGGCGCGCCGCGCGGCCGACGGCAGTTGGCAGCATCGTCCGGATCCGTGAAAGCCGGCAACCGCTTGCGCCGACAAAGGGGTACGGCTATGAGGGGGGCCACGCTTTACCCGAATCGACAGGGTCACTACAATTCGTAGGTCGTTGAAGATTCGGGTGGTTCGCCGTGAACGATCGCTGGTCGCTTCGGAGGGATTCTTAAGATGGCGTACGTCGTAGCCGAGCCCTGTATTGGGACGAAAGACAAGGCCTGTGTCGGCGTCTGTCCCGTCGACTGCTTCTACGAGGATGCCGAGCAGCTCTACATCCATCCCGACGAGTGCACCGACTGTGGTGCTTGCGAGCCGGAGTGCCCGGTCGAGGCGATCTTCATGGAGGACGACGTCCCCGACAAGTGGAAGAGCTACATCGCGAAGAACGCCAAGTTCTTCGAGGGCAAGGAGGGCCTCACGCCCTGCAAGCCCAAGGAAGAGTAGTCGCCGCACGGCGCATCGAACAGACCAACGGGAGGGGGTCTTTCAATGGCGTACGTCGTCACGGAACCGTGCATCGGCACGAAGGACAATTCGTGCGTCGGCGTCTGTCCAGTCGACTGCTTCTACGAGGACGCCCAGCAGCTCTACATCCACCCGGACGAGTGCACCGACTGCGGGGCATGTGAGCCCGAGTGCCCGGTCGAGGCGATCTTCATGGCCGACTCGGTCCCGGACAAGTGGAAGAGCTACATCGCGAAGAACGCAAACTTCTTCAAGGGGAAGACCGGTCTGACTCCGGTCAAACCGAAAGAGTAGTCCTGTCCGCGACGCCGATCGGATCTACCCTCTCGGCAGGGGTCCGGGGAGTGTCCCCGCCGAGACCGAAGGGCTTTACCGATGGCGACGCGAATCGAGACCGACTCGCTGGGGGCCGTGGAGGTTCCCGCGGAGTCCTACTACGGCGCGCAGACGGCGCGCGCGCTCACGAACTTTCCGATCAGCGGCTTCCGGATGCCGGCGGAGATGGTCCGTGCCTACGCGCGGATCAAACGAGCCGCCGCCGAAGTGAACGGCGCCCTCGGCGTCCTTCCGCAGGCGCTTGCCGAGGCGATCGCCTCGGCGGCCAAGGAGGTCGAAGAAGGGGGACTCGCCGACCAGTTCGTGGTCGACGTCTTCCAGGCCGGCGCCGGGACGTCGTTCCACATGAACGTCAACGAGGTGCTCGCCGCGCGCGCCGCGGAGCGCCTGGGACGCCATCGCGGCGATCGCGCCGCCGTCTCGCCGAACGACCACGTCAACGCCGGACAATCGACGAACGACACCTTTCCCAGCGCCATGCGACTGGCCTGCCTCGACGCGTGCGGACCGCTCGACGGCGCGATGCGGGAACTGGTCGCCGCGCTCGAACGGCGGCGGGCGGCGGCCGGCGATGCTCCGAAGAGCGGCCGGACGCACCTGCAGGACGCGGTCCCGATGACGATCGCGCAGGAGATCGGCGGCTGGGCGACCGTGGCGGAGGACACGAGGCGGCGTGTCGCCGACGCGGCCCGGTCGCTGCTCGCGCTGCCGCTCGGGGGGACGGCGATCGGCACCGGGATCAACGCCGCGCGCGAGCTCGGACCCCGGACGGTGGCGCTCCTCGCCGAACGGACGGGCCACCCCCTCGTGCCCGCCGGCGATCGTTTCGCGCGGATCGCGTCGATGGCGGACTTCGCGCACCTCTCGGCGGCACTGCGCGGTGCCGCCCTGGAGCTCGGAAAGATCGCCTCCGACCTGCGCCTGCTCGCCTCCGGTCCGTTCACCGGACTCGCCGAGGTGGAGCTTCCGGCGGTGCAGCCGGGAAGCTCGATCATGCCGGGCAAGGTGAACCCGTCGATGCCGGAGATGCTCAACCAGGTCTGCCTGCAGGTGGTCGGCTGCGATGCGGTCGTCTCGGCCGCGGCCGGCGCCGGGCAGCTGCAACTCAACGTGATGATGCCCGTCGCCGCCTGGAACCTGCTGCTCGCCATCCGGATCCTCGCCGCCGGCACGGAGCGGTTCGCCTCGCGCTGCGTCGACGGGCTGCGCTTCGACCTCGCACGTGCGCGGCGTTACGCCGAGTCGACCGCCGGGCTCGCGACGGCGCTCAACGTCCGGCTCGGCTACCTCGCCGCGGCCGAGGTCGCGAAGCAGGCGGTGCGCGACGGCCGGCCGGTGCTGGAGGTGGTGCGCGAGCGCAAGCTCCTCACGGAGGAGGAGATCGCGACGCTCCTCTCTCCCGACGGCCGCGGAGGGGCAAGCGGGTGACGTCGCGGCTCGAAAGGTTTCTCGCGGCCGGAGCCGTGGCCACGCTCGCGATCGCGTGCGGCTCGCGCCTGCGCGTCGACACGAACCGAATGCGCACGGTGGAGAGCATTGCGGTCGTCACCTTCGTCGGAAACAGGGTCGTGCAGCCGCCGAGCCATCCCGGACAGATCGATCCTCCCCTTCCGTCCGATCCATCGCTCGCAACCTCGGAGAGGATCTTCGCCACGGGGATCCCGGAGTTCCTCGATGCGCTGCGGCGGACCGAGCGGTTCCGCGTCGTCGATCCGGCGACCGTCCTCGCGGCGGAGGCCTACCGTGCCTTTCCGTTCCTCTCCGGAACGAACGCGTCGCAGGCGCAGCTGGCCGAGCACTGGCGGCTGGTGCAGCCGCAAGACGGAGAGAAGATCGCGGCGCTGCTCCGCGAGATCGACGCCGACGCCGCGCTGATCACCTTCTGGCGCTTCACGCTCGACTACGAGCTGCGCGGCGTCGGCGTCGAGTCCGCTTCGCCGCGGGCGCACCTGCGCGCGTGGCTCGTCGACCGGAGCGGAACGGTGGTCGCCGACGACGAGATCGACGTTCGCTCGGACCAACGGATCGCGCTCCACCAGCAGCGTTACGACGGCCGCAGTCTGCCGCCCCTCTACACCGACCCGATCGAGACCTGCGCCGTCCGTCTCGTGGCCGACCTCTCCAACGCGCGGGCCCAAGGTCGCGAGGCCGCCCCAACGGGAACTCCAGAATCCACGCCGGACGCGGGCGCCGCTCCGTAAGTGCGCCTCCTGCAAGCTGAATGAATTGGCATTCATCGTGCGTGGGCTCGCGCACCGCGATGAACGCCTCGAATTCCCGGAGGTCGCCATGAGCCCCCGCCTTTCCACCGCCGCTCTCGCCCCGCTCGCGCTGGCCGCCGTGGCTCTCACGGTCCCCACGTTCCCGGGCGCCGCCTCGGCGTGCGGCGGCGAGTCGGATCCCGACGCCTACGCCGCCTTCCGGGAGCCGGTCGAAGCGGCCCTGGAGTCGGCCCGTTTCGCGCGCATCCGCGTCGCGCTGGCCGAGCGCTTCGAAACCCTCCCCGAAACCGACGCCTGGAAGGAGGCGTTCGTGGCGAACCCGGACGCGCAGACCTGGGACCAGGTGAAGGAGGAGGTACTGGCGGAGATCGCCACCCTCAACTCGGAGTCGGACTTCGACACGGTCTACGAGCTTCCACCGAACACCGTCTTCTCGACCCACGTCTTCGGGCTTCCCTGCGAAGTGACGCTGACTCCGGGCGGGACGGTCGTGGACGTTCACGTCGAGCTCGACGAAGGATGACGGGCGGGCGGACCGGTCTTGCCGGGTCGGAGCGATCCCGCTAGAAGTCGCGCATGCCGCAGATCCGGGATCCGATCCACGGGGCGATCGACCTGTCACAGGCCGAAGTGCACCTGGTCGACGCCCCGTTCTACCAGCGGCTGCGGAACGTCAAGCAGCTCGGCTTCACCGACCTCGCCTTTCCCGGCGGGACGCACACCCGCTACGCGCACTCGATCGGCGCGATGCACGTCGCGTCGCGCATCTTCGACAGCCTCGCCCGCGCGCGGGCGTTGCCGGAGGCCGATCGCCGGCGCTTCCGGCAGGCGCTGCGCGTCGCGGTGCTTTTCCACGACGTCGGCCACGCGCCGCTCTCGCACGCGTCGGAGACGATCATGCCCCCGCGCGCCGACCTCGCGCTCCCGGCGTGGACGGCCGGTCCCGGCGACGAGGGACGGCGCGCGAACCACGAGGACTACACCCTCAAGATCCTCCTCGATTCCGAGATCACGGCGCTGATCGAGAAGGAGCTCGGCGGCGACGGGATCTCGCCGTCCGCGGTCGCCGGCCTGGTGGTCGGCCGCACACCCCCCGGCGGAGCGTCGGCGTTCGTATCCGACGGGCTCGACTGGACGCCCTTGCTGCGTCAGATCGTCTCCAGCGAGCTCGATGCCGACCGGATGGACTACCTGCAGCGCGATTCGTTCTACACCGGCGTCCACTACGGGAAGTTCGATCTCGACTGGCTGAGCTCGAACCTCTCGGTCGCCGAGCGCGGCGGCCAGGCGTTCCTGGCGCTGGCGAAGCGGGCGATCTTCGCCTTCGAGGACTTCCTCCTCTCCCGCTACCACATGTTCCTGTCTGTCTACTACCACTACACGCCGATCTGCTTCGACCACATGCTCAAGAGCTACTACGTCGAAGCCGACGGCGAGTACGCCATTCCGTCCTCGATCGACGCCTACCGGAGCCACGATGACGTGCACCTCACCGCAACCCTGCGCGCGTCGAAGAATCGCTGGGCACAGGCGATCGTACGTCGCCGGCCGTGGAAGCTGGTGTTGGAGGTGAACGAGTTCGACCGCGGCTACGACCTCGACAAGACGCAAAGCGCCCTCGCGTCGGAGCGGATCGAAGCGTTCCGGACCGAGTCCAAAGGTGTCCTCTCCAAGTACTTCCAGCGAGCCGACGGTCCGAAGCTGTTCGTACACGACCCGGGTAGCGATCGGTTCACACCGATCGAGGAGTACACGCCGCTCTACGAGCGATATTCCGGCAGCGTGCGCCTCACGCGCATCTACGTCGATCCCGACCGGGAGGAACGCGCGAGGGCCATCGTCCGGGGACGGAGTCCGTAGCACGTGATCTTCTGGACGGAATGGATCCCGCTGACGCCCGCGAGCGTGGAGAACCTTTCCGACGTTTCCGGTCTGTACGAGGTGAAGGTCCTCCGCCGTCTCGTCGACTACCCGACCGGCCGGTCGGCGATGATCTACTACGGCAAGACCCTCCCCGATTCGCCCTCGCTGCGCCGGACGGTCGCGGCCGACTGGTTCGCGCCGGAGAAGGAGCCGATCCGCGTCCGTTGGCAGGAGTACGGCGAGATCGTATTCCGGTGGGCGGCGACCGGACGGGTCGACGAGGAACAGGAGCGTCGGCTTCGCCTCTTCCGCGAACGCTTCGGTCGCGTCCCGTGGGGCAATCCAGAGTGACGATCGACGCCGTCGCCGTTTGACAACGAAAAGTTCGTACCCATTCTCGCGGTCCCGAAATCAGGATCGCCCATGATCGAACAACCCTCCAGCAGCGTCCCGCCGCCCGAACCGTCGCCTCGCCGGTCGCCTTCCCGTCCGGCGCAAGAGTTGCGAACCGCGCTCCGCCGGGCCTTGAAGTCGGCGCTCTCCGAGCTCGAGCCGGCGCTCTCACGTCTGAGCGAGGCGCAGGAGGAGTCGGTCCGGCAGGCGCGCATCGAGGCGTTCGGATCGGTCGCGGAGGGCCTGGCGCACGACGTCAACAACGCGCTCAGCTCCGTCCTCCTGCGAACGACGCTCCTCCGGCGCAACGTCGATCCGACCGCCGCCGAACACATCGACGTGATCGACGGCGCGGTGCTCGACGCCGCCACGACGGTGCAGAAGCTCCAGGCGTTCGCGCGGCGCCGAGCCGGGGGAGCGCCGGCGACGGGGGCGGTCGACGAGGCGCTGCGCGCCGCAGCGGACTCGGTCGCCTCACGGCTCGGACCGACCGAGATCGCGCTTCGCCTCCAGTCCGGCGCGACGGTGCAGGCACCGCTCGACGAGCTGCGCGAGACGTTCTACGAGCTTCTCAAGAACGCGCACGAGGCGACAGGAGGAACGGGACCGATCGAGATCGACTCGCGCGCGTCCGACGGGATGGTCACCGTCGTCGTCTCCGACCGCGGGCCGGGAATCCCGGCGGAATCGCTGCCACGTCTGTTCGAGCCCTTTTTCACCACGCGGGGACCCGGCTCCTCCGGGCTGGGCCTTGCGATGGTCTACGGCCTGGCACGCCGCCTCGGCGGCGACCTGCGCGCCGAGAACCGCGACGGCGGCGGCGCACGCATCGCCTTGCGCCTGCCCGCGGCGTCGTGAAGGCTCGCACGGGCCCACGCGGCCTCGATCGCCTTCCGCATCGCGGCTCCGATCCCGTACTCCGCAAGCTCCTCGCGCCCGACCCAGGTTCCGGCGCGCGTATCGCCGTGGGCCTCGCACGCGTACGCGTCGAGCGTCATGTCGAAATGGCTGAAGGCGTGATCGACCGAGGCGACTCGCCGGACGGCCTCCAGCCGCAGCCCGAGTCGCGAACCGATCTCTGCCGATAGCCACGCATGCGGCGCTCCGCTCCGATCCTCGGCGCCTCGAGCGCGCCGCCGCCGGTCCGGGCGCTCGGCGCTCGGAAGTTCCCAGAGACCGCCGAGGAGACCCTCGTCGGGCCGGCGCACGAGCAGCACCCGCCCGCCGCGCTCGACGAACACGCACGCGACCGTCCGGTGCGGCCGCTTCGCCTTCGGCGGCACGGCCGGGATCTCTCCCTGGCGGCCGAGCGCGCGCGCGGCACAGTCGCCGGCGAGCGGACACCGTTCGCAACGCGGGTTCGACGGCAGGCAGACGGTTGCCCCCAGCTCCATCAGCGCCTGGTTGAAATCCCCGGGGCGCTCATCCGGAACGAGCGACGCGGCGATCTCCCAGCACCGATCGTGCAGCGAACGCTCTTTGGCATGCCCTTCCAGCGCGTGGAGCCGGGACAACACCCGGACGACGTTGCCGTCGACCAACGGCTCGCGGGCGCCGAATGCGATCGACAGGATCGCGCCGGCGGTGTAGCGACCGATTCCCGGAAGCGCGTTCACCGCGTCGGGGTCGGACGGGAAGCGGCCACCGTGCTCGTCGCGGATGCGGCGCGCGGCGGCGTGCAGGTTCCGGGCGCGCGCGTAGTAGCCGAGTCCCGACCATCGGGCGAGCACGTCGTCGAGCGGGCTGTCCGCAAGCGCGACCACGTCCGGGAAACGCGCCAGGAACCGCTCGAAGTAGCCGATCACGGTATCGACCCGCGTCTGCTGAAGCATGATCTCGGAGATCCAGGTGCGGTACGGATCGGGGGGATCGACGCGCCACGGCAGATCGCGCCGATTCGCGTCGTACCAACGCAGCAGGCGTATCGCCGACATCCGGCTCACGCGCCCTCCCGGAGGCGCCGCGCGAGAAGGGTGAAGCGTTCGCCACCGGAGACGTTGGCGACCGCCATCGAGATGGCGCGCCGGCTCCCGACCAGGACGACGAGGCGCTTTCCGCGGGTGATCGCGGTGTAGAGGAGGTTTCGCTGGAGCATCACGTAGTGTTGGGTGAGCAGCGGGATCACCACCGCCGGGTACTCCGAGCCCTGCGCCCGGTGGATCGTCGAGGCGTAGGCCAGCGCCAGGTCCGGCGCGTCGCCGGCCTCGTAGAGGATTCGCCGGCCGTCGATCTCGACCTCCAGGACCCGCGCGTGATCGTCGAAGCCGGTGACCCGCCCCAGGTCGCCGTTGAAGACCTCCTTGTCGTAGTCGTTGCGGAGCTGCAGCACGCGGTCCCCGATCCGGAAGCGGCGCGGACCCGCCGACACCTCCCGGCCGTGCGGGTTGAGCCGCGCCTGCAACGCGGCGTTCAGGTTCTGCGCCCCGCCCACCCCGCGGTTCATCGGCACCAGCACCTGCACGTCGCGCGTCGGATCGAGGCCGAAGCGCCGCGGAATCCGCTCCGCGACCGTCTCGCACACCGTCGCCACCGCCGCTTCCGGGTCGTCGCGCGGCACGAAGAAGAAGTCGTCGGCGTCGAGCTCGGGCATCTCGCCGGAGTTGACCCGGTGGGCGTTGAGGACGATCCCCGACCGCGTCGACTGGCGGAAGATCTCGGTCAGCTTCACCGTCGGAACGCTTCCGGAGGCGATCACGTCCCGGAGTACGTTGCCCGGCCCGACCGACGGAAGCTGGTCGGCGTCCCCCACCAGCACCAGGCGCGCGCCGTCCGGCACCGCCTCGACGATCGAGCGGAACAGCGGCAAGTCGACCATCGAACACTCGTCGATCACCAGCACGTCGCACTCCAGGCGATTGCCGGCGTTCCGGGCGAACGTCCCGGTACGCGGCTCGACTTCGAGCAGGCGGTGCACCGTGCGCGCTTCGAGGCCGGTCGCTTCCGAGAGGCGTTTGGCGGCGCGTCCGGTCGGCGCGGCGAGGAGGATGCGCTCGCGCCGCGCCCGCACCACGCGACTCAAGGCGTCGACGACCGTCGTCTTCCCGGTGCCGGGCCCGCCGGTGATCACCGTGACCTTCCCTCCGGCGGCGCGCAGCACCGCCTCCCGCTGCCGGTCGGCGAGCGCGCGGCCGGTCTCCCGCTGTACCCAGTCGACGGCCTTCGCCTCCTCCAGCGGCCGGTCGAGGGACGGCTTCGCCGTGCACAGCCGCGCCAACGCGCGCGCCGCGGCGCGCTCCGCGGTAGCCAGTTCGGGGAGCATCGCGACGACCACGTCGCCCCGTCCGCCGTCCGCCCCTTCGACCTCCACCCGCCCCTCGCGCCGGAGCCGTTCCACCGACTCCCCGATCGCCGGACGCCGCTCCTCGCCCAGCAGCTCGGCGGCGCGCGACGCGAGCGCCTCGAGCGGGAGGTGGCAGTGGCCGTCGCCGGCACCATCGCGCAGGCAGAACAGCACCCCGGCGTCGACGCGCTTCGGCGAGTCCTCGGCGATCCCCACCTTGCGCGCGATCCCGTCGGCCGTCTTGAAGCCGATTCCGGAGACCTCGTCGGCCAGGCGATAGGGATCCTCGCGGACGATCCGCGCCGCGCCCGCGCCGAGCTTGCGATGGATGCGGTGGGCGTAGGCCGGCGTCACGCCGAAGCTCTGGAGGAAGACCATCACCTCGCGGATCTCACGATGCGTTTGCCACGATTCGCGCAGGCTGGCCGCCCGCTTCTCCCCGATCCCCTCCACCTCGAGCAGACGCTG